>DASYCK010000235.1:0-8888 GCA_036500205.1 Polyangia bacterium | reverse complement strand
GGTCTCCTCGCGACGGTCGACCAGCCGGTCGCGCCCGCCGACGTCGTCGCCTCCCTGGGGCCCGTTGCCGTCGGCGGCCGGGCGCCGGCCGAAGACGATCGCGCCGAGCACCAGCAGCAGCGCCAGCACGCCCGCCACGTTGCGGCCAGTCGCGTCGGTCGACGGCAGGCCGTCGAGCGTGAACTCGAGGACGCCCCCCGGGGGAATCTGGGCGCCCGGCATGACCCAGTACTTGCGCCCGCTGAGCTCGCGCTCCTGTCGTTCGCCGATGCCAGGCCCGCTGACGGTGAGCCCCGGGATCTGCTCGGTGATCAAGGTGAACGGCCCTATCCCATTCGGCATCGACTGGGCGAAGGCGCGCGTGGCTCCATGGTAGGGGAGCACGAAGCCGAACACCACTTCGTTGCCCGCGTTCTTGGCGGTGGTCCCCACCATCGAGCGCTGGGGCGTGAAGACGCCGTGGACGGCCATGCCGTGGTTCTGGCGCACGTCGATCTTGCGGTCGCTCTCCTGCGCCTCGGCCCCCACGAACCCCTGGGGCAGCGGGATCTCCAGCGCGCCCGGGCCCGGGTCGAACATCTTTTCCGAGGTGTTCTCGAGCGGGAACATCTCGAGGAACTGAAGGTTGTCCTCGTGCATCTGGATGATGATCCGGCCGCCGCCGCCGATGGTCATCACGGCGGGGTCGGCCGTGCGCGCCAGCGCCCGGATCTCCGCGCGCGCCCCGCCCTTGTCCGGCATCGGGAAGGGCGCGGTTCCGAGGCGCATCCCGTGCCACTCGAGTATCGCTGCGTAGCCAGTCCCGTCGCCGCGCGGCAGGTCGGTGAAGTGGGCGATCCCCTGGGCGTCGCTCTTGCCGTGGCGGACGTCGATCTTGTTCGCCTTGTCGACCATCCCCAGCAGCACCGCGTGGTCCGGGATCGGCGCGCCGTCCTCGTCGAAGAGGTGCACCTCGAGACGTCCCGTGGGCAGGCTGCTGTCGCTCACGGCAACGCCGGCGGTGGCGCCCAGCGTGAACCCCTCGCCGCCTCCCGCCGCCGGCGCGCCCTCGCCGCCTCCGGCGGGCGGCCCGCCCGCCGAGCCGAGCGCCGCGATCAACATGGTCCGCAGCCCGCCGACCGGCGGCATGGTGAAGGTCTGCGTCTCGAGGTGCTCGCCGTCCACGGTCACCTCGGCATGGAATTCGTCGCCGGCGTTCATCCCCTCGAACATCGCCCGCCCGTCGGCGTCGGTCGTCTCGGTCCGCTTGCGCAGGTCACCGCCCGCGTTCTTGATGACCGCGCTGACCTCGGCGCCGGCCAGGCCGTTGGCCGGCATCCGCCGCGCCACGCGCACGCTGACCGTGCCCGTCGGCATGCCGCTGTCCGGAAGTGGCCGCCCGACGATTTCGCGCAGGTTGGGCATGCCGCCGCCCCCCCCCATCATCGGCTGGGCGTGTGCAGCGGGCGCGGCCCCGAGGACCAGCGCGGCCGCGATCAGGAGGCGAGCTGGGCTCCGCATTTCTTACAGAATCGGGCGTCGTCGTCGTTGAGCGTGCCGCAGCCCGCGCAGGCCACGCGAGCCGCGTGGGCGGATCCTTCTTGGCCGTCGAGACCGTGGCGCAGCGCCTTCTCCTCCCCGGCCTGGGGGTTCACCAGCACCTTACGCGTGTCCCCGGCCAAGCTCGGCGCGACGACGGCCGCGCTGGGTGACGCCGCGCCCAGCCCCGACGGCTCGGCCACCGGCTTGACCGCCTCCAGCTTGAGGCGCATGGCCAACTCTTTTTCGATGAGCGAACGGAAGTCGTCGCCGGCCTCGATCTCCGTCATGAGACGCATGGCGCGCGTCCGGTAGCGCTCGATCATCTCGCGGTAGTCGCGCTCCGCGATCTTCCGCATCTGGTAGTCGAGCTCGACCTCCTTGATCGCCTTGAGCACCAGCTGCTTCTCGCGCTCGAGCTCACGCTTCCGCCGCCCGCCGCGCGCGACCGTTCCCGTGGTGCCGCCTTCGCCGGTCAGAGGATCGATCATCCGCACCAGGGCCGCGCCGGTCAGCGCCAGCGTCATGCCCCCGAGCGAGAGCATCACCAGCGGGGGGCCGAAGCGCATCTTTTCGACCAGCAAGGCATAGAGGGCGGCGGCCCCCGCGCCGGCCAGCGCCAGGATCCAAAGCGGCACGCGCCTGCGGGGCTGCTCCGTCTTCCCGGAGGCCTCGGACTCAGTCAAGATTGCGGAGCTCGTCATCGAGCTTATCGGAGAGCTCATCGTCGGAGATCTTGGGGTCTTCGGCCGCGGGTCCGCTGGTCGGCGCGCGCTTGGCCAGCCGGTAGGCACCATAGCCGAGGCCTACCGCCGCGACCATGCCGATGCTGTAGGGAAAGAGCCAGGCCAACCGGTTGAAGCCGCGGTCGAGCGGCGCCGCCAGCGCCACCTGGCCGCCGTACTTCTTGATGAAGTACTGGATCACCTGGTCGCGCGTCCGATGTTGATTGAGGAGCTGCCGGATCTCGATCCGGTCCCGCACGGCGTGGCCGCAGCCGTCGCTCTCACACTCGAGCAGGTTGTGCCGGCAGGTCCCGCACTGGCAGATGATGTTGCGCACCAACCAGTTCTCGTCGACGCCGACCGGCTCGGGCGCGTCCTCCGAGGCCTGTTCCATCTGTTGCGGCTGCTGTTCCGGTTGCTGCGCCGCCGCCGGGCGCGCCTGCAGCATGACCACGCCGCCGGCGCCCACGGCCAGCAGCAGGACCATCCCCGCCGTGCCGGCCGCGCGCCCCGCCGGCACCGTCACCCCGGCCGTCAGCCGCTCGAGCAGGGCTTCCGGCAGGAGCGCGATGCCGGTCCCGATCGCCAGCAGCATGAACCCGAACCAGATCCAATCGACGACCGGGTTCACCACCAGCTTCAAGGTGACGTTCCCCTCGGCCAGATCGTAGTTGCCGAGCGTGATGTAGAGGTCCTCGGCCGGGCCGCGCCGGATCGCCACCTCGGTGGTCGGCTCGCTCTCGTGGTTGTGGAAGAACCACTTGGCCGGCCGCATCTGGTCGATCTCCTTGCCGTCCTTGTAGGCGGTCACCAGCGCGGTGACCATCTCCTTCTGGCGGTCCTCCTCGTGCGCGATGCGCGAGAAGTGGACCTTGTACTTGCCGATGGTGGCGTCGGCGCCGGGGATCAGCTTGACGTCGGTCTCTTTCTTGTACGCGGTGCCGGCGAAGCCGATGAACATCAGCACGATGCCCACGTGGACGATGTAGCCGCCGTAGCGCCGCTTGCCGCGGATGACCATCCCCATCAAGGACGACAGCGCGTCCTGCTGGGTGTTCCGCTTGCGCACGGCCACGCCGCGCGCGAACTCCTGGGTGATGGTGGCGATCGTGAAGGCGCAGAAGCCGAAGCAGATCACGCCGGCCGGCGCCTCACCCAGACCGGCCGCCAGGCAGACCGCGATCGTCACCCCCGCGGTCAGGCTGGGCCAGAAGAACTGATAGCGCAGATGAGAAACCGTCGCCTTGCGCCACGCGATGAGCGGGCCGACGCCGGTCAAGAACAGCAGCACCAGACCGATCGGCACCATCCACTTGTTGAAGAACGGCGGCCCGACCGTGATCCGCTGGTGGGTCAGCGCCTCCGAGATCGTCGGGAACATCGTGGCGAACATGATGAAGAATGCCGCGAACAGCAGGATCCAGTTGTTGACCGTGAACGCCGCCTCGCGCGAGATCCACGAGTCGAGCGTGGCGCGAGACCGCAGCTCGGGCATCCGCTTGATGACGAACCCGAAGCTGACGATCAGCGTGATCGCCATGAAGATGGTGAAGATCCAGGCCAGCTTGGTGTCCTGACCAAAGGCGTGCACCGACTGCACGATCCCCGAGCGGGTCATGAACGTCCCGAAGATGGTCAGGAAGAACGTCAGGATGATGAGGGTGACGTTCCAGATCTTCATCATCCCGCGGCGTTCCTGGATCATGATCGAGTGCAGGAAGGCGGTGGCGGTCAGCCAGGGCAAAAAGCCCGCGTTCTCGACCGGGTCCCAGCCCCAGAAGCCCCCCCAGCCGAGCTCTTCGTAGGCCCAGAGCATCCCCAGCGTCAGGCCCATCGACAGGAAGAACCAGGCCCCCAGCGTCCACTTGCGGACCGAGGCGATCCAGGCGTCGTCGAGCTGCCCGGAGATGAGCGCCGCCATCCCGAAGGCGAACGGGATGCTCATCCCCACGAACCCCGTGTAGAGCGCCGGCGGGTGGGTGACCATGTAGGCGTTCTGGAGGAGCGGGTTCAGCCCCTTCCCCACCGTCGGGATGTCCGTCAGATAACTGTCGAACGGGTTCTTGTGGAAGACGATCACGTAGAGGAAGAAGTCGGCGATCGCCATCAGCACGGTGACGACGTACGGCAGGAGCTCCCGGTGGCGGTCTCGGTTGCTGTACACCGCGACCGCCGAAAAGATCGACAGCAGAAAGACCCACCAGAGGATCGAGCCGTCGAGGCCGCCCCAGTAGGCGGTGATCTGATAGAAAAGCGGCGACGCGGCGTCCGAGTAGTGGTGCACATATTTGATTGAGTAGTCGTGCGACAGGAAGGCGTAGAGGAGCGCCACCGATGACAGCCCGAGCACGGCCGCCAGGGCGTAGACCCCCGCCCGCCCCGACTCGATGAGCCGGCGGTTCCTGCGCCGGGCGCCGATCAAGGACGCCACACCGGCGTAGGTCGCCACGACCAACGCGATGAGTAGCGTCAACGTTCCGAATGCGGACATAGGGGACCTCCTGCGCGGGCGGCCTCGACGACGCGGCGCCCGGAGTTGACGCCTAACTTAGCATAGGGACACGGAACCGACGTGCCACACCGGCTGGACCTGAACCGCGCTGCCCGAGGATTTCATCCCGGCCGGGGTGGGGGGGTGTGGTCAATCTGCTCGATGATCTCGCGGCGGCCCCGCACCAGCCGTGACTGCGCCGCGGCGACCGTTATTCCGAGTATCTCCGCGACGTCACCCAGCTCGTGCCCGAGCCAGTCGTGAAGGAAGATGACGTTCGCCTTGTGCATCCCGAGGCCGAGCAGCGCGCTCTTGACGCGCGCGACGCGCTCCTGAACACCGGTCAGATGCTCGGGCCCGGCCTTCCCTTCCGCCGGGCCGCGAAGATCGTCGGCGGCCACCAGGTCACCGAGATCGCGCGCGAACAGCTGGCGCTCCCGGCTGCGGGCCCGGATGGCGTCAATGGCCACGTTGCGCGCGATGACCGCCGCCCAGCCCCCCTTGGGACACTCGCCGCGAAACTTCCCCCGTTCGAACGTCACCAGCACGTTCTCGATCGAGGTCTGCTCGAGGTCCTCGTACTCGGGGTCCTCGGACCCGACCAGCCGGCGCAACACCACCCGCACGGCGGAGCGCACGTTGCTGATCTCGTCGGGGCTCGTTTTGCGCAGGGGGTGACGCATTTGAATTGACGAAAACCACTCGCCCCCAACCACGCACGACATGGTTGGATGACCTCTCCGCGAAAGACGCGCTCGAAGCACGAGGGGCGCGGAAGGCTCTTGGAAGTACGCGATCCGTCCCGATCTGTTACGCGCCGCGCGCCTGAGGTCGGCCGATTTTTCCAACCTGCTACAGGGCCGGGGGGGCTGATTTCCTGTAACATTTTCACACGCGCGGACGAACTCCTGCGCGAGGAAGATCTATCCGCCGGGATCGGGGGCGCCTGTATTGCCAGCTCGATCCGCGGCGGGATTAGGACGGGCTTTTGAGCCCCGGCGGAATCGATCGCTTCGCAGGAGGCCGAATACGCAGCTCCCACGTAGGTTCGTCGAGGTGGTTCATGCCGGCCGGCATGTCGCAAGCGGCAACAACGACCGAAGAGAGGCTCATGGCCAGATATGTCGGGGGCGACGAGATCGCTTTCCGGCAGTTGTTTGCGCTGCTGGCCCCCAAGCTTCGGGCATTCTTCTTGCGCTCGTTCATCGACCCGGCGCTCGCCGAAGACCTCACCCAGACCACCTTTCTGAAGCTCCACCGCGCGCGGGAGAGCTACTGCGCCGACCGGCCCCTCAAGCCTTGGCTGTTCACGATCGCCGCCGGCGTGCGGCGCGACGAGCTGCGACGGCGCTACCGGCTCCCGCCGCACGTGGGTGAGCTGGAGTTGGAGCACGCGGAGTCGCAGCGCGCGGACGAGCGCACCCCGTTGCCCGATTCGAGCGCCGGCGGTGACGTCGAAGCCGTGCGCGCGGCGGTCAACGCGCTCCCCGAGTCCCAGCGCGCGGTGCTGCACCTCCACCTCCACGAGGAGCTGACCTTCGAGGAGATCGCCGAGGTTCTAGGGACCTCGCCCGGCGCCGTGCGCGTTCGCGCCTCCCGCGCGTACGAGCGACTCAGGAAATCGTTGCGTCCCTTCCTTTCGCAGCGCGGCTGAGCGTCACAGCGCGGCTGAGCGCGTCTCAAGCGCCGCCGGCCCCACGGACCGTGGAGCTCAGGCCGCGATGAGGTGCGAGGGTCCGCGCCGCGTCCCAACCGCGGCCGCGGCGATGGCCAGGAGAACACCACCGAAGTGAAAGACCAGGAGGTGGGCATCCGAGTGCGGCACGGCGCAGGCGAGGTGCTGCCCGGCGTGCGCCGCCAGCGCCCCCGCGGCCACGACCGCCGTCGTCTTCGACCGGTCGAAGGTGACGCCGGCGCGCCGACCCACCGCCCAGACGCACAGCCAGGTGAGCCCCGCCGCCCACAGCTCGCGGAAGGTGCAGCGGATTCCGATCCCGACCGCCAGGCCGGCCGCCGACCCGGCGAGGGTGGCGAACAGCGCGGAGGTGACCACCACCGTCCCGAGCGCCAGTCGCGGGCTCCCCCGCAGCAGCGTGACGCAGCCGATCGCGACTGCCAGCATGGCGAGCGACTCGAGCGCAGAGTCCAGGTCGAGCCGGAACCCGCCCCCGACCGTGAGCTGGAATAGCCAGGCCAGGACGACCGCGCCCGTCGTCGCCCAGGCGAGCTGGCGAGCGATCGCGGCGGCCCTCGGCGCCTCGCGCGCCGCGGGCACCGGGCGGGCGATGGCCTCGCGCCGCGTGGCCGGCAGCGCCCGGCGCAACAGCGAGACCAGCCGCCCCCCCTCGTCCAACGCCTCGCGGCAGCCGGCGCAGGCGTGCGCGTGCTCCTCGGCCAGCTTTCGCTCGGGGTCGTTCCTGGGAAGGGAGGCCAGGAACCCGGCGCGGTCCGCAATGTGGTCGCTCATGAACGTCGCGTCGCGTGATACTTCATTGTCCGGCGGCCGCTCCTCTCATCAATACGTCCCTGCTGCGAGCGACGTTACCAAAAACGTGCAAAACGCTTTCGGGACACCCTCAAAATAGGCTGTCAGCGCCTGTTGCGGCGCGCAAAAAAAAGCCCCGCGGCGCCGCAGAATTCGGCACCGCGGGGCGATCCCCAAGGGTAGCTAGGGGCTAGAGGGTATTCAGATAGTTAACCAGATCACTTTGCTGGGATGAGCTGAGGGCGTTGAAGGCGTTGGCCGCCGTGGTCCCTTGCCCGACCGAGCCGCCGTTGTGGTCGCGGATCGCGGTGGCGATGTCGGTGGTCCGGCCGTCGTGGAACTTGAGGTTCCGCGACCGCAGGCCCCACAGCGGCGCCGTACGCATGAGGCGCGTCGAGGCCACCGAGTCGCCGTCATTGAGGCCGATCTGATCGGCCGCCGTCCCCATGTCGTGCACCAGGAAATCGGAGAACGGCTGGAAGTGGATTCCGGACTGAATGCCGCCGGCGGAAGTCGACACGAAGACGTCCGAGTCGGAGCGGTGGCAACCCGAGCACATGAGGGTCGACGAGTTGAACAACGTGCGGCCGCGGTCCTGCGACGAGCCCGCCGTGATCGCCACCTGCGGCGGCGGCGCGAGGTGCGCCATGAAGAACGTGAAATTCCGCACGTCGTCTTGGAGCTCGTTGAGGCTGCCGGAGCAATGGTTGTTCTCGGCCGCGAAGTCGTCGTCGACCCCGGGCACAGCGTCGTCCGGACAGCCGTTGATGAGGGCGTTCGTCGGCGCGTGGTTGGCGCGGTTCTCGGTGGCGAACGCGGTATTGGCCGCCCCTCTGATGCAGTGGGTGGTGGTAATGCCCATTTCGTTCAGGTAGGCGTCCGCCGAGAACTGCGCCAGACTGGGAACGTTGGCCTTCCACCCGAAGCGTCCGACGCGGTTCGCGCCGGTCACCTGCGAGCTGTCGAGCGGGTTCGGCAAGGCGATCGGTACCATGCGCGGGGTGCCGCGGATCGCCGACGCCTCGCGGCTGGCCAGCGTCGAGAAGCTGGAATCGGGCAACGAATCGACCAGCCCCAGACCGAACAGCGGCGTGGTCAAGCGCCCGGCGAAGAGGGTCGCGCCGGCGGCCGGGTTGTTGTCGACGCCCGAGTTGCAGTTGAGGCCGCCGACATTGAAGCCGCCGATGCCGAACAGCTGCCGCAGCGAGCCGCCGGTCGCGGCCAGGCTGTTGAACGTACCATTGGTGATCGTGCCGTAGCGCTGCTCGATGTTCTGGCCCGCGCCTCCCGTCGCGCCGTTTTGGTGGCACGACGCGCAGGCGTTTTGGTTGAAGATGGGTCCGAGGCCATCGGCGGCGCTCTCGGTGGCCACGAAGTTCGCCTTCGCCGCCGCGAACGTCGTGCCGTTGGTGCCCGGGATCGCATCCCCGAGCAGCGCCCCAACTTGCGTGGTGGTCGCGTCGTCTTCTTCGCCCATACAGCTGACGCCGCCAATTGCCAGCGTCGCGCCCATACAAGCGACGCTCGCCAGGCTCACCCATCCGATCTTTCGTGTCATCACGGTCCTCCTCTGTGGGTCGCCACCTGGTGGTGGAGACACGAGGAGGTCGAACGACCCGGCGCCGGCAGGAAAAAAAAACGACAGTGCGGAAATTTGTAACCGGGGAGT
>DASYCK010000234.1:0-5140 GCA_036500205.1 Polyangia bacterium | reverse complement strand
CCTGCTGAACGCCTTGCTCATGACCGCCCTGTTCGTGCCGCTCGAGCGCGTCGCGCCCCGCGATCCGACCCAGCGCGTATTCCGGCGCGGATGGTCGACCGATGCAGTCTACACCTTCGTCGGACACGCCTCGATCCAGGTGGTGAGCGCGCTGGTCGTGCTCCCGGGGCAGTTGCTGCGCGACCGGGCGTTTGGCACGGCGACGCTGGGCCGGCTGCCTCTGTGGGGACAGCTGCCGTTGGTGCTGTTCGTGGCGGACCTCGCCTTCTACTGGATCCACCGCGCCGCGCACCGCTTCCCCTCGTTCTGGCGCTTGCACCGCCTGCACCACTCGACCGAACGCATGGACTGGCTCGCCAGCGAGCGGCTTCACCTGGCGGAGATCGTCATCGTGCGCGCCTTCGTGCTGGTGCCCCTGACCTTGCTCGGTTTCACCCAGACGGCCATCCTCGGCTACGTGACGTTCGCGTCCTTTCACGCGGTGTTCATCCACGCGAACTTCGGGCCGTCGCTCCGCTGGCTCGAGCCGCTCCTCATGACCCCGCGGTTGCACCACCTGCACCACGCCGTCGACCCGGACGCCATCGACAAGAACTTCGCCGTGCACCTGCCGATCATCGATCGAGTGTTCGGGACGCTCTTCGCGCCCGAGGGGCGCTGGCCTATCCGCACCGGCGTGGTCGGCTTCCGCGCGCCCGAAGGCTACTGGGGCCAGCAGTCGTCGGTGTTCGCGCGCGCGCCGGGCGGTCGTCCCGGAAGAGGCAAAAATTTGCCCTGCACCTCATCTGGTGGCTCGATGGACAGATGAATGGAAATCTCGGCGAGGTGGTTGATGACGCGCCGGTGACGGTGCTGGACGTTCTTCCGTCGGCGCGGCCGTTGCCGGAGGCCGTTCGTGCGTCGCTGGAGGCCATCAAGGTCGCCCAGCTCGCCGCGCGCGAGCGGGCACGCCGAGACACGTGGCAGGCGCGAGCGGTGGTCGTGGGCGTCGCGGCGGCCGTGGTCATCGGCGGGCTCGTCGTGTTGCCGCGTGTTCGCACCGGGAGGGCCGCGAACGCCGCGACCGCCGCGACCATTCCGAAGCGGGCGCCCGCGGCGATCGAGAAGGCCCCCCCCGTGGCCGTCCCCGCCTCGGGCGGAGCGCTGGCCGCGACGGTGGCGGAGCTCCCCGCCGCGAAAGAGTCGTCCCCCGTGGCGGCACCGGGCGCCGCTTTGTCCGACGCCTGTCGCGACAGCTACCAGGGCAAGCGATGGCGCGCGGCCGCCGCGGCATGCACCACCGCGTTCAACGCACACCCGGACGATGCCAGCCTGGCGCTTCGGGTCGCCGAGGCCGAGTACGCGCGCGACCATCTGGACGAGGCGCGCGGGTGGGCCCGGCGCACCCTGGCGCTCGACGCCAAGCAGGTCGACGGGCTGGCCATCCTCGGCCTCTCCGAGCAACGGGCCGGTCATGGCGAAGCCGCCGCCCGTGCTTTCCGGCGCTACCTGACGCTCGCGCCGCGGGGCTGGCATGCGACGGAGGCGCGCGCCGCCTTGCGAGGAAGCCACGCGAGCGCGCGGCCGGCCGTGACCGCCTCGAGCGCGGGCCAGGCACGACCGGGCGACGCGGACGCGGCGGTGCAGCCGCCCCCCGTGACCGAGCCAGCCCCGACCGCTCCCGCCGCGCTTTCTCTTCCTGCCGCCGCCCCCGGTGACGCCCCGTGACCGACCGGGGTCCACCCACGGTCGAGCCGGTCGGCTCGCCCAGGCGCGGAGTCACGTAGCCCGGACATCACTTCGGTCGAGGTGTTTCCGTGCGGCGCGAGACATTTCGAGGCACGTCATCCAGACCCCTATTGACGCCTTCGACACGACGAACCTTTCCCAGCGACAGGCACAGCGCCGCGAGCTGGGACGCCATCCGCAGACGTTCGCTGGCCAGGATCCGAAGGTGGACTGCCGAAGTGTGTGCCCCGTCTGATAGAGGCTGACGGCCGGTCCGGTCGCCACGCCGAGCGTCCACGTGGCCGGCCTCGCGGGTTCCCGTTCGACGTGAGCGGTGACCGTCGCCGCGGGCGCCTCGAACCGCGGGGGCTCGAGCGTCGGTCGAAGCGGAGAGTGCGGTGCCGCGCCGTCCGTGCCAGGACCTGCCGGCGGCGGTAGGGGCTCGCTTGCCACCTCGGCGAAGAGGGGGCTCACTTGATCGCGGGCCAGGTTGCCGGCCAGCCAGGCGATGGCGTGGAGCCGGGCGGCGTGTTCCGACGGCGAGGGGATGGAGCGCGTGACGGGCGTAGCGTCGCCGACCCGCAGAGACATGGCGATGCGCTCCCGATCGAGCGCCACGATCAGCGCGCGCTCAGGCGCTTGGGCCGATGTCCTCATCGGCGCCACCATCACCGAGCGCAGCTCCGCGCCGATGGCGCGGCGAATCTCGGCGGCGTCGACCTCGAGCGCCGGGGGCGCCTCGACCACGACCAGCAGCGGCCTGTCGGCGGCGCACGCGGGCCGCGCGACCAACGCCAGAAAGACCCCCAGTCCGATCAGGCATGCCCCCTTCGCGGGTACGTTCATGCCCCAATGTCGCCGCAAACCGGCATTTCGTTCAAATCGAAAACGCGGCTCAGCCAGCTCGATCCGACGGCGCTCGACGGCGCCTGACGGGAAGGCCAGCCGTGGTAGTGCTCGGACGCACCCGCGCCAGACGCTCGATGTGCTCCTTGAGGACGATCGCGTTGTTGTGCTCGGTGTCGTGGGACGAAAAAACGAGGGTGAGGGTCCGTCCCGTCGCCCGCTCGGCCAAGGCGCGCAACGCCGCCGAAGCCTCGCTCACCTTCAGTTCGTCCCGATAGCGGAGCTTGAACTCCCGCCAGCGCGCCGGGTCGTGGCCGAACCACTTGCGAAGCTCGCCGCTGGGCGCAACCTCCTTGCGCCATTCGTCCAGCACCAAGTCCTGCTTCTTGATGCCACGCGGCCACAGTCGCTCGACCAGGACGCGATAGCCGTCACCGCGCGACGGAGGTTCGTAGGCCCGCTTCAGCTTGACCACGCGCTCGAATCTAGCACCTCTCGTCAGCGGGGACCGACGAGCCGGAAGGTCGCGTCGGCGGCGCCCGCGTAGACGGCGTGATGAAGCAGGTCGGCTCCGATGGCGCCGCCGCTCCACCGTGTGATCGGCTCGGCCAGCTTCAGGGCCGGCAACATGACCAGCGAGGCGCCCCATACCACGGCCAGGTGGGCGACCGGTGCGAGAGGACCGCGAAGGCCAGTGGCGGAGATCGCCGACCGCGCCAGCCCCCAAAGGGTGCCGTAGGTCCAGTGCACCAGGTTGGACAGACGGGCTTCCGCTTCGTCGCTGGCGGGCTTCAGGTCCAGCGTCTTCTCGGCGGCCTGGGCGGGCGTCTTGCTCGCTGGTCGGTGACGAACCTTCATCTCCAGCGTGCTGGCCAGGGTCATGGCGGCCGTCCCCAGGACTCCGGCCAGCAGTCCCGCCCCGATGCCGCTCGTGATCTCGTCGATGACGTGTACGCGCTTCATGAGGGGACACATAAGAGCCGCCATCGCAGAGGGCAAGTGCCGCGCGAGCGAAGTCTGTCTTCAGCGGACCGTCATTGCCGTGCTCCCCTGAGGGTGACCGCGGGGCACGCGATGCTGAAGGTCGTTCCGCTTTCAGCCAGCGACTTCACGGCCGCCTGGCCGCCGTGGGCCTTGGCGATCTCGTTCACGATGTAGAGACCCAGGCCGACACTGCGTCCGCCGCCAACGCTGACGGTGCCTCTCGTCATGGGCTGGAACAGCGTCGTCTGGACGTCAGGTGGGATCGGCGCACCTTCGTTGTGAACGGAGATCGAGAAGCGGTCCCCCTCGATCGTCGAGACGACGGTGATCGGTCGATCCGGTCTGCCATACGCCATCGCGTTGGACACCAGGTTCCCGATCAGCTGAGCCAGCCGATCCGCATCCGCGACGCACGGGCCTGCCCCGACCGTCCGGTGAACCAGCGCGCGCGCCGGGTAGATGGTCGTCAGCTCCTCGATCGTCTCCGCCACCAGAACGTGCAGATCCAGCTCTTCCGCGGTGACGGCAAGCCCGTGGCCAAGCCGCGCCTGCGTGAAGTCCAAAAGGTCCGCGATCAGCCGCGTCGCCCTTTCGGCCGAGCGCGAGATGCGCCCCAGCACCCGCTGTTGGTTCAGGGACAGCTCGCCACGCCCCATGAGGGCGGTCCCCATTTGAATGCTCGAGAGAGGATTCCTCAGATCGTGGCTCACGATCCCGATCATCTGTTCGGCGAACACGGCACGATCCTTGGCTTCGGCCTGTAGCCTCGTCGCCTGAGCAACGAGATCCTCGAGCCGCTTGCGCGACAGGACGAGCTCCTTCTCGTACTTGTCGCGGTCCCTCGCGACGAAGGCGGCGATCTCGTGAACCTTGACGCCACCATCGAGACGCACCAGCGCGTTCACGACGATTGGTATGGTGCTGCCATCTCGGTGAAGCAGCTCGAGCTTCACCTCGGAGATCGAGCCCTGCATCTGCAGCAGGGGAGCCCAGTGGGTCTGATGAAATATTCGTCCGCCCACCGTGAGCAGATCCTGGAATCTGCGCTGGCCGACCAGCTCGTCGGCCACATAACCCAGCCACTTGCAGAAGAGGTGGTTGACTCGAATGAAGACGCCCCCCTCCGTGGTCTGGACCAGGCCGCAAGCGGCGGCGTCCAGCAGTGCGAGCGCCTCGACCGCGGGAGGCGGCGGTGTCGGAGGGGCTGTCAGAGAAGCTCCTGGCGCAGAAAGTCATCGATGGCCTTCGAGCAGGCGCTCGGCGAGCTCAGATGCGGGCAGTGACCGATGTTCTCGATGATGCTCAAGGTGCTGCCGGCGATGTTTCGATGCAGATACTCTCCCACCGCGACGGGGGCGATGAGATCGTCGTTGCACTGAATGATCAGCGTCGGCGCCCGAAGTCGGGATACGTCCGCACGATTGTCCGAGAGGAACGTGACGCGGGCGAACTGCTTGGCGATCTCCGGATCGGTCCGGCAGAAGCTGTTCGTCAGCTCCTCCGAGAGCTGCGGTTGCTCGGGAGCGCCCATGATCTTCGGAGCCATCGCGCTCGCCCAACCGAGGTAGTTGCTGTCGATCGTGTCGAGGAGCGACTCGATATC
>DASYCK010000233.1:0-19184 GCA_036500205.1 Polyangia bacterium | reverse complement strand
CTTGCCGCCGCGAGACGCAGGCGGTGCCATCACCTTCAAGGAGGTCGAGCAGACCGAGGACGGCGCCACCCACCACATCCGCCCCGTCGCGCCGTTCCTCGAGGTGTGGGCGCTCGTCGAGGGGGAGACGGCGCTGCGCCCGCTCACCATGACCCTGCTCGCGGAGTGTGGCGCCAGCGCGGCGGACATCTCCTGGACCGTCCACGTCGCCAACCGCAAGGTCGAGCGGCGGACCGAAGAGCCCCACGACCGCGTGGAAGCATCCATTGGTCCCTTCTCGGACCACGCCTCTCATTCGCTCGACGGACGTTGCCAGAACTTTCTCCCCCGCAAGACCATCGCCTTCGGTCACGTCCGCTACATCACGCCCAACCTGCAATACCCCGAGATCCGCCTCCGCTTCACGCCGGCGAAGGGGCTCATCTATGGCCCGAAGACCCCGGCCGACGAGAAGGCCGGACGGCGCGGCAAGGCGACGTCCAAGAACCAGCCGGCGCCCGAGCCGGAACACTACCAGGTGCCCAAGGAGCAACAGGTCTACGACGGGAAGAAGGGGACGTGGGTGGGCTTCGAGATCCCGCGTCAGGTCAGGGACGGCGATCCGAATTTCAAGGAATTCTTCAACGAGACGCAGCCTCCTGCCCTGTTCGCGATCGTGCCCCCCGGGCCTTGCTGGCTGAACAACAACATCGCGGTGAGCCGCGGGTACCTCGACGACGCCTGCGACGGGACGGTCGAGGTGACGCTGGCGCCAGCGCGCGGCCCCAAGCTGACGGCGGTGGGACGCATCGTCTCCGCGCCGCCGGCGGTGGTGCCGGACGCGCTGTTCGTGCGCACGTTGGCCGACGATCTCGATCAGGTCATCTGGGGGCCCAAGGTGCCGGCCGACGAATCGCCGTCGCTGACGCGCGCGCGCGCCGAGGACATCTTGCGGCGGGCCTTCGAGACCGTGCGCTTCTTGAACGTCGCGGTCATGAACGGCAACCGGGTCGACGGCCGGGACCCCCTCGAGATCGACTCGATGCCGGCCGAGGAGGCCTACGGCAACTACCGCATGCTGCGCCCGGTGTTCCCGCCCCACACGGTCGACACGCTGTCGATCATGGCTCTGCACCAGAACGTCTACATGGCGCTGCGTGCCGGCGCCGCTCCCTGGTTCCCATCGCTGCTCCGTCAGCCGAAGCAGGTGGGGGACTTCACCGACAGCGGGCGGCGCAAGATGCCGGCGATGATGTGCGGCGCCGACGGCAACTACCTGGCGCTGACCTACCGGCAGATCGACACGTTCTTCAGGGCCGCCAAGCGCGGCATCAACCCGCCCGACACCATGAAGACGCTGGAGGCGGATCCCGACGCCACGAGCTTCGAGGTGGACAAGAAGAGCCTGGTCCCCCGCAACGCTGGCGCCACCGCGCACCCGGCGCGGCGCGCGGCCGAACTGCATCACGTGGCCAAGGGGAACCCGGTCAGCTCGCGGCCGGTCATCTCGGTGGGCAACTGCACGCCGGGACTCGAGGTCGACTTCCGCGCGGTGTGGCGCCGCGTGTTCGAGGGGATCGTGCTGCGCGAGTACGACAACCTGGTGGTGGCGGTCGAGCCCGGCCACGGCAAGAAGTACGACGACCTGAAGCTGCATCGCCTGTTGCGCGTCGAGTACAAGTCGGAAACGGGCCTGCACCGCGAGTTCGTCACCATGACCCGGCAGATCGGCCCGAATCCGCACGATCCCGTCACCGAATCGGCCGTGCTGTCCTGGGACGGAAATCCGCTGGGCTACGCGCCGCTCGAATGGTCGAACCTGCTCGCCGACATGCTGCACGAGCGCGCCGGCAAGACCGTCACCTGCTTCTTCACGGCCGAGCCGTCCCCGCTGGAGATGCCGGGATGGGACGAGGACGAGAAGCACCTCAAGCTGACCATGAAGGTCCGTCCCTTCTTCGAGGCCGACACGGCGATGATCTCGCGCGAGCTGGCGCAGCCGGGCGAGCTGACGCAGGGGCTGTGCTCCCCCTGGCAGAACGACTACCGCGAGTGCTCATGCTACTACTGGGCCTCGGCGCGGCCCGACTTCATCAATGTCGAGGCCTCGGCCACGGGCGCCAGCGTCGGTGACAACTGGCTGCAGAAGAAGCACCACGGCACGTACGTCCCCGACGACTACGCCGACGATCGGCTGGTGATGTACGACGACCTGTTTCGCGACTGGGAGAAGTGGCTGCGCTTCGCGGTCCAGGGCAAGGACGCGCCGGACGAGAGCAAAGAATGACGGCGGCGACCCGGGGGGGCCGCATCGAGGCCGTGCGCGCCGACGCGCGAGCCTTCATGGCGGCGTCGGGGCCGCGCGCACCCGACGCGCATCTGCTGTCGACGGTGGCGGGGGATCACGTTTTCCTTCCCGACGGCAGCCGCCTGTTCGACGTGAACGCGGGTCTCGCCGGACGCTTCGCGGAGGCGATGGAAACCGGAAAGCTCGAGGCGCTGCTCGCCGAGCTGGACCTGGGCGGCGCGCCTTACATCGACGACACGCCGCTCGACGCCCCGCCGCTGCACGCGCTGTCGCTGGCCATCGCGCAGAAGTGCAACCTGGGCTGCACGTACTGTTACGCCCAGCAGGGGGAGTTCGGCGGCCCCATGCGCAACATGGAGCGGGAGGCGGCGGAGCAGGCGGTGGATCTGCTGGTGAACGGCGCGACACCGGGGGCGCGACTGAACCTGGCGTTTCTGGGGGGCGAGCCGCTGGCCAACCGCGCGCTGCTGCAGGAGACCACCCGGCGTGCCGCGCGGCTGGCCGCCGAGCGGGGCGTGACGCTCGGCTTCTCGATCACCACGAACGGCACGCTGTTGACGGCGGCCGACGCCGATTTCTTCGAGGAGCACGGCTTCGCCGTCACGGTCAGCCTCGACGGCCCGCGCGACGCGCACGACGCGCTCCGCCCCTTCAAGAGCGGCAAGGGGACGTTCGATCGCATCATGGAGAATCTGGCGCCGCTTTTCGAGAAGCAGCGCCGCATGCAGGTCACCGCTCGGGTCACCGTGACGCCGCGGAACCTCATGCTGCGCGAGACGCTCGACAGCTTCCTGGCCGCCGGCTTTCATACGGTCGGCTTCTCGCCGCTGCTGCGCTCGCCCACCGGCACGGGCGAGCTGGCGCGCGACGAGCTGGAGGTGATGCTGGGCGAGCTGATCGACTGTGGCCGCGAGTTCGAGCGCCGCACCATCGCCGGCGAACGCTATCCCTTCGCGAACATGATGAACGCGCTCCGCGAGCTGGGGCGCAGCACCCACCGCCCCTACCCCTGTGGCGCGGGGGCGGGTTACCTGGGCGTCTCGGCGGAGGGGGACCTGGCGGCCTGCCACCGCTTCGTGGGCGACGCCGAGGGGGCGATGGGCTCGTTGAAGACGGGGATCGACTTCGAGCGGCGGGCCGGCTGGCTGAAGGATCGTCACGTGCATCGACAAGAACCGTGCAACGGCTGCTGGGCGCGTTACCTGTGCGGCGGCGGCTGCCATCACGAGGTGATCGCGCGCGGCCGCCCGGCCTGCGACTACATCCGCGGCTGGCTGCACTACTGCCTGGGCGCTTACTTGCGGCTCACGCCTTACGGACTGGGCCACGATCCCCGCGCCCCGCGGGAGGTCGCTTAACCGGCGATGAAGCGGCTCGCCACGCCGGTCGTGGTCATTGGCGCCGGGCCGGCCGGGTGCGTGTTCGCCACCCGCATGGCGCAGCTGGGATTCGACGTGTGCCTGATCGAGAGGGCGCGCTTCCCCCGCGCGCGCCTGGGCGAATCGCTGAGCCCCGGGGTGATGCCGATGCTGGCGTCGATGGGGGCCGCCGCGGCCGTGGAGGCAGCGAGGTTTCCGCGCGTGCACGCCGTCGACACCAACTGGGAGGGGACGGAGACGGTCCGACAGGACCCGCGCGCCCAGGGGATGCTCGTCGATCGCGGTGTCTTCGACGCCGCGCTGCTGGCGACGGCGGCGGCACGCGCCGGCGTGCGCGTGCTGCAGCCCGCGCAGGTCCGTCGGCGCGTCGCCACCAATGACGGCTGGCGGCTGTTCATCGAGACGGCAGACGGACCGGTCACGCTCGACGCCGGCTTCCTCGCCGACGGCAGCGGCCGCGCGGCTCGCCTCGGCGGTCATCGCCGCGCCATGGGGCCGCGCACCATCGCCATCCACGGTTACTGGACCGGCGCGCGGCTGCCCGAACGGCCGCGCATCGAAGCGGGCGCGCGTGAGTGGTACTGGGGCGTGCCCATTCCCGACGGCAGCTACAACACCTTGGTGTTCGTGGACGCGGCACGCTTCCGGACCGAGCCGGGGATCTCGCTCGACGCGCGCCTCCGCGCGTTGCTCGAACGCTCGTCGCTGATGCGCGACACGCGAGACGTGGCGCTGCGCGCCAGCGCGCGCGCCACCGACGCGACCGCGTACGTCGACGAGGACTGCGTGAGCGATCGCCACCTCAAGCTTGGCGATGCGGCGCTCGCGCTCGATCCGCTGTCGTCGAGCGGCGTGCAGAAGGCGATCCAGACCGCGCTGTCGGGGGCGATCGTCGCCAACACGCTGCTGCGGCGGCCGGAAGCGAGCGAGGCGGCGCTGCGCTTCTATCGCGACAGCCTGAGCGACGCGGCGACGCGCCACCGCGCGTGGGCCGCCGAGCACTACGCGACGGCGGCGGCGTGGCGGCCGGATCCGTTCTGGACCAGCCGCGCCAGCGCCGCCGTCGCGACGGCTTCGGTTCCGGCGTCGGGCACGCCCGTCGCAGACGACATACCCGTCGAGCTCTCCCCCGATGCGCGCTGGGAAGAGCTCCCGTGCCTCGGCGCGGCCTACGTCGAGCTCCGCTCCGCCCTCCGCCATCCCGGCGTCGAAGGACCAGTGGCCTATCTCGGCGGTCACGAGCTGTCGCCGCTGCTGCGCAGCTTGGGCCCCGGCATGACGTTGCGGACGCTCGCGCAGGCCTGGTCCAGCACCGTGCCGCTCGACACTGGTGTGTCAATCGCCCGCTGGCTCTCCAGCCACGGCGTGGTCAGACCCGCCCGCTGACCGTTCAGCGACTAGGACGCCGCCGAGTTGCCGTCTCGACACCCTTCGAACGTGCGCGCGGCCCCGACCGGTGCAACGGCTGCTCAGGCCGCGCACCGCTGACGAGGGGAAATCGCTCGGGATACTCGATGGACTCGATGGCCAGATCGATGTCGAGGTCGGGCCATCGGAGGTGATGCGGACTCGGCCTCTCCACCAGCATGATCTCGCGAATCCGGGCGTCCTGGAACCAGGGAAACTCCTTGAACGACACGAAGAGCTCTCGCTCGTCGAAGAGCAACCAGAACCCTTCGGGGCCGAGGCTACTCACCTCGACGACCGAAGTGCTTTTCCCACGCATCGCGGATTTCATTTTGGTGCTTTCTTACAAGTCTGAGCGCCGTCGAGATCTGACGTTCGCTGAGCTCGTAATTCTGTGCCAATGCGACCTCGGGTTCCAGCCAGAACTTCGCTTGCCCATCCGCGTGCTGAACGTGCACGTGCGCCCGAGGCTCCTCACGCGAGAAGAAGTAAAACCGATACCCGCTGACTCGCAAGACAGTCGGACTCACGAGGTCAGGATATCCGAACAGTTAGCCGAGCCGGCGACTATGGTGATCCCGCCGTTCCGGCGTCATATGACAGGCTTCGCCAGCTGCGCCAGAACCCATCGTGAATGCAAGGTGTTCCATCCGGCAATCGTTCGCCGACTAGGGTCAACGTCCGGGGCGTTTGCAGCAACCTCGCCTGTGAGCAGACCCGGGTGCACCAACGGCCGACCACCACATCTCGGCGCCCGCTTGAGTCCGCCGAACTAGTATTGGACGGTCTCACCTTCGCGTTTGGCGACGAAAGCGTCCTGTCGGCCTTCTGAGCGGCGAGACCGGCCACCGCCGCGACCCGTGACTACCGGCGACGCGGCGGGTGAAGCGTCTCGTGGCGCCCGCACATCGCGACGAAGCGCGCGATCCGTTCGGCGCGCGTCTCGGGCTTCTTCGCGGTCTGAACCCGGTAGAGGATGGCGTAGCGGTTCGCGCCATCGAGCGCCTCGAAGAAGGCGCGGGCGCGATCATCACGCGCCAGCGCGGTCGCGAGATCCGCCGGCACTGCCGACGTCCGGGCCCCATCGTAGGCGCGCTTCCAGCGGCCGTCGCGACGCGCGCGCTCGACCTCCGCCAGACCGGGCGGCGCCATCGTCCCGGCGGCGATCAGCGCCTCGGCTCGCCCCCGGTTGAGCTTCGACCAGGGGCTCTGCGCCGTGCGGGGCGTGAAGCGCTGCAGCCACGCGGAGGCGTCGAGCGCGCGCTTCTGGCTGTCGATCCAGCCCCAGGCGAGCGCGACGTCGAGCGCCTCGCCGTACGTGAGAGCCTGCGCGGCCCCCGCTTCCCCCGAAAGCATCTTCGCGATGCGCAGAAGGACGCCCGTCGAGGATGCGTGATGCGCCGCCAGCCACGTCGCCCAGTCACGAGCCCGCCCGAGATCGAGGACGGGTTCGGTGGGCACAGGACTACGAGGTGGCGTCACGGGCGACTCCTTGCAGATTAACGGTTCCGCGCACCGTTTGCGCACGCACCGAGGCGTGCGTCGATGGAGCCGTCGGGGTACGCGCGGTGGCGCTCGCACTCGGGTGCGCGACGGTGGCGTGTTCGAACGCCTGGTTCGACAGCGCCGACGCCGCTATACTGTGGGAATGTTGGAGTTCACCGCTGTCTACAGGAAGGTCGCCGAAGGCTACGTGGCCTACGTCGAGGAACTCCCCGGTGCCAACACTCAGGGAGACACGCTCGAGGAAGCTCGCGAAAACCTCAAGGAAGCCGTCGAGTTGGTTCTCGAATCGAATCGTGCCCTGGCTCGCGAGGACGCGGGCAACGACGACCTCATCCGTGAACCGCTCAGGCTTGCTACCGGTTGAAGCGCCGCGAGTTCATTCGACACCTTCAAGCGAACGGCTGCGAGCTCCTTCGCGAAGGTGGCCGGCATTCGGTCTTCGTGAATCGCGCCAACCGCAAGGTCTCGACCGTGCCCCGCCACTCGGAGGTCAAAGACTTCCTGGCCCTCAAGATCTGCCGCGACCTGGAGATTCCTCCGGCTGTCTAACGTCCTGACGTTCAGCGGTGGGGGTCTGCCGTTCGGCGGCGGCCACGGGACCGATCGAAGGCAGGGACTTAGTCGTCCCTTAACCACCACTTCCGCGCCGACTTCGTCGTGCCGAGTTGCCCGCTGGCTGGCCGCGCCGCGGGAGTCAGACCCCGCGTCGCGCCGCCGTGATCGCCTTCGTCACATGCCCGGCATCGGCATCAGGTCGACGATCTCGATGACGCCGCTCGGGGTCATGAAGTGCGGATGACCCTTCATCAGCTCGGCGAGCGCCTCCTTCGACTCCCCCTGCATGATCGAGAAGCCGCCCAGCTCGTTCCGGCTCGGCGAGGCGCCCGCCGGTGAGACGGTCAGGCTCTTCCCAAGGGGAGCGCCCATGTCGACGATCGCCGACGCCGCCTTCATCGACCAGGCCTTCCAGGCCTCCATGCCCGCCTTCTGTTGCTCCGGCGTGGACTTCATCATCTGATCGAACGATGCCAGCGGCGCCTTGTACAGAACGAGAAATTTCTTCATGACTGCCTCCTGCAACTCCGTCTATGCCTGCTCGTCGCTCGGATCAACCACCCGCACGTCGATCTCCAGTGTCCCCCCCAAAATCTCCGCGTAGCGACGGCACAGCGCGATCGCTTCGTCCATTCCCGACAGCTCCATCACCGCGAAGCCGCCGATCAGCTCCTTCGACTCGGAGAACGGGCCGTCGAGCACGCGCAGCTCGTTGCTGGTGAACGTCAGCCGCTTGGCCTGGGCGCTCGGCCGCAGCGACAGCGTCCCGACCAGCACGCCGGCCTTGGTCATCTCGGTCTTCAGCCGGGTCAGCTCGGCCTTCTGCTTCGCGCTGCGCCCGCCCGCCTCGCTGGCGGGATCCGCCTTGTCGATCAGCAACATCTGCAGCGGCGGGTTCTCCGGCGCCGGCATCAGGCCGATGTCCCACGGCTCGTTGACCTTCCCCAGCTCGAGCTCGCCGTCGCCCAGGATCTTGCCGTAACGCTCGGCCCAGCCGAGGGCTTCTTCGCGCGACCGGACCTTCAGCTTCAGCAGCGACGACGGCAGCTCGTGCTCGCCGCGGTACGGGCCATGTTTCACCGTGCAGCGCCCCTCGCGAAAGATCATCCGCGTGCGCGTCTTGCTGCCGTTCAGGCCCGCGCCGTCGATGAAACGGCCGGTCTGCGCGTACTCCCCGATGAACGCGCCCATCTGCTGGACCAGCTCCAGGGGAGGCGGCTCGCCGGCTTCGGTCTTGGGATCGTTCTTGTGCATGATCATGAATCGCATGGTCGTCTCCTGGCGGGCGGTCTAGAGCGAGGTCGAGGCAAGAAAAGAGCGCAGCCGCGGGCTGCGCAGATAGTAAGCAATCCACAGCAGCGTGCCCATCGCGACCGGAAACCAGAACGGCGTGCCGGCGTGGACCAGCGTGGCGGTGGCGCCCCCCAGGTACGCCGTCACCAGCACCGCGCCGAGCAGCTGCAGCCGCGGAATCAGGTGCAGCAACGTCGACAGCGCCAGCACCACGCCCAGCGGGCGAATGACGGAGATGGCGAAGCCGAGCTTCTGCGTCCCCTCGACGACCGGGGCGAGCTGAAGCAGCTTGGCGATGGCGTCGACCAGCAGCACCGCCGCGATCAGGCCGGTGAGCACGCGGCCGGTCCACAGCAGCGTGCGTGGGCCACGCACGGTGAATGGCAGGGCAACGGGGTGATGGTTCGGGGACGCGAGAACGTTTTCCATTATGATCCTCCGCGGTCGTCAGTCGATGTGATCCGGCACCTGCCGGGCCTTCACCGACACGACGAACGGCGCGCGGGCCGCGCGACACCCCGGGCGATCTTTTTTCAAGCGACTGAAATTGCTACGGATTGGGCCGCGACCCCTCCGAGCCCCCGAACTGAACGGAGCTCACCCGGACGCCCAGCGTCTCGCAGCGCAACGGAATCGAGGCCTCGTCGGCGTACCCCGCCCCTGCCATCACGTGGAGCGGCAGCAGATGTTCCTCGCGCGGATGACATTCGCGCGCGGCGGGCGCCTCGGCCCATCTGACGAGCGACGCTTCACGGGCGGCGGGCGCCTGAGTGACCGCCTGGGCGAGCCAGTCGTCGAAGACCTGGCTGGCCTTCAGCGACGACGGCTGACCGAAGCCGCGCATGTTGTGGTAGCTGCTGCCGCTGCCCACGAAGAACACCCCCTCGTCGCGCAGCGGCGCCAGCGCCCGCCCCATGGCGATGTGCCGCGCCGGATCGAGCCCGCTCAGCAGGGAAATCTGCAGCACCGGGATGTCGGCATCGGGGACGGCCAGCTTGAGGGGAACGAACGTCCCGTGATCGTACCCGCGCCGCGGATCGAACGCCGTGGCGAAGCCCGCCTGTTCCAGCAGACCGCGCGCCTGCTCCGCCAGCGCGGGCGCCCCGGGCGCCGGCCATTCGATGTGATACGACTCCTCGGGAAAGCCGCCGTAGTCGTACAGCATCGGCGGGTGGTCCCCTGACATCAGCGACACCTTCGGCGCTTCCCAGTGCGCGGAGACCACCAGCAGCGCGCGCGGTCGCGCGGCCAGCCCGCTGACCAGCGACTTCAAGTAGGCCTCCAGGGGAGCCCACATCTCCTTCGAGCCGAAGCGGGTCTCCACGAACGGCCACGGCCCGCCCCCGTGAGAGATGTAGATCGCGGGAAATCGCATGTTCATCTCTTCCGCATACCACCTTCCACCCCCTGTCCACCCGTCCGAAGTTGGGCGCGCCCGCGGCGAGGTCCGTCAGGTCCTCACCATTTGCGCGGCGATAGTCAGCCGACGACCCTGAATTTCACGGGGTTTGGCGCGATCCTGGGGAATGGCACGTCGCCTGCTGAACCCAGGGTCATGAAGAATGCACGCGCGCTGCTGGCCGCCGGACTGGGCGGCGCCCTCGCCACCGCCCTCGATGTGGGGCTGCTGGTCCTGCTGGTCGGGCATCACGTGGCGGTCCCGCTGGCGACGTTCATCGCAGCGCTCGCCGGCGCAGCCATGACGTTCGTGATCAACAAGTACGTGGCGTTCCGCGATCGCTCGCCGATCAACCTGCTTCAGCTGCTGCGCTTCGACTTCGTCGTCGTGGTGGCCGCGCTGCTGATGGCGGCGGCGATGCAGCTGGTGTCGGTGCGGCTGGGCGTGCCGGTGGTGCTCGCCAAGCTGGGCTGCGCGGCGCTGGTATTCGCGCTGTGGACCTACCCCGCGCAGCGCCGGCTCGTGTTCGTGCGCGGCGCCTGATTTTTCCCTTCCGTCCGTCCTTGCACATTTCCACGAAGGAGTCGTGCCATGTCGAAGCTCGATGCGTCCGTCCAGCTCAGCCTGATCGTGCCCGCCTACAACGAGGAGCATCGCCTGCTCCCCACGCTCGAACGCCTGCACGCCTGTCTCTCGGCGCAAACGTCGACCTACGAGATCCTGGTGGTCGACGACGGCTCGAAGGATGGAACCTGTGCCCTCGTCGAGGCCGCCATGGCCACGATCCCGAATCTGCTGCTGGTGCGTCAGTCACCCAACCGCGGCAAGGGGGCCGCCGTCCGGCGCGGCATGCTCGCAGCGCGAGGACGGCTCCGCGTGATGTGGGACGCCGACGGCTCGATGCCGCCCGCCGAGCTGTCCCGCCTCATCGCTCCGCTCGTCGCTGGCCGGGCCGCCATCGCCATCGGCTCGCGCTACGCCGCGGGGGCGAAGACCGTCAAGCAGCCATTTTACCGGGTGATGTCGAGCCGCCTGTGCAATCAGGTGATCCAGCGCTCACTGGTGCCTCGCGTGCTCGACACGCAATGTGGCTTCAAGGCGTTCACGGCCGAGGCGGCCGACAACCTGTTCGCCAGCGCGACGATCGATGGCTGGGCGTTCGACCTGGAGATCCTGGCGCTGGCCCGCCGCCGCGCCTTCGCGATCGAGGAGATCGGCGTCGAATGGAAAGACGACGGCCGTTCCCGCGTGAACCCGCTGAAGGACATGTGGAACGTGATCCGCGAGGCCCTGACCATCCACTGCAACCTCAAGCGCGGCCTGTACAACGCCAAGCTGCCCAGCGCGGCTTGAATGTGATCAACCACCGGCGGTCTCAGACCTTGTCGCGGCGGCCAAGTAGAGGAAACCGTAATCATCGACTCGGCGGATCGATGAGCATCGTCTGCGAGCTTTCCAGCAACACCGCCAGTCGTCCGGCGCAGGCGGCCACGTCGCGGATCTGGCCCGGTACACTCAGGCGGCGCGGATGCACCAGCGCCGGACCGTCGAAGAACCTGAGCTCGCGCGCGCCGATGAGCAGGATCCGCCCGTCCGGAAGGCAGCGTGAACCGTTGCGCGGTGCCCCGGCGACGTGGCCAATGCGACGCCCGTCTGCGAGCCGTCGCGCCTGCGTCTCGTCTCCGATGGCCGAGATCAACGCATCCCCACAAGCGAACGGTCTGGCGTGGGTTCGGTCTGTGTAGCGGCCAAAGTCGACCCGATAGTCGTACCGAGGAGGTCCCGGCCGAACGCACACCCCCTTCATTCCTCGATCGACCTCGAAAGGCGAATTCGGGAAGCAAGCCAGCCATCCGGCGCCAGTTGTGATCATCGTAGGCGGCTGACTGGGCCTAAACTCCATGCTCGACTGAACCAGCGGCGGCGCACCTAGCCTCACGACCGCGCCATTCTTCTGCAGCCCAACAACCTCATCGGTCGTGACGATCACTGTCCCGCCGGTGGCATCAGTAGCGAACGTGAACGAGCCACCTCGGAGCGATGGTAGATTGGTCCAGAACCGTTCTGTAAGCCCTACCTGCAACAGGGCGACACGAGGTCCGGCCTCCCGAGCGTACACTTGACCGCCGGGACCAGCCCAGAGTTCGTGCAGCTCGCCTGTGCCGATCGGCGCTTCCCAATCGCCATCGCGCCAGCGCCGAAGCAGATCGCGGGCATCTCGGCCCACGACAGTCCCGTCTTCCAGGCAGGCAAGCTGCTGTATATCGTCCGCGACACTCACCGGCGCGAGCATCGATACCCAGGCGAGGATGGAAACGATTCCCGTCACGGTTTTAGAAAACCTGGGATTGCTTCTCGGACACCGTGAACTACGAGCAATGTTCCTCGACGAAAAGCCCCCGCACGCACCATCCGTTCTCGATCCGCCGGCCGCACATGAATGCAGCCGTGGCTATGCTGAAGCGAAAACGAAACCCCGCGTAGCGCGCGGGCCTCGTCCTCCGGCGTCGTATGGATCATCTCTCCCATCATCCTCTCACCAGCGTCGAATCTCCGATTGCGATTCCTGTCCACGAAGTACCGGAGGGCATAAGGCCCGAAGTCGTTGAAGATCCATTGATCCGGAATACCGTCCCCATCGCGATCATATCTCCAGCGCGCGTCGGGGCCCTCTCCGTCGCCGTACAGCGCCACAAAGCGATCACGCACATCACCGAGTGTTATCTCCGGAATCACCTCGGCCAGCTTCCGCCACGCCCCCCCCGTGACCTCTCGAAAAAAGAGTTGCTGGTTTTCGCCATCCACCCGCAACGGCGTGCCCCATGGCAGGCGCGACCACTGCCATGTTTTCGTCAGGTACGGAGCGTAACTCTCGACGATATATGCGCCGGCTGTCGTCACCCGCGGCGCCATCGTGTCGTAGTGGACGTGAGGAACCGCGCTTTCACCGCCCCACGCCTCGACGTCGACGACGATTTGCCTTCCCAACACCCATAGAAGGTGCTTCGCCCCCTGAAAGAAGTGGAGCTGCCCTTCGATCGGCGAGTACCAATCACTTGATGTCCATCCGCCCATCGTTCGTTCCCTATCGGATGGACCCAGGAAACGTTGTTCCTCGACCCCGTCGTTCCGGCTAGACCGTCGGTACCTTCGGCAGATCCTTCATCGCCTCGGCCACTTTGTCGGCCGGGTACGCGAAGTCCTGCAGCTGCCCGCGGTGATAGGCCTCGTAGGCCATCATGTCGAAGTGGCCGTGGCCCGACAGGTTGAACGCGATCACCTTCTTCTCGCCGGTCTGTTTGCAGCGCAGCGCCTCGTCGATGGCGACCCGGATGGCGTGCGCGCTCTCGGGGGCCGGGATGATCCCCTCGGCCTTCGAGAAGTCGACCGCCGCGGCGAAGGTCTCGAGCTGCGTGACCGCGCGCGCCTCGATGTCGCCGTGCTCGACCAGCGCGCTCACGCTGGGCGCCATGCCGTGATAGCGCAGACCGCCCGCGTGGATGCCCGGCGGAATGAAGCCGTGACCGAGCGTGTGCATCTTGACGATGGGGCTGGTGGCGGCCTGGTCGCCCCAGTCGAAGGCGTACGTGCCCTTGGTCATGGTCGGACACGACGCCGGCTCGACGGCGATCACCTTGCTCTTCTTCCCATTCGTCAGATTCTGGTGCACGAACGGATAGGCGAAGCCCGCGAAGTTCGAACCGCCGCCCGCGCAGCCGATGACGAAGTCGGGATACTCGCCCGCCATCTCCATCTGCTCGAGCGCCTCGAGGCCGATGACCGTCTGGTGCATCAGCACGTGCCCCAGCACCGAGCCGAGCGAGTACTTCTTCGTGCCGCCGCTGGTGGCCGCCGCCTCCACCGCCTCCGAGATGGCGATGCCGAGCGAGCCGGGATGTTCCGGGTCCTGCGCCAGCACGGCGCGCCCCGCGTGCGTGCGGTTCGACGGGCTGGGATAGGCGTGCGCGCCGAAGTTCTCCATGATGATGCGGCGGTACGGCTTCTGGTGATAGCTGACGTTCACCATGTAGATTTCCAGGTCGAGGCCGAAGAAGTTGCAGGCCATCGCCATCGCCGAGCCCCACTGCCCGGCGCCCGTCTCGGTGGTCAGCGCCTTGGTGCCCGCCTCCTTGTTGTAGAAGGCCTGCGGCACGGCGGTGTTCGGCTTGTGCGAGCCCACCGGCGAGACGCCCTCGTACTTGAAGTAGATGTGCGCCGGCGTGTCGAGCGCCTTCTCCAGCCGCACGGCGCGGATGAGCGGCGTGGGGCGCCACAGCTTGTAGATCTCGCGCACCGGCTCGGGGATCTCGATGTAACGCTCGGTGCTGATCTCCTGCATGATCAGGCTCATCGGGAACAGCACGCCCAGGAAGTCCGGCGTGACCGGCTGCATGGTCTGCGGGTGCAGCACCGGCTGCGGCGGCACCGGCATGTCGGCGTTGATGTTGTACCAGGCCTTGGGAAGCCGGCTCTCGTCCAGCAGGTACTTGTGCTGCGTGCTCACAATGCCTCTCCGGTGGTCATCGTCATTCACTAACGCAGGGCAGATCAAAGAGCAACGAAGCGCGCCCCCCCTTCGTTTGCAGGGCCGACTTGCGCCGCCCGGGTGACGTGGATATCGTGCTGCGACGTGAATAAAGCGAGTCTCTTCTCGCGGGCGCGCTCGCCGAGGGACCCATGACGGACCTCGGGGAGTGGTTGCGGCAGGTCGGCCTCGAGAAGTACGCCCCGCTGTTCGCCGCGCACGAAATCACGCTGGACGTGCTGCCGCACCTGACCGACGCCGACATCGATCGGCTCGGTCTCCCCATCGGACCCCGGCGCCGGTTGACGGTCGAGGTGCAGGGGATGGCCGCCTCGGCGCTGGCTCCCCCCATCTTCGCGCCCGCCGCCCCCCAGCGCGAAGAGCAGAGCGGCTCCCAGGGCGTCGAGCGACGTCAGCTCACCGTCATGTTCTGCGATCTCGTCGGCTCGACGGCGCTGGCCGAGCGCCTCGACCCGGAGGAGCTGCGCGACCTGATCCAGGCCTACCGCAGCGCCTGCGGCGAGGTGGTCTCGCGCTACGACGGCCATGTGGCCCAGTACCTGGGCGACGGGCTGATGGTCTACTTCGGCTGGCCGAGCGCGCACGAGGACGACGTCGAGCGCGCCGTCCGCTCTGCGCTGGAGATCGTGCAGGCGGTCAAGCAGCTCCCCGTGTCGTCGCCGCTGGCGGTGCGCATCGGCCTGGCGACCGGTCCGGTCGTGGTGGGCGAAGCGCGCCTGCAGAGCACGGAGGCCAAGCTGGCGGTGGGCGGAACGCCCAATCTCGCGGCGCGACTGCAGGCGCTCGCCAGCTCGGACCAGGTCGTGATCGCGCCGACGACGCGGCGGCTGGTGGGCGACGTGTTCGCGCTGACCGACCTGGGCACCCACCCGCTGAAGGGGATCGAACAGCCGGTGCGGGCCTGGCGCGTGGACGCCGTGCGCCGCGGGACCGGCCGCTTCGAGGCGGCCCACGTCGGCATGGACCTGACGCCGCTGGTGGGGCGCGAGGACGAGACCGCGCTGCTGAGCCGGCTCTGGCAGCAGGCGCGGCAGGGGCAAGGCCAGGTGGTCTCCATCGGCGGAGAGCCGGGGATCGGCAAGTCGCATCTCACCGAGTCGTTGCGCGAGCACGTCACCGAGCCGCACACGGCCCTGCGCTACCAGTGCTCGCCGTATCACCTCAACTCCGAGCTGTACCCGTTCATCGAACAGTTCGAATATGCCGCCGGATTCGCCGGAGACGACAGCGCCGCGCAGAAGCTGGACAAGCTGGAGGCGCTGCTGGCGGGCACGCCGGCCCAGCGCACCGAATGGGCGCCCCTGTTCGCCGCCCTGCTCTCCCTGCCCGCCGAGCGCTACCCACCGCTGAATCTCTCGCCCCACCGACGGCGCGAGAAGACGCTGGAGGCGATCGTCGAGCAGCTCGCCGCGCTGGTCAGCCACGGGCCGGTGCTGATCGTTGTCGAGGATCTGCACTGGGTCGATCCGACCAGCCAGGAGCTGCTGGCCGCGCTGGTGCAGAAGGTGCGGACGTTGCCGGTGATGATGGTGACGACGCATCGCCTGGAATACGTGCCGCCGTGGGCGCGCGCCGCCGGCGTGACCAACCTGACCCTGGGTCGCCTCGGTTGGGTCCAGGGGGCGCAGCTCGTCGGCGAGGTGAGCGAGGGGAAGGCGCTGCCCCCCGAGCTGCTGGACGAGATCCTGGCCCGCGCCGACGGCGTGCCGCTGTTCGTCGAACAGCTGACCAAGTCGGTGCTCGAATCGGGGCTGCTGCGCGACCAGGGCGATCACTACGAGCTGCAGGCGCCGCTGGCCGCGCTGGCCATCCCCACGTCGCTGCGCGACTCGCTGATGGCGCGCCTCGACCGGCTGGCGCCGGTGAAGGAGATCGCGCAGATCGGCGCCTGCATCGGGCGAGAATTTTCCTTCGACCTGCTGGCCCGGGTGTCGACCCTGGAGGCGGGCCCGCTCGAGGCCGCTCTCGATCGGCTGGCCGACGCGGGGCTGGTCATCCGGCGCGACACCCCGCCCGACGTCACGTACACCTTCAAGCACGCGCTGGTCCAGGACGCCGCCTACGAATCACTGCTGAAGAGCCGGCGCAGCGAGGTGCACGCCCGGATCGCGTACGTGCTCGAGAACGACTTCGCCGATCGGGTCGCCAACAAGCTCGAATGGCTCGCCCACCATCACACGCAGGCGGGCAACCTGGGGCCAGCCATCCCGCTGTGGCGCGAGGCCGGCACGGTGGCGGTCAGGCGCGTCGCCTTGCAAGACGCCGTGGCCCACTTCCAGAAAGGGCTGGGGCTGATCGCGCAGCTCCCTCCGTCCGCCGAGCGCGACCGGCTCGAGCTGACGATTCGCGAGCCGCTGAACGCCGCCTGGACGGGCCTGCGCGGCTGGGCGGCCCCCGAGGTCGAGGTGAACGCCGAGGCGATCCTTCGCCTCGCCCAGAGCCAGGGCAACGTGCAGAGCCTGCTGCTCGCCCTGTGGTGCATGTGGACGGCCATCATCACCCAGGGGCGCATCGCCGATTCGCTCCCCTGGGCGCGGCGCATGCTCGCCGAAGGGCGCGAGGCGGAAAACGTCGACTTCGAGATCTTCGGCCACGCCGCCGCGATGGTGCAACATTTCCTGTCGGGCGAGCTGGCCGAGGCGCGCACCCACGCCGATCGGGTGTTCGCCCTCTACGATCCGGCGCGCGCGGGACGGTGGCTCCAGCTGACGGGGCACGACCTGCGTACCTTCGTCGAGGTCTACACCTGTCAGCTGATCTGGATGCAGGGCTTCCCCGATCAGGCCGTGCGGGCCAGCCAGGAGAACAAGGCGCACGCGCAGCAGGACGGCCATGCCTTCAACCTGGCCTGGGCGTTGACGTTCAGCGCTTACACCTTCGCCTACCGCCGCGAGCCCCAGCGCTTTCTCGAGCAGGTCGGCGAGGCGGATCGACTGGCCCGCGAGCAGGGCATCCCCTTCATCCACCAGGTCTCGGTCCCGCAGGCGGTGGGCGTCGCCGAGGTGCAGAACGGTCGGCCGCTGGAGGCGATCGCGCTGCTGCGCGAGGGCATCGAGAGCTGGACCCGGCGCGGCGGTCGCGTCCGCATCCCGTACCTGAAATCGGCGCTGGCTGAGGCGGTGGCGCTGGAGGGCGATCTCAACGGCGCGCTCGTGCTGATCGACGAGTGCCTGGAGCAGATCGAGCGACCGGCCTGGCAGGAGCGGCTGTGGCTGGCGGAGCTGCTGCGCCTCAAGGCGTGGATGCTGATGCGCAAAGGCAACGACGGTGAAGCAGAGACCTTGCTGCGCGCCTCGCTCGATTGCGCCCGGCGACAGCAGGCGAAGTCCTGGGAGCTACGCGGCGCCACCACCCTGGCCACGTTGCTGGCGCGCACCGGCCGGGGGGACGCCGCGCGCGACCTGCTGGCGCCCATTCATGGCTGGTTCACCGAGGGCTTCGACACGAAGGATCTGCGCGAAGCCAGGGCTCTGCTCGATCAATTATCAACCTCTCTTCCTCTCCTCGAAAGGACTGAATCATGAGCGCGACCGCGAAACCGAAGTGGGATCCCGCCCTGGTACGAGGGCACAAGAACTACGTCAACGCCATCAACTCGAACGACACCAGGCAGGTCATGCGGATGTACGACGCGGAGGCGGTGGTGATGCAGCCCGACGGGCCGCTGGTGCAAGGAGCGCGCGACCTCGAGGCGTGGGTGGCCGGCTACTTCTACGCCTTCAAGACGCACTGGGTGAAGAAGTCGCAGATCATGTGGGTGGCCGGCGACTTCGGCTTCGATCAGGGCGTCGACACGGCGGTCGACCACCCCATCGAGCGCGACAAGCAGGGAAAGCCGGTGAAGCTGGGGAAGCCGATCAAGCAGGTCGTGAAGGGGATCCTGATCTACAAGCGCCAGAAGAACGGCGAGTTCCTGATCTACCGCGACATCTGGAACTTCAACACGCCGCCCGTCGTCACGCGCGACGCCTAGCGCGCCCGCTCGACCTTCGTCGCCTCGAGGACGAAGGTCTCGGGCTGCATGCCCTTGGCCTGAATGCGGCCGGTCGAGCGCATGCCCAGCTTGCGCAGCACGCGCAGTGACGCGGCGTTGTCGGGGTGACAGAAGGCGGTCAGCCGCGGCAAGCGCAGCTCGCCGAACGCCAGGGTGACCCAGGCGGTGGCCACCTCGGTGGCGTAGCCGCGCCCCCAGAACGGGCGCGCCAGGCGGAATCCCAGGTCGACCTCGCCATCCGCGTTCATCTCGCCGGTGGCGTCGAGCAGCAGCAGGCCCGAGTCCCCGACGGGCAGGCCAGTGGCCCGCTCGAAGACCATCCACTTCGAGAACCCGTGCTGCGCTTGATGCGTCTCGTACGCGGCCAGCCGCGCGCGCGTCGCCTCGAGCGAGGCGTCGGCGGCGCCAGGCACGAACCTCATCACCGCCGGATCGCCGAACCAGCCGAACGCCGCCTGGACGTCGTCCGCGCGGAAGGGCCGCAGGGCGAGGCGCGGGGTCTCGAGGTGCAGCGGCAACCGGGTCATCATGCCGAAGCGCTGGCCCTGGATCCAGACGTCTGGCGGTGGTCAAAACCGGGCGGGATCCGCGGGAGTGACGCCCGAAAACGGCCGCCATGCGACGACCCTGCCTGGCCGTGCTCGAGCGACGTCCGCGCGCCGTGAAGTTTCTCTCCTTGACCGCCGCGCCGGACGTTTGAAACAATGGCGCTTCAATCGACCAATTGTTTCTAACTTGTCAATGACGTTCGGCACGCTGGCGCAGGCCTGTTCGGGCGACCCCAGGAGGGCCAATGCGGGAAGAATCCAATGAAGCCG
>DASYCK010000232.1:0-2672 GCA_036500205.1 Polyangia bacterium | reverse complement strand
GGCGACCGAGTTGATCGCCTCGACGAACCAGCAATTCCCATCGGGGCCCAGGGTGATCCCATGGGGCGATGCTCCCGTCGTCTGGAGCGGTTTGAAGGACACGACTCCAGCAGTGGTCGAGATTCCGATTTCATTCTCGCTCGAGTCGGTGAACCAGATGTTGCCCCCCGGCCCGGCGGTGATCCCGACGGGGATCGCGAGGCCGCCCGCCGAGGCCGAGAACTCTGTCACCACCCCGCTGGGCGTGATCCGTCCGATCTGCCCCCCGGTCTCTTCGACGAACCAGACGTTTCCGTCCGGGCCAGCCGTGATGCTTCCCAGATTGCTCCCCGCCGTCGGAACGACGAACTCATTGATCGTTCCGGTCGGACTGATTCGGCGGATCTTGTCGTAGGTGCTGTCCGTGAACCAAAGGTTTCCGTCCCCTCCGGCGGTGATGTCCCGGGGCCGCGCACCGATATCCTGTAACGTAAACTCCGTCACTCTGCTCTTGCACGTACCCCCATCGCAGTAAGCGGTCGACGCGCAAGCAGGTGAGCAGGTCGCGCCGGCTCCGGCGGCTCCTCCATTCCCGCCGGTTGCGCCCGCATGCCCACCGCCTCCCGCTGCCGTTCCCCCGCCTCCTGCGGTTCCGCCGGTTGCCGCCGTGCCACCGCCTCCCGCGGTTCCGCCAGTTCCCGCCGCTTCCCCGCCTCCTGCTGCTCCACTTGCTCCTCCAGAGCCAGGCAAGCCGGCGGCGCCGCCCGCTCCACCGCCGCCCAGTCCCCCGGTGGCAACGCCACCGGACCCACCGCCCGCGCCACCTGCTGGCGAGCCCGAGGCGCCGCCCAAGTTCGCGCCGGCCGCTCCGCCGTGACCGCCAACTCCCCTTGCGCCGCCTTGGCCGCCGTCGCCGCCTTGGCCCCCGTTACCCGATTGGATCGGCCGGGTGGGGCAGGCAAGGGACGTGAGAGCGAAGGCACGAACAATAGCGACCGCGCGACGATTTCTCATAGTCCCGTTTTTCTCGAACCGAACCTTAGTTCGGCTGCGCAGGGTCGCGCCAGTCCTTCCGCCCGCTTCACTCTGAAAGGGTCGACGAGGCCCTGCCCGGCGGGCCCGCCGCTGGGAAAGCGCGGTAAACTGATCAACCATGTCCACCAAGGAACTCATCGAGGCCGCGCTCAAGCTCGACCCCGTCGAGCGAGCCCGCCTCGCCGACACGATCTGGCACAGCCTCAGTGAGGCGGAGATCGAGGCCATCGAGGACGCCGAGGATGTCGTCGAGGCACAGGCCATCCTGGCTCGCATGAAGGAAAACCGGGAACAACCCATTCCGTGGGAAGACGTGAAAAAGCAGCTCGGTCTCGGCTGATCACGAAACCCGATGTACCGCGTCCGCACCAGCCCCGACGCTGACAAACAGCTCGCGAGGCTCGACGGCTCTATCCGCGTCCGCATCGCCCAGAAAATCGACGCGCTCGCGGAGAATCCCCGCCCACCGGGGTGCAAGAAGCTCAAAGGCGACCACAACCTCTGGCGCGTCCGCGCTGGTGACTACCGGATCGTCTTTTCCATCCACGAGGATGTCTTGCTCGTGGTCGTCATCAGAATCGCGCACCGTCGCGACGTCTATCGCTGACCCGGCGTCCAGGGCAAGCTTGCTTCGCTGGTCGCGCTGGCAGGAAAAGGGGCTCCGCGGCCAGCGGTAGAGGCAAAGGGCGCGCAGGCGCCAGCCGCTATGCTGCGACTCCCCGCCTTCAGCTCGCCCACCAGTACGACAGCTTCAGCAGGATCACGTCCGTCGTCGCGCCGTGCCCGAAGGCGTGCGGGTCGAGCACAGCCGGCGGCGTGAAGGTCTCGACCTGGGGGATCTGCGAGCGGGTGTAGACCAGGTAGAGCGTCGAGCCCAGGCGGTACTCCCAGCGGAAGACGACGCTGGCGTTGATCGCGGCCTCTTCGAAGTCGGGCGTGGTGGCGGGGGCGAAGGGGGCGGTGGCGCCCAGCTGTGACAGGTAGACGGTCATGCCCGGTGTGCGGGGGGCTGCGCCGGGGGCGGCCGGCAGGGCGCCGAGGGCGCGCACGTCGGAGAAGTGGCCGGACGCCAGGAAGGCCTGGGCGTAGGCCTGGAGGGTCAGGCGGGGGGTGAAGGTGTAGGTCGCGCGCAGGGTGGCGCTGAAGTTCTTGGCCTCGAGCTTGCCGAAGAGGTAGGGGTCGGAGGGGCCGACGGACTGCCAGGCGTAGCGGTACTCGCCTTTGGTCCAGGTGACCTGGGGCAAAAGCTCGATGTCCAGCTGGGGGAGGGCGTGGAAGACGGCGCTCGCCTGCAGGTTGCTGGAGAAGATGCCGGTGCTCATCACTTGGACCTGGTTGGCGATGGTCGCGTAGACGGACCGGCGGGGGTCGCTGTCGTACTCCAGCTTGCCGCCCAGGTAGCCGGCGCGCTCGAGGGCGGTGCCGTCGCCGACCTCGCGGTCGTCGAAGCGGCGGGGGGCGTAGTCGACGGCCAGGAAGATCGACGAGAAGTCGTGGAGGTGCAGCCGGGTGTTGAGCTCGTACTGTTGGCCGAGCTCGAGCCAGTCGTTGTTGCGGCTGTCCGAGACGGTGAGCGCGCTGGTGGTGTCGACGGTGTGCTTGCCGGGCTCCAGCGTTCGCCAGCCGACGCTGGCGGCGACGGTCTCGATGTTCTGGCG
>DASYCK010000231.1:0-6944 GCA_036500205.1 Polyangia bacterium | reverse complement strand
GCCGAGCTCGCGCGGTTGGAGCGCTCGAAGGGCGGCCTCGATCGACAGAAGCTGGCGCTGGGGCTCGTGGTCATCTGCGCCAGCTTGGGCGTGGTCGGCGCGGGCCTGTGGGCGCTGCTGCTGCGCTGAACGAAGCGACTATCGCTTGGCCGGAACCACGATCGTCAGCCATCCGGCGAGGAGGGAGAGGCCTCCAAACGGCGTGACCGCTCCCCACAGACGAACGCCGCTCAACGACAGGATGTAGAGGCTTCCCGAAAAGATGACGACCCCGGCGGTGAACAGGGCCACGGTGAGCCGGGGGGCGCGCAGCCGCTCCTGAAACCCCGTGATCGCCAGCAGCGCCACCGCGTGGACCAGCTGATAGAAGACGCCCGTCTTGTAGATCTCGAGGTATTCGGGCGAAAGCCGCGCCTTCAGCGCGTGCGCCCCGAACGCCCCCAGCGCCACCCCCGAAAACCCCAGCAGCCCCGCCAAGGAAGGCAACCATCGCGACGTCCTCGTCATCGGGCGTTCCTCCAGTTCACCTCTACGGCGGCGACGGCAGCGTCAGAGCGAGCGCAGCGAGCGCTCATGTCTTCGCGTCTTGGCGGCCGATGCCGAGGGCCCGCATCTTCTTGTGGAGATTGGTGCGTTCGATGCCGAGCAGGCCGGCGGTGCGCGAGATGTTCCAGCCGTTCTCCTCGAGGCGCGCGCGAATGTAGAGGTTCTCGAGGTGGTCGCGGAACTCGCGCAAGGGGAGCGCGCGCGCCTCGGGCGGGATCTCGATGCTGGGCAGGGCCACCCCCGCCGCCGAGCTGCCGGCGGCCTGCTCGCGCCGGTTGCGTTCCACCTCGGCCACGATCTCCTCGGGCAGGTCGCCGACGCCGATCGTCTCCTCCGACAGGATCACCAGCCGCTCGATGACGTTGCGGAGCTCGCGGACGTTGCCGGGCCACGGGTACGCGGACAGCATCGCCACCGCGTCATCGGAGATTGGCTTCGGTCGCATGCCGTTCTCTCGCGCCGTCGCCTCGACGAAGGCCGCGCAAAGCAAGGGGACGTCCTCGGCGCGATCCCGCAACGGCGGCGCTCGCAACGGAACGACCGCCAGGCGAAAGTAGAGATCCTCGCGAAATTTCCCCGCCGCCACGTCCGCCTGCAGGTCGCGGTTCGTCGCGGCGATGACCCGCACCTCGACCTTCAGCGTCTGTTCGCCGCCCACGCGCGTGAACTCCCCCGACTGCAGCACCCGCAGCACCTTCGCCTGCGCCGACGGGATCATGTCACCGATCTCGTCGAGGAAGATCGTGCCGCCGTCGGCGACCTCGAAGTGACCGCGCTTGCGCGCCGTGGCACCGGTGAAGGCCCCGCGCTCGTGTCCGAACAGCTCGGACTCGATCAGCTCGGGGGGGATGGCGGCGCAGTTCACCTTCACGAACTCCTGCTTGCGCAGCGCCGATTCGCGATGGATGGCCCGCGCGATCAGCTCCTTGCCCGTCCCTGATTCGCCCGTGATCAACACGCGGGCCCGCGTGACCGCCACCTTCACGATCTGCGCGTACAGCGCCTGCATGGGGGCGCTGCGCCCCACCATCTCGAAGCGCTCGTCGGCCTGGGCGCGCAGCCCCGCCACCTCGCGGGCCATCGCCCGCCGCTCCAGCGCGTTGCGAAGGGTGACCAGCATCCGCTCGCGATCGAGCGGTTTCTCCAGCAGATCGTAGGCCCCCAGCTTCACGGCGCTGACGGCGTTCGCCAGGGTCGCATGTCCGGAGATCATGATGACCGTGGGGGGCGCCGTCTCGGGCGTGGGGGAGGCAGCCCCCGCGGCGCCGATGGCCGACGGCAAACGTTCGAGCGTCTCCAGACCCGAGATCCCGGGCAGCTGCACGTCGAGCAACATGAGATCGGCGCCGATGTCGGGCAGGCGGGCCAGCGCCTCTTCGCCGCTCGACGCTTCCTCGACGGCGAAGCCCTCCCCTTCCAGGACCATGCGCACGGTGCGCCGAATGTTCTTCTCATCGTCGACGATCAGCACGGTGGACGGCATCGCGGGCACTATACCGCGAACGCACGAGCGTCAGCGTGATCTGCCCCGCTATCGCGCCGGGCCGCTCTCGGCCAGCCGATCGAGCGACAGCACCCCCACCGTGCGGCCCACGGCGGCCCCCAGCGCATGGCGCGCCTGGGCCGACAGGGCCACCGTGTCCGCCGTGACGATCCCCATCGCCACGGCGGCGCGAAACAGCGGCCGTGCCCCCGTGTCGTCGTCTCCCTCGACGGCGATCAGCAGGCGTTCGGGGGCGGTGGCAGGCTCGCCAGCTTCGACGATCTTCAGCGTCCGCACGGCGCGAACCGAGGCGACGTCGTCGATCCGCGCATGAAAGTGTGGCCCACCGTCGAAGGGATCGATGCGGTGGGCATAGCTGAACCCCGCGCGCCTGAGCATCTTCTCTACCCCCCTGGTGTCGGGGCCGACCTCGCCGATGACAGCTTGTACCTCCGGCGGCAGCAGGGTCGCGTAGATGGGCTCCTCGGGAAACAGCGCCCGGATGAACTCCTTGTTCTCGTGCGACAGCCGATCGGCCTCCTGGTACGACAGGCCGGTGAACTTGCGCCCCAGCGCCTCCCACAACAGGCTCGTTCCATCCGCTTCCAGCGGCGGCATCAGCTCGGACAGCACGTCGTCGCGAAACATCGCCCGGTGCAGCGCGATGTAGAGAAACCGGACGTGGAACAGCAGCTTGCCGAGCTGCGCCGGGTGGCCGCGCCATTCGGGCCGCACCACCAACCCGCCGATCTCCGTCAGCCCCTTGTAGTTGTAGCCGATGCGGAGCACCCGGTGCGTGACGTGGCGATCGAGCGTCTGGCTGTACCGCTCCTCGTCGAGCACATCGAAGAACACGTGCGGCGCGCGGCGCGAACCGTGCTGCGCGAAGATCATCGACGAACCGACGAGCCGACCGCTGTCCTCGTCGACCAGCACGAACACGAAGTGGCGATCGGCGACGTCGCATCGGCCCGCGAAGGACTGCTCCGAGCCGGCGATGATCGCCCGCAGGCGCGCTCGATCGTTGGGGAGGTTGACCGAGTCGAGGTAGGCGGCCACCTCGAGGAGGCCGTCCAGGTCATCCGCCGTCACGTCGCGGATAAGGAGCATTCGTCCTCTCAGGGGCGCGCGAGCGGCGGCTGTCCCCCGCGAAGCCCGTGGACGACGCTGGCGATCACCGCCTCCAGCCCCGTGCGGGGAATGGGCCGGGGGGGCAGAAAGATCGAATAGTCCTTCAGCATGATGGGGGGGCGATCGTGGGCCACGGCGCGGCGGTTTTCCCGGGCGATCCAGTCGAGCAAGGGACCGAGCGCGAACACGGAGGCGGGGTGCGTGTCGTGGAGCAACAAGATCCCGCGCCCTTCCAGCTTGGTCAGCTTCGCTTCCAGGTAGGTGAGGATGTCCTCGCTGCTGGGGTTCCGCCAATCCTGGGGATCCAGGTTCCACCCCACCGAGACGAGCTCGCGCTCGGCCAGCGCCGCTTCCAGGCTGTGGCAGCGGGCGCCGTACGGCGCACGAAACAGCAGCGGCCGCACGCCCGTGGCGCCGGCGATGATCTCGGCGTTCCCATCGATCTCGGCGGCCGTCTGCTCGGGGGACTGGCAAAGGTTGCGGTGCGACATCGTGTGGTTCGCCACCAGGTGCCCGTGTGCGGCGATCTTCTGCAGCAGCTCGCGCCGCGCCATGTCCTCGGGGCGGTCGCCGGTCACGCGGTGGCCAGTCACGAAGAAGATCGCCTTCAGACCGCGGCGATCGAGCTCGTCGAGGACGAGCGGCGTGAACTTCAGATCGGGCCCGTCATCGAACGACAGCACCAGCTCGCGCGGAGATTCACTCGGGTAGAATCCGGTGAGCGCGCCGAATCCGAACGCCGGCATCGGCAGCGGCCCGGTCGCCGCGGCGAGATCGGCGACGGTCTCGGCCGATGGGGTCGCCGACGACGGGAGCGGCTCCGCGACGTCGAACGATCGCGGCCACTCGGCCGCGGACGCGGACGGCTGAAGCAGGTGCTTGGCGTCGAGCCCGACGCGCATCGAGGGCATCAACACGACGATCGCCGCGATGAGGGCCGCAATGAGCTTCGGAAATCTCACCAATTGAGTGTACCGCAACCGACGTTTTGACGCGCCGATCGATACCATTCCGGTCGGCGCCTGCCCCACTGTTCGGCGGGCCGGGCGCCCATCTGAAGGAAGGGCGGGACCGGACCGCGTCACGAAGCCCCCCTCAGCCGGGTGCAGCCGGGCGCTCAGCCCGGTGGCGGCAGGGCGTACAGGTAGAGGCCGTCGTTCGGATCGCCGACGTTGACCGTGTAGACGAGCGCGTTGAGGAACGGGTAGAGCGACAGCGACGAATTCATCCGCGTCTGCACCACCGTCGCCACCCCCGGCGCCAAGGTGGTCCCCCCCACCACCCCGCGCGTCAGCAGCGTCCCCGATGCGCCGTCGTAGTCGTCCGCGAACGTGATGGCGTTGTCGCCCACGATGTTCGTCGCGACGACGTCGGGATCGAACGTCACGCTGGAGCACCCGGTGAGCTCGGTGAGCCGTCCGGCCGCCTTCAGGCGATCGTCCGTCGTGTCGAGGTTCGTGATCCGCGACCAGACGATGGCCGAGCCACCGGGAAGAAACCGTGGTGCCAGCGTGGAGCCGAACGGCACCTCGGTCGACCGGTCGAGCGTGCAGGAGTTCCCGGTCCCATCCAATCTCTGAACGTGCAGGTCGACGAGGCCGAACACGAAGTCGTAGTCCCTGGCGTAGGCGACGTGCCCGACGCTGCTGAGCGCAAGGACACCGACCACCCCGGCATCGAGGCGGACGGCGGCGGTGGGAGCATTCACGGGATCGAGGATCCCGAACAGCTCTCTCGCGCTGGACATGACCGACATGCCAGTCCCGGGGGCGAACAGGAAGCTGGCGGCGTCGGTCATCACCGTGACGGGGAGGGCGCCACCGGGGAAGGGCGCCACCTGCAACGTCCCCGACGAGGTCTGGCTGTCGTAGTTGTAGCCGGACAACCAGGCCCATCGCGTGTTGTCCGACGAAACCGCCCACTGCGACACGTCGGAAGCGACCACCTGGCGAGAGGTATCGTCGCCGATCAGCTGCACCGTCAGAACTTCCGGCCCCCTCAGCACGGCCCGGCTGGACCAGGCGATCCGTTCGGCGTTGGCGCCGATGATGCGGAACCGGAATCGCTGCACGTCGTCGGTTTCGTCGTGGGAGATGACGGTGTCGACCCGGGACAGGATCGGGCTCGTCGCATCGACCCGTCCCACAAGCAGGTCACTGTAGGTCGGCATCGGCGGTTCGACGGCGCCTCCCGCTCCACCGGCGCCGCCCGCGCCGCCCGCCCCACCGACACCGGCGGCTCCGCCCGCTCCACCGGCCCCACCGGCCCCGCCCGCCGGGGGCTGAGCCAGGTCTTGAAGGCAGGCGATGGCGTTTCCCGTCTTGGCGGGCATGCAATCGTGAACATCGCCGTTCGTCGAGGTGAACACCGCCAGGCGCCGGCCGTTCACCATGCCCGGCCGCCATCCGTAAGGCACGCCCGTGCTGTCGAAGTAGACCAGCGTGTTGCCCTGAAAGAACGCCGAATGCGTGGCGTCTTCGACGAACCCGGCGGTGAGGATCAGACAGTTCGGATCTCCCACCACGGTGCCACAAGAGATGGGAGTGCCCGCCGCGGCTGCCGTGAGGTTCACCACGTAGAGGGCGTTCGAGTCGGCGACCAGTCGAGACGGCGCCACGAAACCGCACCAGGTGTCGGTCGTGGAGCCGACCTCACCGGTGCACGGGGGGCCGCTCTGCAGGAACTGCGCGGTGCCCGCCACCACATGAATGGCCGCGGGGTTCGACATCGGCGGCGGAAGCGAGGCATCGGTGGACGCGTCGTCGAGCGGCCCGTCGGCGTCCGGACGGGCGTCGAAGGTCATTCCCGGTTGGTAGTCGCCGGGCTTCTCCCGGGACGAACCCGAGCCACACCCGACCGAGAGAGCGCCGGCCGAGCAAAGGGCGGCGATGGCCAGTCGGGACGCAAAATGAAAACGACGCGCGGGGGTCATCGGGGGCCACCTCGTCTGAATTGAAGGCGAATGCGCCCGTGCGCGGTGGGAGCCACCACGGACGGTATCGCCGAAGCATCGCCTAGAACGGAATGTCGTCGTCGGACAGCGGTGGCCCGCTCGACTCGGTCTCGTCGGGGGGGCCGTCACTGCGACCGCCACCGCCTGCTCCGCCCCCACCCCCACCGCGTCGCGGACCAGCGCCGCTTCCCCCGCCTTCAGCGCCACCCCCACCGCCCAGGAACACCACGCGGTCGGCGACCACGTCGGTGGCGTAGTGCTTCTGCCCGTCCTTGTCGTAGGACCGCGTCTGCAGGCGGCCCTCGATGTAGACCGAACGCCCCTTGGCGAGATACTTCGAGCAGTTCTCGGCCTGGTCGCCCCACACCGTGACACGGTGCCACTCCGTCTTCTCTTGCCGCTGGCCACCCTTGTCCTTGTAGACCTCGGTGGTGGCGATGCGCAGGTTGCAGAGCGCCCGGCTCGACGGCGTGTACTTCAGCTCAGGATCCGCGCCGAGATTTCCGACCAGGATCACCTTGTTGACGCTTCCCATGTCGATCTCCTTTTACCACGGTTGCGCCATCGGATGAGCGACGCGAACACCGCATGACAACATCGACCGCGCGGGCGATCGGTTTCGTCGGTTTCTGGTAAGAAAGCCACCGTGATGGGGGATTTCGGTCCAGGCCCCGGGCCGGGCGCCAGGTGTGCCCGCGCGCGCCAACGTCTTGGTCGAGGCGCGCGCCAGCGCCTCTGTCGAAGACTGATGGCCTGGAGCCTGGCCGCTGGCCTGGCGGCCGGCATCTCGACGCCCCCGGCGCACGCGCGCGCCAGCGACGCCGCCACCAG
>DASYCK010000230.1:0-12407 GCA_036500205.1 Polyangia bacterium | reverse complement strand
GGCGCCGCGCCGGCTGCGCGCCAGCGCACGGGGCGTGGTGGCGCAGGCGGCTGGACGGTGGTCCACCGTCGCCTCGCTGTTGCGCCCGCCGGCTGTCGCCACCGAGGCGGCGCACGCGCGTGCGTCCAGCCTGCTGGAGAGGTACGGCGTCGTCAGCCGCGAGGCCATCGTCGCGGAAGGGCTTCCCGGCGGGTTCGCCGCGCTGTCACCGGTCTTCCGCGCCCTGGAGGACGCGGGCAAGATCAGGCGCGGGCACTTCGTCGAGGGGCTGACCGGCGCACAGTTCGCGCACGCCGGCGCCGTCGACCGACTGCGCGCCGTGCGGGAGGGGGACGATCAGGTGACGGTGCTGGCCGCCGTCGATCCCGCGAACCCTTACGGGGCGCTGATCCCGTGGCCGGCCCCGCGCGACGGGGATGGCGACGGCGCGAACCCACCACGGCGCGCGGCGGGGGCGCGCGTGGTGCTGGTGCACGGCGCGCCCGCGCTGTACGTCGAGCGGGGTGGCCGCCGCCTCCGGGTTTTTTCGGACGACGCCAAGAGCTTGCAGCAGGCGGTCGAGGCGCTGCGCCACGCCGTGGGACGACGCCGTCCGCTGCGCGTCGAGAGCGTCAACGGTCAGCCCGCTTTGAAGAGCGAGCTGGTCGGCGCCCTTCGAGCGGCCGGTTTCCGAATGGAACCGAACGCCCTGGTGCTCGATCCGGCGGCGGCCGCGCGCCCGAACGACGACGAGCCCCGCCCGACGCGCGCCGACCACGCCGGACCGCCTGCGCGCCCCTTCCGGAGCTGACGTGCCGGAAGGGGACACCATTCACAAGCAGGCCACCCTGCTTCAGGAGAAGCTGGTGGGGCAGACGGTGACGGCGCTGTTCGCGCGCGGCGTTTCGTACCGCGTCCTGGTGGGCAGCGTCGTCGCCAGCGCCGAGGCGCAGGGGAAGCATCTCTTCATCGACGTCGGCAAGGCGCGGCTGCACGTTCACCTCGGCATGAACGGACGCCTGCGCCTCGACGATCCGCGACGGATCACCGCGGTGACGGCCGCGCGCGCCAGCCTGGCCATCGTCACCGAACGCACCGCCGCCGTCTGGTCGCGCGCCCCCACGGTCGAGGTGCTGCGCGCCGCCTTCGCTCACGCGCACCCGGTGGCGCAAACGCTGGGCCCCGATCTGCTTGCGCCCGACTTCGCTCCGGGAGAGGCCGTGGCACGCGCGCGCCAGCGTCCGGCGACGACGCCACTCGGCGTGGTGCTGCTCGATCAACGCGTGGCGAGCGGCATCGGCAACGTCTACAAGAGCGAGGTTCTGTTCCTGGAGCGCCTCGATCCCTTCGCGCCGCTCTCGTCGGTCGGTGACGAGGCGCTCACCCGCGTTTACGCGCACGCGCGCGCATTGATGCAGGCCAACCTGGGGCCGTGGCGTCGGACCACGACGGCGGATCTGACCCGGGGCGGCTTCGGCCCGCGGGGCGCGGCACGTGCGCACGTGTACCGGCGCGGCGGACATCCTTGCCGGGTGTGCGGGACGGCCATCCTGGCGGCCACACAGGGCGAACCTCCCCGTCGGACGTACTACTGCCCGCGCTGCCAGCTTCGGCGCTGAAGCGGAGCTGAGCGCGGAGCTAGCTCCCTCGCTGGAGGACGCAGTCGCGGCTCTCCTCGAAGTCCTGGCGGTCACGGCAGAGCCTTCGACCACCGGGCGGCGGGAGCGGGAGCGGCGGCGACGGCGACGGCGACGGATCGGCGGCGACGTCGGGCTGCACGTAGACCACGTTGGTGTAGACGACGCAGGTCGCGCTCAAGCTGCCGCCGCTGCCGCGCGTCCGCGCCTCGCCGATGAAGACGGCGTCGCACCCCATCGCGCCAGCTCGTTCGCGCAGCACCTGGACCATCACGGGACTGCCCTGCCCCTCGTACTGGTCGACCTCGAGCAACGCCAGGTCGACGTGGGGACGAGAGGGGGGCGTGCTCGAATAGACCTCGACGGCGTCAGCCGGGCGTTGCATCAGGCGACGGGGCGATGGATTGAGCGGCGTCTCGATGACGGAAGGGGCGAAGGTCACGCATCCCATCGTCAAGATGGACACCCACGACCCGAGCACCACGCGCTGGAAAGAAACCATTGACCGGGATTTTACAGCATCGACATGAACGCCGCCTTGCGGATCGTTCTGGGGCTGCGGCGCACGCCATCGGGCCCTGATTCAAGTATCGTGGCGCCATGAGCGCAGCTGTACGGTTCCTGTCCATTTTGGTCGTCATGACGGTCGCCGGATGCGGGTCGAGCGGCAGCGCGGCCGGTGGCGGGGCGAACGGCTCCGCTGGCGCGACGGGCGCGCTCGGCGGTGGGGGCGGGGCGGGACACGCTGGCGCGACGGGAGGCGCCGGTGGTGCAGGCGGAGCCGGACCGACGGTCATGTTCACCTGGAAGGAGAACGGCATCGCGCGGCTCGCCACCTCGACGCTCGCCAATCGTTACGTCAGCGGAGTCAGCGACTCCCTGACCGTGCTGGGGACCGACATCGCGGCGAGCGCGACCGTCTCCTTCGTCGTCTCGACGGGCGGCGGGAGCGTCCTGGGCGGGAGCTACGCGTGCGGCGTTGCTCTCGGCGCCGGCTTCGACTCGGCCGCGTTGGGGTATGACAACCAGACCGTCCCGACCGACGAGACTTGCGCCATCACGATAAGCTTCGGCGTCGACCTCGCGGGCCTGCCGCACGTGTCGGGGACCTTTCAAGCGACCCTGCCGGGGGACGGCGGTACCGTCACGCTGACCGAAGGTCAGTTCGACCTCCCCGTCACGCAAACGGGAAGCTGACCGGGTCAGTCGCCGCTCAGACCTGCTGAGCGGCGTGACGAAGCGACGCGCCAGGGTCCTGCGTGACCGGGCTGCCGTGCCCCACCAGCACCATGCGGAGGTCGGGCCGCTCCGCCATCGAGCTCATCCAGGCGCGGCAGCGTTGCCGGTCACGCACCTCCCGCCAGCGAACGACGCGCGCCACACCGAACCCTCCACCGGCGGGCCCCAACAGATGCATCAGCGCCCCCATCACGCCCTGGAGACCGGCGACGTTGCCGAGCAGCTCGGTGGTACAGAGCGCGATGCCCCTCGCGACGCCCCCTTCGCCCCCTTCGCCCTCTTCGATCGGTAGCTCCATCACGACCTCGTGATAGCTGGTCCCCGGCAAGGGGTAGGCATGGATTCCCAGCGCGCCGAGCTCGGCGATGTCTCCGTCGACCGGGACTGTCCGGGGGTGTCGCGGCTCCGGCGCCAGCACCCTCAGGTCCGGGTACCGTCGCTTGTAAAACGGCGCGTCCATCCCGTGGCGATCGTGCGGCATCACCATCATGGCAGGGCGCCCCAACGCCTCCAGCGCCGCCATTCCCTCGTCGTGCATCGCCACCACGCTGTACAACAAGAGCCCGCCGTCTCTCAGGCGGTAGACGGTCATATTGCGCGGCAGCCCGCTGGCGAGCGTCCCTTCGACCTGCCACAGGTTCGCCGCCAGCGCCCGGAACGGGTGGTACGGAAAGATCTTCGGGTTTGCGCCGTGGCCACTCGCGGCGGCCGAGGGTGTCCGTGATGAAGCGCCGGCGATCGTCATGAAGGCGCAACCTAAGCTCGGATGGCGCAATCGGTAAGACCTCGTTATCGCGGTAGCAGGCGGTAAACCGGAAGCTGGAGCCACGATTGACACCGGTGGCCCACAAGGCGCACGATCACGCGGTGCGAGGGGTGAAACCGCATTGCGTTGACGGTGGCAGCGGCAGGCGCTGGCGGATACCGCTGTTGTGCGCCCTCTTGTTGACGGCGTTAACGGCCCGGGCAGCGGCCGAGCCGCCAGCGAACGAAGACACGGACGGTCGCTCGGGACCGGATGGGGTTGCGGGACCGACGCCAACGGCAATCTCGGCGCCAGAGCCTCCTCGCTCCGGCGCTCCCGAGGACGACGGGTCCGGCGTGCCGTCTCCCCCCGCCCCTGTCGCTCGACCCGATGTCCCGGACCCATCTCTGCCTTCGGCGCCGGCGATCCCAGCCCCCGGTGGCCGTCTTTCGACGACGCCAGCCGCCGAGGCAGGCCTGTCGTTTGGTGGTCTGCCGCCGCTGCAGATTCACGCGTTCGTGAGCCAGGGCTACATCAGGACCACCAGGAACAACTATCTGGTTCATGCCTCGACGAGCGGCAGCTTCGAGTTGACCGAGATCGCGCTCAACGTCACCCAGCCGCTGACGGAGCAACTGCGAATGGGGGCGCAGATCTTCACCAGCCAGATCGGTGGCGCGGGCGATTTCAAGATGCAAGCCGATTGGTACTATCTCGACTATCGCCTCGCGGATTGGCTGGGCGTGCGGGCAGGGCGTACGAAACTGCCCTTCGGCCTCTACAACGAGATCAACGACATCGATGCGGCGCGGGTGCCCATCCTCTTGCCCCAGGCCGTGTACCCGCTCCTCAATCGGGACTTGCTGCTCGCGCAGACGGGGCTGGAGCTTTACGGCTACCTTGGGTTGGGGGCTGGCGGCGGCGTCGAGTACCGCCTCTACGGCGGAACGATCTTCTGGCCCACGCCATCGACCCCGCCGGGCACGACGCTGGTGGATCACAGGGTCCCCTACATCCTGGGCGGGCGGCTGATGTGGGACACCCCCCTCGAAGGACTGCGCCTCGGTGGCAGCATGCAGGCGCTGCGGGGCGATGCGAATTATCTGATTCCGTCCACGCCCGGTGGAACACCGGACACGCCCTACCAGGCGTCGCTGCGGTTCCTCCTGTGGTTCGCCTCGGTCGAGTACACCGGGCACAATCTGCTGCTGGCGGCCGAAGGCGGGCTCTGGCGCGGCGATCTGATCGTCAACGGCGCGGAGATGACGCGCCAGGTGAACGAGCGACACTACGCGATGGCGTCCTATCACGTCCGACCCTGGTTCACGCCTGGGGTCTACTATTCGGGGCTCTTCCCGTGGGTCGACGTCCGCGATGGGCGACAGAACTACCAGCACGACATCGCGGCGACGTTGCGGTTCGACATCAACCATTTTTGGATCGTGAAGCTCGAAGGGCACTACGTCCTGGGCACCGCCGATCTCTCGACTGACCTCAACGGGGGTGCCAACGTCACCTCGAGTACCCTGCCGCGCGAGTGGCTCATGTTTCTCGCCAAGACGACGGTCTATTTCTGAACGGTCATGCCTTCCTTCTTGCCATCGCTTTTTCGTTCCACGGCCGGCGTCACCCGCGGGGCTCGAAGGAGGCTGTGCCTGGTCACAGCGGCGGCGCTGCTGGGCTGTTTCGCGGCAAATCTGCTGTCGGCGGCGAGCGCCGCCCCGACGCCCGCGTTTCGCCTCGTCGTTCATCCCGCCAATCCCACCACCGCCGTGGATCGCGTCTTCGTGATACAGGCCTTCTTGAAGAAGACGCATCAGTGGCCGGACGGACAGCCGGTGCGTCCCGTGGATCTGGGCGAAGGGTCGGCCGTTCGCCAGCAGTGGAGCAAGGACTATCTCGGTCGGTCCGTCGAGGCCGTGAAGAGCTACTGGGAACAGCTGATTTTTTCAGGACGGGACCTGCCCCCTCCCGAGTTCGCGACCGAGGAAGAGGTCATCACGTACATCCTGCGGAACCGCGGCGCCATCGGGTATGTGTCCGGCTCCGCGTCCCTTCATGGGGCCAAGGTCCTGACGTTGCGGTGAACGCTGCTTCCCCGCTGCTTCCCCCCTACTTCCGCTTCGGCCGATAGATGTCGGTGGCGTGCCCCAGATACACGTCGACCGCGCCGAGCAGCGTCTCGTTCAGCGTCGGGTGCGGGTGCACCGTCAGGCTGACGTCCTCCGCGTTGGCGCCCATCTCGATGGCGAGCGCGTACTCGCTGATCATGCTGCCGGCTTCCCAGCCGACGACGCCGGCACCGACGATGCGCTCGGTCTTCTTGTCGACGATGACCTTGCTCATGCCGTTGGTCTGGCTGATGGCGTGGGCCTTGCCGTTCGCGGCCCAGGGGTAGCGGCTCACCTCGAAGTCGAGCCCCTTGGCCTTGGCCTCTTCCTCGGTGAGGCCCACCCAGGCCAGCTCCGGATCGGTGAAGACCACCGCCGGCATCGCGATCACGTCGTAGACGCTGCGCTGGTCCGCCATCACTTCGACGGCCACCTTCGCCTCGGCGTGCGCCTTGTGGGCCAGCATCGGCTCGCCGGCGATGTCGCCGATGACGAAGACGTTGGCTTCGGCCGTGCGCATCTGCGCGTCGTGCTCGATGAAGCCCTTCGCGTCGACCTTGATCTTGGTGTTCTCCAGGCCCAGGCCGCCCGCGAAGGGGCGCCGTCCCACCGACACCAGCACCCGATCGAACGTCTGCACCGGCTCGATCCCCTCGCCGACGAACGTCACCTTCACGCCGTCCTTCTGAGGCTCGAGCTTGTCCACCTTGGTGTTCACGTGGATCGCCTTGAACTGCTTGGTCAGGCTGGCCTGCAGCGGCTTCACCAGATCGCGATCGGCCGCCATCAACAGCCCCGACGCGAACTCGACCACCGTGATCTCCGAGCCGAGCGCCGCGTAGACGCAGGCCATCTCCAGCCCGATGTAGCCGCCGCCCACCACCAGCAGGCGCTTGGGGATGTCCTTCAGCAGCAGCGCGCCCGTGCTGTCCATGACGCGATCGTCGTTCAACGCGCGCCACGGCCCGGGCATCGCCGGGACCGAGCCGGTGGCGATGATGCAGTAGTCGAACTTCAGCTCGGTCTGCTCGGGCTTGGGACCGCTGACCTCACCGCTCTCTTCTTCGCCGGGCAACAGGGTCAGCGTGTTCGCGTCCTTGAACTGCGCCTTGGCCTGGATCGTCTTGACCTTGCGCGCCCCCGCCACCTGGCCCAGGCCGCCGACCAGCTTCGACACGAAGCCGTCCTTGTAGGCGCGCACCTTGTCGATGTCGATCTTGGGCGCGCCGAAGTCGATGCCCCACGCGGGCGCGTGCTTGGCCTCGTTCAACAGCTTCGCGATGTGCAGCAGCCCCTTGCTGGGGATGCAGCCGCGCAGCGTGCAGACGCCGCCCAGCTGCTTCTCCTTGTTCACCATCGTGACCTGGAACCCGAGGTCGGCGGCATAGAACGCCGCCGCGTAACCGCCAGGGCCCGCGCCGATGACCACCACCTGCTTGGTGGCGGCCTGCTCGGGCGTCATCCCGTGATGCCGCTCGCCGGTGACCGCTGGACGAAGCCCGCGGGGCAGCTCGGCCACGGCGGCCGGCGCCGCCGCGGAGCTCAGCGCGCCCGGTGCCTGTGCGGGCGTCGCGGCCGCCGGCGGCTTCGCGCTGGGGGTGGCTGGCTTGGGCGCAGGAGCCGCCGCCGCCGGCTTGGCCGCGGCCGCGGAGGCCGCGCCCCCCTCGTAGCTGAGCAGCAGCGCGCCCGGCAACACCTTGTCGCCGACCTTCATGTCGACCGCGCTGACGGTGCCGTCGAAGTTCGCGGTCACCTCGGCGACCGCCTTGTCGGTCTCGACCTCCGCCACCGGCTGGCCCTTGGCGACCACGTCGCCGACCTTCACCGAAACGCTGACGATCTCGCCGCTCTTGACGCCTTCCCCGAGGTTGGGGAGCTTGAACTCTGCCATTTGAAAGGACTCTCCTTACGACATTCCGACGTGCGACGTACTAGCTCAACAGATCGAACGGGTCGTTCAAGATCTCGCAGACCCGCTTCAGGAAGCGCGCGCCGTCCGCGCCGTCGATGACCCGGTGATCGTAGCTGAGGCTCAGGCCCATCATGAGGCGGGACTCCACCTTGCCGTCGACCAGCTGCAATTCCTGGCGGCTCTTCGACATGCCGAGGATCGCCACCTCGGGCCAGTTGACGATCGGCGTGAAGAACGTCCCACCGATGCCGCCCAGGTTGCTGATGGTGAAGACGCTGCCTTGCATGTCCTCCAGCGCGATCTTCCGGTTGCGCACCTTCTCGGCCAGTCCTTCCAGATCGATCGCGAGCTGCGCCAACGTCTTCTTGTCGGTGTCGCGCAGCACGGGGACCATCAAGCCGTTCGGGCTGTCGACGGCGATGCCGATGTGGCGGTAGCTCTTGCGGATGATCTCGCCGTCTTCGCCGGCGTCCATGTCGATGCTCGACGCGAACTGCGGGAACTCGCCCAGCGCCTTGGTGACGGCCTTGATGGCCAGGATGGTCATCGTGATCTTGCCGGCCTGCCCCTTGCGCTTGTCGACGAACTTCTTGCGGGCCGCCTCGGTGTCGGTGATGTCGGCCACGTCGAACTGCGTGACGTGCGGGATCACGTTCCAGTTGCGGGCCATGCCCACGGCGGTCGCCTTGCGAACGCCCTTGAGCGGAAGCTTCTCGACCGCGCCCCACTTGGCGAAGTCGGGCAGCTTCGGCTGGCTGATCCCCGCGCCACCACCCACGCTGGCGCCGACGCCGTCAGCCAGCACGCGCTTCACGTAGGCTTTCACGTCCTGCTCCAGGATGCGGCCACCGCTGCCGGTGCCGTGAAGCGCGGTCAGATCGACGCCCAGCTCGCGCGCGAACTTGCGCACGCCCGGGCTGGCGGCGACCAGACCACCGGTCGGCGCCGGGGCGGACACGGAGCCCACGCCCTTCGCCACTTCGGTGGCTACCTTGGGCGCCGCGGGCGCTGCCTTCGGTGCGGTGACCGGGATCGGCGCCGCCGTCGTCTTCGCCGCGGCCGCTGGAGCCGGCGGCGCCGCGGCCGCGCCCCCGCTCGCCTCGTACGTCAGCATCACCTGGGCGGGCTTCACCTTGTCGCCCACCTTCACGCCGACGCTGGCGATGGTGCCGTCCTCGGTCGCCGTCACCTCGGCGACCGCCTTGTCGGTCTGGATCTCGAGCATGTTCTGGCCCTTGACGATCGCGTCGCCGGCCTTCACGTTCACGACGACCACTTCGCCCGACAACACGCCCTCGCCCAGGTTGGGCAGCTTGAATTCCTTCGCCATCTAGTTCTCCAGGAGACCTGCGGGTTTCGTCGTGATCAGTCGTTGAGGGGGTTCTTGCGGGGTCCGTCCAACCCGAGGTCCTTCACCGCCTTGGGCAGCAAGCTCGTGTCGTACTGACCACGCTTGCTCAAGGAGATGAGCGCTTCGAGCACGATGTTCTCGGCGTCCACCTCGAAGAACCGGCGCAGCTCCTCGCGCCCTTCGCTGCGGCCGAAGCCGTCGGTGCCGAGCGCCGTGAAGTCGGCGATCCAGGGCTTGATCTGCTCGCTGACGAGCCGCACGTAATCGCTCGACGCGATGACCGGCTCCTTCATCTGCTCGGCCACCTCGTGCAGGTAGCTCTTCAGCTTGGGTTTTCCCGGATTCAAGCGGTTCGCGCGATCGGCCTCCAGGGCCTCCCAGCGCAGCCGCTTGTAGCTGGTGGCGCTCCACACGTCCGAGCTGACGTTGTACTTCTCGGCCAGGATCTTCGAGGCGCGCAGCGCCTCGTTGAAGATCGAGCCCGAGCCGAGCAGGTGGACCTTGGACTTGCTTCCCTTGGCCTCCACGCTGCTGAACTTGTACAGCCCCTTGCGCACGCCCTCTTCCGCGCCCGCCGGCAGCGGCAGCTGCTCGTAGTTCTCGTTGCCGAGCGTGATGTAATAGAAGATCTGCTCGTCGTCCTGGTACATGCGCTTGATGCCGTCCTGGATGATGACGGCGATCTCGGCCTGGAGGGACGGATCGTAGGCCTGCAGGTTCGGCACGGCGCTGGCAGCAAGATGGCTGTGGCCATCCTCGTGCTGAAGCCCCTCGCCGTTCAGCGTGGTGCGACCGGCGGTGCCGCCCAGCAAGAAGCCCTTGGCGCGGCTGTCGGCGGCCAACCAGATCTGGTCACCGACCCGCTGGAAGCCGAACATGCTGTAGTAGATGTAGAACGGGATGATGTTGACGCCGTAGGTGCTGTAGGCGCACCCGGCCGCCACGAAGCTGGCCATCGAACCGGCCTCGTTGATGCCCTCTTCCAGGATCTGCCCGTTGATGGCCTCGCGGTAGTAGGACACGTTGTCGGCGTCGACCGGATCGTAGAGCTGACCCTGGCTCGAGTAGATGCCGACCTGCGCGAACAGCGGATCCAGACCGAAGGTGCGGGCCTCGTCCGGGATGATCGGCACCACCAGCTTGCCGACCTCCTTGTTCTTCAACAGCTTGGCCAGCACCAGGTTGAAGCTCATCGTGGTCGAGATGGCGCGCCCCTTCGAGCCAGTCAGGAACTCCTTGAACTCCTCCATGGGCGGCGCTTCGATCGGCTTGGCCAGGCCCAGGCGCTGCGGGACGAAGCCGCCCAGCGCCTCGCGCTTGGCGTGCAGGTACTTCATCTCGGGGCTGTCGGCGGCGGGACGGAAGAAGGGCGCGTCGTTCACCTGCGCGTCCGAGATGGGGATGCTGAAGCGGGTGCGGAACTCCTTCAGCTGGTCCTCGTTCAGCTTCTTGTTGTTGTGCGTGATGTTGCGGCCTTCGCCGGCCTCGCCCAGGCCGTAGCCCTTGATGGTCTTGGCCAGGATGACCGTGGGGCGACCCTCGGTCTTCACGGCCGCGGCGTAGGCGGCGTAGACCTTCTCGGGATCGTGGCCGCCGCGCTTGATCTTCTGGATCTGGTCGTCGCTCATGTGCTCGACCAGCTTCAGCAGCTTCTCGCTGTTGAAGAAGTGCGTGCGCACGTAGGCGCCGTCGGCCACCGAGTACTTCTGGTACTGGCCGTCGACCACCTCGCCCATGCGGGCCACCAGCTCGCCGTCGTCGGCGGCCAGCAGCGCGTCCCACTCGCCGCCCCAGATGACCTTGGTGGTGTTCCAGCCGCTGCCCCGGAAGACCCGCTCCAGCTCCTGGATGATCTTGCCGTTGCCGCGCACGGGACCGTCGAGGCGCTGCAGGTTGCAGTTGACGACCCAGATCAGGTTGTCGAGCTTCTCGCGCACGGCCAGGTTGATGGCCCCCAGCGTCTCGGGCTCGTCGGTCTCGCCGTCGCCCACGAAGCACCAGACCTTGGCGTCGCTGGCCGGGATCAGGCCGCGGTGCTCGAGGTAGCGCATGAAGCGCGCCTGGTAGATCGACCCGATCGGTCCCAGGCCCATGCTGACCGTGGGGAACTGCCAGAAGTCGGGCATCAGCCAGGGGTGCGGATAGCTGCTGAGACCCGGCTTGTCCTTCAGCTCGCGGCGGAAGTTCATCAGGTGGTCTTCGCTGATCCGCCCCTCGACGAAGGCGCGGGCGTACATGCCGGGGGAGGCGTGCCCCTGGAAGAAGACGAGATCACCGGGGAAGCCGGTCTCGCGCTTCGGCGCGCGGAAGAAGTGGTTGAAGGCGACCTCGTAGAGCGTGGCCGAGCTGGCGAACGTGCTGATGTGCCCACCGGGCGCCGCCTTGTCGCGGTTGGCGCGGGCGACCATGGCCATGGCGTTCCAGCGGACGGCGTTCTTGATCCGACGCTCCATCTCGCGATCGCCGGGGAAGGCGGCCTGCTCGTCGACGGCGATGGTGTTGATGTAGGGGGTGTTCGCCGTGAAGGGCATGTGGATGCCCTCGATGAACGCTTTCTCCTGCAAAAATGCCAGGATGAGCGCCGTCGTATCGGCTCCGTAACGGCTCTTCAGGTCTGCCAGGGAATCGACCCACTCCTGGATCTCCTGGTGATCCACAGCCGGGTCGTCGGTGAGTTTTTGCAGGATGTCGCTCATGATGGTCGTGGCCTCGATTTCCTGGGCGTCACTTTGACACAACGTCCTCCAAAACTGGAGTGCCGTCGACGCGGTTCTCGCTTTTCATGCCGATTTCTCGGTCTGGAAGGAGGGAGCCGGGCCGCCAAACCGGCGCTGGGCCGGGATATGGGGGGTGGCCGGAGCGTTGACGCACCGAGAGAACGCGCCTCGGATGGCCCATCGACGCCCTCGGGGGGTCAAACACCCCATGACCGGCGGTTCACGGGGTCGCGCGACGGGGCCCCGGTCCTTCACCCTCTATGAACCGAGCTGCGCGGCGGCGCCCGCGTCCACGATCCAGACCAGGTCCCCGGTCGTCGGCGAGATCGCCTGGGCGGGCAGCAGGTCGACATCGCGCGGTCCTTCGAGGATCCGTTTCAACATCGGGGCCTTGTCCTTGCCCACGACGATGAACATCACGCGCGCCGCCGCGTCGAGCGCGGGCGGCGTCAGGGTGAGGCGCCACATCGACACCTCCGCCACGTACTCGGCGACCACCCAGCGCGCCGTCTCGCGAACGGCGGTCAGGTGGGGAAACAGCGACGCCGTGTGGCCGTTGTCGCCCATTCCCAGCAGCACGACGTCGAAGCGAGGAGCTCCGTCCGGAAAGATCGCGCGCAGCTCGGCTTCGTAGGCGGCCGCCGCCTGCACGGGAGCGTCCTCGCCGCGCATGCGATGAATCCGGGCGGCGGGGATCGGTACGTGATCGAGCAGCG
>DASYCK010000229.1:0-15320 GCA_036500205.1 Polyangia bacterium | reverse complement strand
ACGACCCCCAGCCCCCCTACCTGAACGCCGTCGTCCGCGGCACGACGACCTGCTCCCCCCATGCTCTCCTCACGGCCTGCCTTCGAATCGAGGCCGACCTGGGCCGCGTCCGCCCCCCCGGCCGCACCAGAGCCCCCCGCCTCATCGACATCGACCTGCTCCTCTACGACGACGCCAGCATCCACGAACCAGCCCTGATCGTTCCCCACCCCGCCCTCCTGGAACGGCCCTTCGTCCTCATCCCCCTGGCCGACGTGGCCCTGCCCAATCTGAGCCACCCCATCACCCGAGCTCGCCTGACCGTCGCCACGCCATCGTCGACGGTCCGACCGTATCGGCCTTAGGTCGTCCACCGAAGCAAGGGGCGCCCTGCGGGCCGGCCGGGCGGTCTGGTAGGGTCCGCCGCGTGACCGACCGCAAGAAACCGCCCGGCCGCGTGCGCGCCGATCTGGCGCTGGTCGAGCAGGGGCTGGCCCCGTCGCGCGAACGCGCGCGCGCCCTGATCCTCGCCGGCGAGGTGCTGGCCGGTGACCGCCCCGTCGACAAGGCGGGCGATCTCGTCTCCGCCGAGAGCGTCCTGCGGCTGCGCAACGCCCCCATGCCTTACGTGTCACGCGGCGGCCTGAAGCTGGCCCACGCCCTGACGACGTTCGCTCTCGACGTGACCGGTCTGATCGCCGTGGACATCGGCGCCTCGACGGGCGGGTTCACCGATTGCCTGCTGCAGGCGGGCGCGGCGCGCGTGTTCTGCGTCGACGTCGGCTACGGACAGCTCGCCGCCAAGGTGGCGAACGATCCGCGCGTGACGGTTCTCGATCGCACCAACGTCCGCAACGCCCCGCCCGATCTGCTGCCGGTGCCGGCCGAGCTGGCGGTCATCGACGTGTCGTTCATCTCGTTGAACCTGGTCCTGCCCGCGCTGCCACCGCTGCTGCGCCCCTCGGCGCCCCTCGTGGCGCTGGTGAAGCCCCAGTTCGAGGTGGGGCGCGCTCGCATCGGCAAGGGGGGCATCGTGCGGGACGAGGCGGCGCGGATCGACGCGCTGGCCGGCGTCGCCGCCACGGCGCGCAACCTGGGCTACACCGTCGTCGCCGACACCGTGTCACCCATCACCGGGGGCAAGGGAAACGTCGAGTTCCTGTTATTTCTGCGCGCCCCCGCCTGAGCGCGCTGGCCGGGGGGACTTGGGCTATCCTGCCGGGCGTGCGCGTTCTCGTCACCGGCGCCGCCGGATTCATCGGTTCCCACCTGTGCGAACGACTGGCCCGTCGGGGTGACGTCGTCACGGGCTTCGATAACTTCGACCCGTTCTACGGACGCGCCGTCAAGGAACGAAATCTGCGCGAGGTCGGCGCCGCGGTCCGCGCCGAGGCGTTCACGTTCATCGAAGGCGACGTCCGCGACGCCGCCCAGCTTGCTGCCGCGTTTGGCTCGGCCGCGCCGGACGTGGTCGTTCATCTGGCCGCGCTGGCCGGGGTGCGCCCCTCGATCGACGATCCGGCGCGCTACGCCGACGTGAACGTCACCGGCACGCAGCAGATCCTGAACGCGTGCCGCGCCCAGGGGGTGAAGCGGCTGGCGTTCGCGTCGTCGTCGTCGGTCTACGGGCTCGACAGCGAGGTCCCCTTTCAAGAGAGCGACACCTGCCTGCACCCGGTCTCGCCCTACGCCGCCACGAAGCGCGCCGGCGAGCTGTTGACGTTCACCGCGCACCATCTGAACGGGCTCGGCGTCACCAACCTCCGCTTCTTCACGGTCTATGGCCCGCGCCAGCGGCCCGACCTGGCCATCCACAAGTTCACCCGCCTCATGTCGGAAGGGAAGCCGATCGAGCTGTTCGGCGACGGCAGCACCTCGCGCGACTACACCTGGGTCGACGACATCGTCGACGGCTGCGTCGCCACGGTCGACCAGCTGGCGGCCGATCCGGCGGCGCGCAATCGCACCTACAACCTGGGCGGCTCCCAGACGACGACCTTGCGGGGGCTGGTCGACCTGATCGCGGGCGCGCTCGGCCGCGCGCCGGCGATCGTCTGGCGCCCCGAACAGCCGGGGGACATGAAGCGCACCTTGGCCGACGTCTCCTTCGTGGGGCGCGAGCTGGGCTATCACCCCCGGGTCCCCATCGCCGAAGGGATCCCGCGCTTCGTCGAGTGGTACCGCCGCGCGAACGCGCCCGTCGCCGGACCCTGAAAGTCTGCCTCGCCCCGCGTCGGGCGATGGTAAACTGGCGCCCTGTCCTCGAAGGTGACGTCGGATTCCGCTCACGAGGAGGCGCGCCAGGCCTCCGCCGAGACCGCGTTGCGTGAGAACGAAGAGTTTCGGATCGCCTTCGACAACGCCCCCGTGGGCATGAGCATCATCCGCGCGGATGGGCAGTACCTGGAGGTCAATCCCACCCTGTGCAAGATGTTCGGCTACACGCGCGAGGAGCTGCTCGCCGGGACCATCAACCAGAACACCCACCCCGACGACATCGCGCGGGGAAATCTCTGGGTGAAGAAGATGATCTCCGGCGATTACAGCGAGCCGGAGTTCGAGAAGCGGTACTTCCACAAGGACGGGCGCATCGTGTGGGCGGTGGTGCGGGCGCAATGGGTGCGAAACGCCGATGGCTCTCCCCGCCTGTCGGTGGCTCACATCCTCGACGTCACCGAGCGCAAGCGCGCCGAGCAGGCGCAGAAGATGGAGGCCATCGGCTATCTGGCGGGAGGCATCGCCCACGACTTCAACAATCTGCTGACCGCCATCGGCGGAAACGCTGCCCTGGCGCTGCGCGAGGCGCCCGCCACCGGCTCGATCGCCGAATCGTTGACGGAGATCGTGAGCGGCGTCGAGGCGGCGGCCGAGCTGACCCGACAGCTGCTGACGTTCTCGCGCCAGCAGGTCATCGCGCCACGGGTGTTGAACTTGAACCAGGTGGTGGGGCACCTGGCGACGATCTTGAAGCGTTTGCTCGGTGAGGATCTGGAATTCAAGACGGTCCTCGCTGCGGAGCTCGGTCAGGTGCGCCTCGACATCGCGCAGGCGGAGCAGATCCTCGTCAACCTGGCGGTCAACGCGCGCGACGCCATGCGGGACGGCGGCAAGCTGACCATCGAAACGGCGAATGTCCAGCTCGACGAGGAATACTGTCGTCACCGGGGTCAGCTGCGGGCCGGCCCCTTCGTGATGTTGATGGTCTCGGACAGCGGCCGGGGAATGACGGAGGCCACCCGCCAACGTCTGTTCGAGCCGTTCTTCACGACCAAGGAACAGGGGCACGGAACGGGGCTGGGATTGGCGATCGTCTACGGCGCGATCCAGCAGAACCACGGCCACATCGAGGTCGACTCGACCTTGGGTCGAGGGACGTCGTTCAAGATCTACCTGCCGCGCGTCGACGAGCCGGCCGACGACCCCCGCGTGAAGCCTGCGCCGCCCTCGGGCGTGGGGCGTGAAACGATCGTCCTCGTCGAGGACGACGACATGGTGCGCGCCATCGCGGTGCGCGTGCTGGTGCTTCAGGGCTACCGCGTGCATCCCTTCCCGGACGGAGTGGCGGCGCTGGCCGCCGTCCGCGCGATGGAAGAGCGCATCGATCTTCTGGTGACCGACGTGATCATGCCGGGGATGAACGGCCGCGTTCTCTCCGAGCGGGTGAAGGAGCTGCGCCCTGCCGTGAAGGTGCTGTTCACGTCGGGGTACACGCAGAACGTCATCGCCCAGCACGGCGTGCTCGAGGCTGGCATCGAGTTCCTGGCCAAGCCCTATTCCGTGGATCTGCTCGCGGGCCGGGTGCGCGAAGTGCTTGGCTAGAGCAGCCTAGTCGCCGCCGGGATTGTAGAAGCCGGGCAAGCGTGGACCCCGATCGCGATCGCGGGAACGCCCGCGGTCGTGCCCGTGGCTGCCGCCACCGCCCCCGCCATTGCCGTCGCGAAACTGACCGCCGCCGCCACCGCGTCGTCGGCGCTTCCCGGCACGAGGGCCGCCCTGTCCGTGACCGTTGCGGTCGTTGCGATCATTGTTGCGGTCGTTGCGATTCTCCTGGCCACCGCCGCCGTTTCCGCCGGAGCTGAATCCCTGAGGCGGGCGTCCCGCGCCCCCGCCGCCGTGACTGACGACCACGGGGGCCCGCGCCATGACCGGCAGCGAAACCGGATCGACGACCCGCCAATCGATGTAGGCGCGAATGTTCGCGTCGCGGACGCCGTCCCAGCTGGCACGGTCGGGATCGAGGACGGCGGCCGGCGTCGTCTCGCTCTCGCTCTCGCCCGGCGCCTGCGTCGCCGCGATGACGACGGGCGCAACGACCTCGTCAGAGACGGGCCACTGCCCCGTCAGCTCGGCCAGATCGATCACGGCGTCGCCCGCCATCGGCGTTCCCGCGCGCTCGTCGACCTCGTTCCAGATGCCCGGATCGAAATCGCGCTGCGATTCGTCGGACGGACCGACCACGACCGCCGGAAGCGGCGGCAGCAGATCGGTGGGGATCGCCGTGGCGAAGGTGATGACCGCCGGCAGCTGCGGCTGCGGCGGACGCGCTTGCGGCGCCGGCCCACGGCCCACCTGCTGGTGCTGCGGCTGCTGCGGTATCGGCTCGCCCCCGCGACGACGGCGGCGGCGCGGACGCGCGTGAAAGTCGGTAGCGGCGTGCAGCCCGTGCCGCGCGTCCTCCCCCGGATCGAAGACCTCGCTGTCGAGGCCAGCGCACGAATCGCACAGGCCGCACTTGGCGCCTTCAGGCTCGCCGAAGTAGGCGCGCATCATCTGCACGCGACAGCGCTGCGTGTTCATGTACGCCAGCAGCGACGCCAGCCGGCGGCGATCGGAGATACGACGCGCCTCGAACACCGACGCGGCCTTGTCGATGCGCTCGCGCGTGGGCTTCGGCTCGACGCCCTTCCAGCGGGCGGCCTTCACCTCTTCGGCGACGCCCATCGCTTCGAGCACCGACAGGATGACGCGCACCCGGCGCTCGGGAAGCGCCATCGACAGCGCCAGATCGCGCACGGAGACTTCCTTGCCCTCGTCGCTCCACGCGTAGAGGCCCTCGGCCACCATGCGCGCCTGTGACTTCGTCGGGTGCGCCTCGCGGAGGAAGTGCTCCTGAATCTCGATGTCTTCCGGCTGGAACAGCAGCACGCAGCGGGCCGGCTTGCCGTCGCGGCCGGCGCGGCCGGCCTCCTGCACGTACGCCTCGGGCGAGCCGGGCATCTGGTAGTGGATGATGTAGCGGATGTCGGGCTTGTCGACGCCCAGACCGAACGCGTTCGTCGCCAGCATGACGACCTTGCGCCCGCCTTGCATGAACGACGCTTGCGCCTTCTCGCGCTCGTCCTGCGTCATCTTGCCGTTGTAACGCTCGACGGGGATCTTGCCGTGGCGAAGCGCCACGTACAGCTCGTCGACGGCGCGCACCGTCGCGCAATACACGATGCCGGGGCGCCGCAGCCGCTGGATCAGCTTGCCCAGCTGGCGCAGCTTGTCGGCCTCGCCCGCCACCTTGCGCACGTCGAACGCCAGGTTGGGACGATGAAAGGAAACGCGACAGACGTTCGAGTCGCGCATTCCCAGCTGCACGAGCACGTCGTCCGCGATGGTGGGCGTCGCCGTCGCCGTCAGCGCCAGGATGGGCGGCCGCCCCAGCACGTTGGCGGCGCGCCGCAGCCCCAGATACGCCGGTCGGAAGTCGTGGCCCCATTGCGACACGCAGTGCGCTTCGTCGACCGCGAACAGCGAGAACTTCACGCCTTCCAGCGCCGCCTGCACCGTCGGTGAGCCGATCGATTCGGGCGTGATGATGACCAGCTTGATCGCGCCTTCGCGAACGGCCTCGAGATCGGCGGCCCGTTCCTTCGCGGTGCGCGTCGAATCGATGCGTGCCACGCGAACGCCCGCCGCCTGCAGCTTGCCCACCTGATCTTCGATCAGCGCCAGCAACGGCGACACGACGATGGTCGGCCCGGGAAGCACCAGCGCGGGGAGTTGATAGGTCAGCGACTTGCCGCTGCCGGTCGGCATGATGGCCAGCGTGTCGCGGCCGGCCAGGATCGATTCGATGATCTCGGCCTGCCCGGGACGCAGCCCGCGCAGCTTGAAGACGTCGCGCAGCTTGACCAGCGCCTCTTGCAGGGCAGGCGACGGAGCCAGCACCGGCGACGGGGGAAGCGCGCCGTCCGCGTCGACCACGCGCGCGGCGTGGGGAAACGCCGAGGCGTCCGTCCCGGCGACACCATCGGCGTCGCGCTCGGCGTCGCTGTGCACGACGACCGTGGGGATTCCGTCGTCGGCGTCGACCGCCTCGAACTGCGCATGCGCCACCGCGCCGTCTACCGGCGTGGGCGCGGGACCGAACGAAACGAGCGGAGAGTGGACCGTGGTGTCGACATCGGTCCGCGGCTCCGAATTGGTTTCTTCGTTCGAACTTGGCTCGTCATCGGCCAGAGCCGACGGGCCTTTCAGAGAATCATGAGAACTCAGGCTTAACTCCTAAAATCTAAGGCGGCGCACCGTGCGCGCCGTTGAACCGCCGGATATCCGGCGAGAACTTGCGGCGGCCGCCACCATCGCTAACGCGTCACTGCCACTCCTTCGGGACGACGAAGAGGGTCGCAACCCCGGTCACCGGTGCGGCCCAAGGCCGCAAAGCACGGGCGACGGGGAGAACGCTAACATGGGTCACCAGGGGATGCTAGCGGTAGTTTGGGATCCGCGATTCGTGGCACGACGGTTGCCCTCACCCCCGAAATGCCGCTGCTCACCGCCTTGAATCCGGACGCCCGCCCCCGCGAACGGCTGATTGCCCACGGACCGGCGGCCCTTTCCGATGCCGAGCTGCTGGCCATCCTGCTGGGAAGCGGCACGGCGGGGCTGAACGTCCTCGACGTGGCTCAGGCGCTGCTGGCCCGCGGCGGTGGGGTGGGCGGCCTGGGGCGCGCGTCCCTGGAAGAGCTGCGGCACCAGCCCGGCGTCGGCGTGGCGCGCGGCGCGGCCATCCTGGCAGCCCTCGAGCTGGGCCGGCGCGCGGTCGGGGAGCGGCCAGCCCGCGGACATCGCATCGCCTCGGCGGCCGACGTCGCTGCCCACCTGCGGGCCCGGCTGGGCGCGTGCGCGGTCGAGGAGTTCTGGGCGCTCGCCCTCGATGTCCGGCACCGGGTGCTGTGGGAGGCCTGTCTGGCGCGTGGGTCGCTGACCGGCGTCGAGGTGCATCCGCGCGACGCCTTCCGTCCGCTGATCCGGGGCGGCGCCGCCGCGGTGATCTTCTGTCACAACCATCCGTCGGGTGACCCATCGCCGTCGCGCCAGGATCTCGACCTGACCATGCGGCTGCGCGACGTGGGCGAGCTGTGCGGCATCGTCGTGCTCGATCACGTCGTCGTGGGAATGGAAGGCTTCACCAGCATGGCGGAGGAATACTGGACGTCTGGGCGCCCAATCCTACAATCGCGTCCATGAGCAGCAGGCGCGCGGCGCTGGTCGTTGCGGCCTCGTTCCTGACGGTGCCGGCGGGTGCGTGGGCGTTTCCCGATGCCTTGGGTCCCCGGGTCACCGCGATGGGGGACGCAGGGCGCGCCGACGCGCAGGCGACCGACGCGCTTCGCCTGAACCCGGCCGGCATGTCGCTGACGCCGCTGTACAACCTGACCGCGGACTACCAGCTCATCACGAAGGGGGGCGGCGGCGTGCTGAACGTCGCGGTGGCCGACTCGACGTCCGATTCCAAGATCGCGGGCGGCCTGTACTACGCCCACAAGGGCATGTCACCCGCCGGGTTGCCCGCGCTGGCCGCGCACGAGGCGGGGCTGGCGCTCGCCTACCCGTTCGCCGACCACATCTGCCTCGGCGCGACGGCCAAGTACTTTCACGTCTCGAATGGCATCGAGCCCGACGGCCGCGGCACGCACGACGGGTTCACCGCGGACGTCGGCCTGGCCCTGACGGCCGGCGGCGGCGTGACCATCGGCGTCACCGGATACAACCTGCGCGATCTATCGACGGTGCAGGCGCCGGTGGCGCTCGGCTACGGGGTGGCCTTCGCGCCGGGCACGAACCTGGCCGTCGTGCTGGACGTGCTGCACGACTTCACGACCTCGGACCACACGCGCGGCATCCGGACGACGGTGGGGGGTGGGGCCGAGCTGCTGCTGAAGGACCACGTCGCCTTTCGGGCCGGTGGCGGTCGCGACGGCGGGACCAGCGCCGCCTTCGTGTCGGGGGGGCTCGCCGCCGTCTCGGAGATCGGCGCCATCGACGCCAGCCTTCGCCAGGACGTCACCGGAAATACAAAAGTCACCGCGGTGGTGGTGGGCCTGCGCCTGTTCATCCAGGCGCCTCAATCGTCGTCGGGCGACGGATACGGTCCGTCGTCCGGACCGTCGTCGGGGACGTGGATGAGGCCCGGCTCGTCCTCGTCAGGCTCGTCCTCGGACTCCTCGTCAGGGTCATCTTCGACCTCCGAGCCCAGTGCCTCGACCTCGCCAGCGATACACTGACGACGTCGCATGTCGTTTTCGCGCGTTGTTCGGAACTTTCGTTCGGGGGCGCTGTCCATAGCGACGTGGAGGCAACCCTGGGTCTGGCGCGCGCGGCACGAGCGGGGAGAATTCGCTTCGGCAAACGGGTGCCCTTCCAGATGAGCGTGGCCGAGCGGCTGCTGATCGCACGGCTGAAGGAACGCGACGAGCGGGCCTTCAACGAGATCGTTCGCACCCACGGCGACAAGGTGTTCAGCCTCGTCTACCGGATGATCGGCAACCGCGCCGAGGCCGAGGATCTGGCGCAGGAGGTCTTCGTCACGGTGTTCAAGACGGTCGACAGCTTTCGGGGCGAGTCCAAGTTCTCGACCTGGCTGCTGCGCATCGCCGCCAACCACTGCAAGAACCGGATCAAGTACCTGTCGCGCCGCCGCACCGACGGCGCCGGGCTGGACGACATCGCCGAGGAGAAGATGTCGGATGTCGGTCGGGCCCCCGTGCAGAGCCACATCGACGCCCCCGACGTGCTGCTCGAGGCGGCCGAGCTCGACAAGATCATGCAGGCGGCGATCGGGACGCTCGATGAAGAGCACCGCCTGCTGATCGTCTTGCGCGACGTGGAGGAGCTGTCGTACGAGGAGATCGGCGAGGTCACGGGGCTGGCCGAGGGCACAATCAAGTCGCGTCTTCATCGCGCCCGCATGAACATCAAGGAGTATCTGGCCCAGCGCACCCGCTGACGGGCCGGAAGCGAAAACAGACCAGCCCGAACCGACCGCGTCAGTCATGGACCATCAGAAAGCCGCAGAACTTTTTTCGAGCTACCTCGACGGTGAGCTCGTGGGAGCGGCGCGCGCGGAGGTCGACCAGCACTTGTCGATCTGCATTCAGTGCCGCACCGATCTGGCCGAATTCCGGCGCGCCGTGGGGGGGCTGGGACACTTGAAGGACCACGCCCCGCCCACGTTCTTGCCGCAGATTCAGCGACAGATCTTCCTGCGCTCGCGCGGGCGGTTCTTCGGCGGTCGCTGGAAGCTGTTCGGCCGCATCCCCTTCGAATGGGTCTCGCTGGCCACCATCATCGCGATGCTCGTCTACTACATCATCCACCTGCACGGCGCGCCGACGGGCGTCCGTCCGGCGCCTTGAACCGTCGCTAGACGAACCGTTAGACGAACCGCTAGACGAACCGCTAGACGACGTACGCGAAGATCACTTTCAGGTACTGGCCTTCGCTGAAGCCGGCGGGGAGGGGGTGATCGGGGCCGGCGTTGTGCTGCTCGATGATGCGCACCTGGCGGGCCGCCAGCTTGGCGCCGGCGGCGAGGATGCGCTCGAACTCGACGGCGTCGACGTTCTGCGAGCAGGAGCAGGTGACGAGCACGCCACCCGGCGCCACCGCGCCCAGCGCCAGCGCGTTCAGGCGTTCGTAGCCTTTGCGCGCCGCCTCGAGATCCTTGCGGGCGCGGGCGAACTTCGGCGGATCGATGATCACGAGATCGTGCGCGCGCGGCGTGGCGGTCTCGAGAAACCGAAAGACGTCGGCCTCCACCGCGTTGACCTTGACGCCGTTCGCGGCGGCGTGCGCCTCGATGCGGGTGACGGCGCGGGCGGAGCTGTCGACGGCCGTGACGGCCACCGCGCCCCCGCGCGCCGCCTGCAGCGAGAAGCCTCCCGCGTAGGCGTAACAGTCGAGCACCCGCGCGCCTCGCGCCAGCTGCCCGACGCGAATCCGGTTCTCGCGCTGGTCGAGGAACATGCCGGTCTTCTGACCGACGAGCGGCTCGACCTCGAGCTGGATGCCGTCCTCCAGACAGCTGACGGACGTGCGCGACGTGCCGCGCGCCACGCGCGACAGCGCCTGAAAGCCTTCCAGATCGGCATAGCTGGCCGCCGCCGCCTCGAACACGGTCTGGCAGCCCAGCTCGGCCTCCAGCGCGTCGAAGATCTCGGCGCGCCGCTGCGCCATCCCCAGGGTGGTCAGCTGCACCACCGCCGCGTCGCCATACACGTCCACCACCAGCCCGGGCAGATCATCCCCCTCGCTGTTGATCAGGCGATAGGCGGTGGTGCGCGCGGACGGCAGCCCGAGCCGCGCGCGCAGGGCCTTCGCCGACGCGATGCGGGCCTTGAAGAACGCGGCGTCGACCGGCTCGTCACGGCGGGTGACCAGGCGAACGGGGATCTGCGAGCGCGGGTTGTAAAAGCCGCGACCGATCAGGCGGCCGTCGTGATCGCAGAGCGAGACGGTGTCCCCGGGGGTGGCCGTCCCCTCGATCCGATCGATGGCGTTCGCATAGACCCAGGGATGCCCGAACCACAGCGGGCGGGCGCGACCCCGGCGCAGGGTGACGCGCGCGGCGGAGTCCACGGCACCGGCATCGGTCGCCGCCGGCGCTGGCGATTTGTTTCCGGCGGAACCTTCGGTTGATTGCATCGCGGCAGTATAGTGCGTGCCGCACGCCGCCGAGGGCGAAAGCCCCTGGCCAGGGTTATTTACGAGGGCCAGGCTCGGTATCGCGGGAGCCGGTGGCGGCCTCCTCGTCGGACAGGTCACCCTCGTCTTCATCCTCATCCTCATCATTGAAGGCGAGGTTTCCATCGTCCGCCGCGTCGAGCTCGAGCGGTGGCGGCGGGCTCGGCTCCGGGTCGGCGCCTTCGGGCTTGAACTCGTTCGGCGAAATTCCGTAGCGTCGCATGGTGCGCCACAAAACCGCCCACTGGCGGTCGAGCTGGCGCGCGACCTCCGATACGTTGCCGTCGTGCTTGCGCAACATGGCGCGCAGCTCATGCTCGGAGGGGACGGGGCGTCGCCGACGAACGGGCGCGGCCGGCGCGCCGAGCGGAGCGAGATCGTCCCAGGTGGGCCGCCGCTTGGGATCGAGGGGAGACACGCCCCCGCTGCCGATGGCTCGTCGCACCCGCAGCGGATCGGTGGTGCCGGTGGGGGCGATCTCGGGCGTCCCGTCGCTGTCGATCATCGCGCTGATGAAAGGGGGCAGGTGATCGAAGCCGATCGCCGGGCTCCCCTGCGACAGCAGCTCGGCCTCGTTGACGACCTTCTGCAGCTCGCGAATGTTGTGGGGCCAGTCGTAGAGGAACAGCGCGTGGCAGGCTTCCGTCTCGATGGGACGGGTGTCGGCGACGGCGCCCAGGAAGTGCGCCAGCAGGCGTCCCAGATCCTCCTTGCGATCGCGCAGCGGCGGCAGGTGAATGGGGTGGGCCCCCAGCCGCCCCAGCAGCGCCTCTTGAATCACGGGCAGGCCGGTCGTCTCGGCCACCCGGCTGCTGGCGGCGACGATGCGCACGTCGGCCGTCTCCATGCGCGTGGCGCCGATGGGCGTGTACGTGCGATCCTGCAGGAAGCGCAGCAGCTTGCTCTGCACGTCGAGCGGCATCTCGGCCAGCTCGTCGAGGAACAACGTGCCCCGGTCGGCCGCCGCGATCAGCCCCGGCTTCTTCGCCTTCGCGGTCGAGTGGGCGCCCCGCTCGTAGCCGAACAGCTCGCTCTCCACCAGCTCGCGCGGCAGCGCCGCGCAGTTGATGGCCAGCAACGGTCCCGACCGCCCGCTGCGCCGGTGGATGGCGTTCGCGAACACCTCCTTGCCCACCCCCGTCTCACCGAGCAAAAACAGCTCGGTCGCCGACGGGGCGAGGCGGCGCAGCTTCATGCACACGACCGCCAGCGCCGGGCACAGCGTGGGAACGGGCGCGATGGGATCGGCCGCCTCGGTCTCGACGGCGGCGATCTCGGCCTCGGTCATGGTGCGGAACACCAGGATCTGTCCGCCCAAAAAAATCAGCGCGTTCTCGGGCAGCGGCACCTCGCCGCTGATGGGGCGGCCGTTGACGTGCGTCCCGTTCGTGCTGCGCTGATCCTCGATCGTGTAACCGGCCAGCATCATTCGCTTGATGCGGGCGTGAAAGCTGGACACGGTCTTGTCCGCCAGGGTGAGCGACGTCAAACCGTGCAGGGTAGGCGGGCGTCGTCCGATGGTCACGCCGTTCCCGACCAGCACCAGGCGCCCCCGCCTGAACGAGCCTGCGTCGCCCGGTCCCCCGATGACGGCGAGCGTCCCCACGCGTCCCGCGTCTCGTTCGGTTCGTCGTCTGGGGACTGTTTCGCTGATCTGGTCGCGTTCGGTCACTGAAAAATGCTCTGCCCCGATTAGGTCTAAGGGCATCAACGGTATACCGTTTTGACTGTTGTGAGAAACCGCGCAGACGCGGACGACGTTTCCACGGACGACGTTTCGCAGCAATTCTCCACGCCCTCGTCGACGAATCCAGCAAACGACCCGTCGGACGGCGCGAGAGACGACGGCGAATCCACCGCCGTGACCGGCGCGGCGCGTCTGCGAACCCCCACCGCCGTCGTCTCCGGCACCTTGCTGGCGCAGCGCTACCAGATCGAGCGCCAGCTGGGTGAAGGGGGCAGCGGCACCGTCTATCGCGCCTGGGACCGCATGCTCGGTGAAGTGATCGCCATCAAGATCTTGCACCCGCAGCGGGCGCGGGAGCGGAGCTGGATCAAGCGGCTGGCCCGCGAGGTCAAGGTGGCGCGACTGATCCGTCACCCCAACGTCTGCCGCGTGTTCGAGCTGGGGCACGCCGACGATCGCTGGTTCGTGACCATGGAGCTGGCGCCGAAGGGCTCCCTGCGCGATCGCCTGCGTGACGGCGCGGCCCCGCCGCGCACGCTGCCCGAGCGGGTGGCCGACGTGCGCCAGCTGTGCGCGGGGCTGGGTGCCATCCATGCCGTCGGCATCACTCATCGCGACGTGACGCCGCAGAACATTCTGGTCATGGACGACGACCGGCTGATCCTCACCGACTTCGGCCTGGCCATCGAGCGCGACGACAAGACCACGGTGATCGGCGGAACGCCGGCATACATGCCGCCCGAGGCGGCGCGCGGCGGGCGTTCGGATCAACGCTCGGACGTGTTTCAGCTGGGGATGATCATGCACGAGGTGTTGACCGGCGTGCGCCCCAAGTGGAGCGCGGACGGCGCGCGGCTGCTGCTGGTCGAGCCGACCTCGAACGCTACCGCCACGGAGGTGGAGCTTGCGAGGCTGATCGCCGTCTGCGTCGATCCCGATCCGGCGCGCCGCCCCCCGACCGCGCTGGCCGTCGCGGGAGGCGTGGCCGCCGCCGAGGCGGCCCGCGAGGCGATCTTCCCGCTGCGCGCGCTGGGACGCGCGCGCCGCTTCGGGCGACGGCACGCCCGGCTCCTGAAGGTCGCCGCCGTGGTGGTGGCGCTGGCCGTCGTCGCCAAGACGGCGCAGCGGCTGGCGCGGCCGCCGCTGTGCGAGGGGGGCCCCGCGCAGATGGCCGGGATCTGGGATCCAGCCCGGGCCGAGGCGGTTCGCCGCGCCTTCGCCGGAACGAAGAAGGGGTACGCCGCCGGCGCGTTCATGCAGGTGCGGGCGATCCTCGACGGCTTCTCGCGCGACTGGATCCGCATGTATACCGACGCCTGTCAGGCCACGCAGCTACGCGGCGAGCAGTCGTCCGAGGTGCTGGATCTGCGCATGGCATGCCTCAAGGAGCGGTCTCGCGATCTGCGCGCCCTCACCGATCTGCTCTCATCGCCCGACGGCGAGGTGGTGGCGCGATCGATCAACGCGGCGTCGGGGTTGGCGCCGGTGGCGCTCTGCGCCGACGTGCGCACCCTGCGCGCCGTCGTCCCCGCGCCGACCAATCCGGAGGTGCGCTCGAAGGTCGAGGCGTTGCGCCAGCGCGTCGCCGATCTGAAGGCGCTGTACGTGGCGGGACGTTACCTCGACGGCGCGCGCCGGGTTCCCGGGCTGGTCACGGACGCCCGCGCCGCCGGCTACGAACCGCTGCTGGCGGAGGCGCTGCAGATCGAGGGCGAGCTGGACATCTGGACCAGGCCGGCCAACGAGACGGCCGCCGTGATCGACGAGGCGCTGGTGCACGCCGAGGCCTCGCGCCACGATCGCGTGCTGGCGGAGGTGGCCGTCGATGACGCCAGCTTCATGATGTTCAACAGGCGCTTCGACGAGCTGGATCGCTTCGTCCCCCGGGCCCGCGCCACCTTGGCCCGCATCGGCGGCGACGCGCGGCTGGAGAGCTGGCTCGACACCGCCCGGGCCAACAGCCTGGAGATGCGCCGGCGCTACGGGGAAGCGCTGGCCCTCGATCGGCGCGCGCTCGCGCTGAAGGCGCGGACGCTGGGCGAGGATCACTGGGACGTGGCGCTGTCGCGGGGAAACGTCGCCCTCTTGCTGCACCGCCTGGGGCGCAACGACGAAGCGCTCGTCGAGAACAAGAAGGCGATCGATTCCCTGCAGCGCACGTTCGGCGCCGAGCATCCCGATCTGGGGGTCCATCTCTCCAATCGCGGGGAGATTTACCTCTCCCTCGGCCAGCCCACGCTCGCCACCGCCGCCTTCCAGCGCGCGCTGGCGATCTGGCGGGACGAGCTGCCCATCGACCACCTGTACCTGAGCCATCCGCTGACGGGGCTGGGCCGGGCGCTGCTCGCGCAAGGGGCGGCGTCCGAGGCCATCGCTCCCCTGGAGCGGGCGTTCGCGATTCGCGAGGGCGGCCACGCCGACCCGGACGAGCGGGCCGAGACGATGTTCGCGCTGGCGCAGGCGCTCTGGACGACGGACCGCGAGCGAGAACGTGCCGTCCGCCTGGCAACGGTGGCGCGTGATCTGATCCCCGACGACAATCCGTCCGAGCGTCGGCGGATCGTGGAAACGCTGGAGGCGTGGCAACCACGCCCCCCCGGGAAGCACGTGGGCGGCTAGTGCACCGCCGTCGAAATAGCGTCAACGCCGAGGCCGACAAGCCGCGCCGGACGCGAGGCGCGACGACGAGGAATACCCGTAG
>DASYCK010000228.1:0-15998 GCA_036500205.1 Polyangia bacterium | reverse complement strand
CAACGCGCGCAGCGCCATGACCAGCCCGAACGCTGGCCCCCACATGGGCTTCATTCGCGTGGCCCTGACCGATGCCGAGCATCGCAAGCTCGACCAGCGCGCCATCGCCGACAAGATGCGCCAGATCTTGAACCGCGATTTTCCTGGCGTGGAGTTCCTGCAAGCGCCCGGGGGCTTGGTGGCCAGCGTGTTCTCGAACGGCTACCTGGCCCCGCTGGTCGTCGAGGTCGGTGGCGACAACCTGGAGCTGCTGGAAGCGCAGGCGCGCGCGATCGGCGACGTGGCGCGCGCCGTGCCGGGCATTCGCGACGTCTACCCCTCGCTGCAGATCAACTACCCGGAGCTGCGCGTCGAGACGGACCGCACGCAGGCGGCGCTGGTGGGGGTGAGCGCTCGTGGCGCCGCGCAGACGACCCTGGAGGCGACGCTGGGAAACATCAACAGCCCCAGTGTCTGGGTCGACGGCAACAACGGCCAGTCGTACTACGTCGTCACCTCGTACGACGGCGCCGTGGTGAACGACGTGGACGCGCTGACCCGCATCCCCGTTCGCATCGGCCCGCAAGGCGGAGCGGTCACCCTGGGCGCCTACGGGCACGTGCGCCGCTCGGTGGGGCCGATCGCCATCGAGCGAAACCACCTGCAGAGGGTCGCGCACATCCTGATGGCGACCGAAGGGCGCGACATCGGCAGCGCCGCCGCCGAGCTGGAACAGAAGCTGCGCGCCGATCCGCGCACCCGTGACATCGACTTCAAGTTCGTGGGGCAGGTCGAGCTGATGCGCACGACCTTCTCGGGCCTGGGACTGGCGGTCGGGCTGGCCATCATGGTCGTGTTCATGATCATGGCTTCGCAGTTCAAGTCGCTGCGCCTGCCGCTCATCATGCTGTTCACCATCCCGGTGTCGCTGCTGGGGATCGTGCTGGCGCTGATCGCGGGCGGGCAGGGGTTCTCGGTCACGGCGCTGATGGGCATCCTGATGGTGGTGGGCATCGCCGTCTCGAACGGGATCCTCTTGATCGACGACGCCAACCGGCGCTTTCAGGGAGGGGTGGACAAGCTCGAGGCGGTCATCGCCGCTGGCCGCACCCGTTTCATCCCCATCGCCATGACCAGCCTGGCCACGGTCATCGGCCTCATCCCGACGGCGCTGGGGCTGGAGGCGGGCACCGCCTCGAACCGCCCGCTGGCCCTGGCGGTCGTCGGCGGGTTGACGTCGTCGACGGTGCTGTCGCTGTTCCTCGTGCCCGTGATGTTCCTGCTCCTGGCCCGCCGCACGCCGGAGGAGGCCGATGCCCCGGCGCTGGTGCCCGCCCATTCTTCTTCCTGACGCGTGGGGCTCGCTGACTGGTCGTGGGACTCGCTGCTCTTGGTCGCGCCCGACCGAGGGAACGCCCCGCGATCGAGTGAGTGAGCCTATTGTTCGACCGGCGGTCTTGGGCTAAGACACAGTCGAGCCCGCACACCCGAGATGTCGACGCGAAGACCCAGAGATAGACGGCGTCGAGACCTCGACGTCTCCGCCGAGCGTCGCGGGACGGGCGCCGACCGCCGGGTCCACACGCGGGTCATGGTCGACATCGAGGTCGACTACAAGAGCGCCGACACCTTCCTGTTCGCGTACATCACCGACATAAGCGCGATGGGGATCTTCATCCGCACCAACGCGCCCGAGCCCCCTGGCTCCGTGCTGAATCTCAGCTTCACCCCCCCGGGCGGTGGCCCTCAGCTGAACCTGGAAGGGCGGGTCATGTGGATCAACCCGTTCCGGCCGGGCAGCTACGACAACATCAATCCCGGCATGGGCGTGCAGTTCGTCGACCTGACGGTCCCCCAGCGCGAGCAGATCGTGCAGATGGTCCGCACCTTCGCCTACCTCAGCGACGACGACGAGCCCAAGGGCAACTCGTAACGCCCAGGTCAGATCAGCCGTGTAGCGCGGCACGAAGGCGGGTGCGGCGGTCGCGGACCGCGGAATCCGCGGCAGGGGGAGCTTCGTCGAGCGCCGCGGTGACCCTGGCGATGTCGAGCGGCCAATGGTCGGTAGCGACGCGTGCGAGAAGGGCCAGGCAGTCATCCAGATCCTGGCCGGACAGACGGCGGATCTTCAGCAGCAGGAACAGTGTCGGCGATGGCCGAAAGATCCGCGCGCCGCTCCCCTGGCGGAACGGTTCCACCTGGGCGCGCCAGTCTTCGATGCGGTGAACGAAGAAGTCCGCAGCCGAATTCAGCGCCTCGATCGGTAGCCCGAGATCGCTCGCCAGGCCCAACAGCGACAGGCGATCGGAGCCGGTCCCTTCGATGGCGACGATGTCCACGTCTTCGGTCACCCGTCGGGGAGACAGCCACAGCGCCGTCAGGCCCCCACCAATCAGCAGCCAATCGCCCGTCAAGCGGTCCGCGACCGCTTGAACGATGGCGTCGATACGGTCTCGGTCGAGCGCGGTGGGCACGTGATAAGCTTAGGGCATGTCGACGGCCTGGGAAGAGCTCCGCGCCGCTGGCGTTCCGGTGGGCGCTGTGTGCGCGATTCCGACGGAGCCGGTCGATGCCGGACGCTGGCGGGCGGCCCTCGGAACCCTCTGCGCCGAGAACTTCGAAGGTCTCGAGGAGGTGGACCGCGAATGTCTGTTCGCATGGCTGCGTGCCTTTCAGCATCACTGGCCCGAGCGGTTCGAGGCGGTCTTCCCGCAGATCGGCACGCGCGCGTTGACCGAGCTGAGTGATCCAGGGCGGGATGACAATCGGTACCTGAAGCTGCGGCGCATTGCCGTCGAGAATCTCTCCCGAACGTTGTAGTCCATCCAGGCGATAATTCGCCGGACAGAGTTACTTGATCTCGATCGCCCCCAACGACAGGCGATCGGCGCCGTCGTTCGGGCCTTGCGTGATCTTCAGCCGCTTCGCTTCGCCCCCCGGCCAGAAGCCGAAGAAGACGTGGTAGGTCCCGGCCGGCGTCGTCATCAACGGAACGTCGATGTCGTAGCTGTCGCGGATGTATTCGCCCGGCAGCCAGTTCGCGGTGGGGAACGTCTTGTTCACCGGATCGTGATCGCCGATGAGCCGCGGTGACGCGGGCCCGTCGACGTGAACGAAGATCTTGTAGCCCGCGGGGACCTTCGCCTTGGCGCGGAAGAACAGCTCGAGGGTGATCTTGCCGGGGCGGCGCAGGGTCTCGGGGAAATTGGCGCCCACCACCTCGATGGCGTCGCCGAACGTCGCCGCCAGCGGCACCCGCCAGGTCCAGGGGGGCTTCTCGTTCGGGTTCCACTGCCCACCGTTGGCGAGCGGGTTGGTGGGCGCGACCCAGACGTTCTTGCGCAGCGGATTCTCGTCGGGCTCACCCGCTTCGAGCTGGTTGGTCAGCAGCAGGAAGCGCGACGACTTCCCGCTCGCCGCGAAGTAGGGGACGCCCGCCGTCTTGAAGGCGGAGTCGAGCGGCGCCAGTTCCTCTGCCGGCACGAGGGCGAACACCCGCTCGGGCGCCCGCAGGAACGCCACCACCCGATCCTGGGTGGGCAGCTCGAGCATCGCCAGCCCGGAGTAAAACGCCGTTCCCTTCCCCTCGATGCGGTAGCGCCCGAACTTCTCGCCATGCCGCCCATACTTCGCGTACGACTCGATGGCCGGCTTGAACGACAGGTGCGTCGACAGGCGTGGGACCAGGTACTGGGTCAGCCAGAACCCGAAGAACACCGAGACGCCCACCGCGAGCTGCAGGCCGTAACGGCCGGCCAGCACGCCCTTGTCCTCCAGCAGCCGCCGCCAGGGGCGAGCCTTCGAGAGATCGGGACCGGCCACCTTGCCCAGCGCCTTGCCCCGCGCCGCCAGGCCGGCGTAGATGCCAACCGCCACCAGCAGCCCGAAGAGCAGGAAAACAGCGCCCACCGACACCGAGGTGGGCCACTTGACCTTCTCGCCCAGCAGGTGCACGGAGACCAGATCCTCCGGCGAGAGAAACAGATCGCGCGCCAGCACCATCGTCCCGGTGGCGATCAGCAGACCGGCCACGGGCTCGGGACGATTTCCCTCCAGCGCTTCGTCGAGGAACGCGCCGATCGCCAACCCGATGGCCGGCAGGGCGGCGAAGCGGCTCTCCCCGAGCAGCAGCACCAGCAAGGTCGACAGCGCGAAGCCGATGCCCGCGAACAGCAGCAGGTAGGTCTGCGCGAACGCCAATCGCCGGTTGGTCCGCGCGTCCTCTTCGTCGTCGAGACGGATCAGGGGGCGCCCCAGCGCGAAGAACGCCACCACGCTGAACGGAAACAGCCCGAAGCCGAGCTGCTTGATCAGGTAGTCGAACGTCGTGGACGGCGGACCGGGTCGGGGGGCGCCGCCCCACAGCGGCGAGAACTGGACCAGGTGAAAGCGCGCCACCGCCAAGACGAGGACCGCCACCCCCACCGCCCCCAGCGCGAACAGCGGCCCGCGCCCACGCGCCCGGAAGGTGCCGCCGAACGTCTGCCCGGCCGGAAGGTCGGGACCGACGCCGGTGACCGTCAGCGACGCGGTTCCGTCGTTGGCGGCCGCGAGATCGGGCGGCGACTCGGGGGAGGGGGGAGCCGGCGCGCGCTGCACGTCGAGGCCCCAGCAGGTCACGATGGCGAGCACCAGGGCCAGGCAGGGGAGGGCCACGCCGATCACCGCGCCGCCCGCGGCGTAGCCGGCGAGCAGCCCCAGCGCGCCCAGCCCGAGATCGCGGGCCCGCCGGCGGCCGTCCGGCGGCCAGGCCCAGCGACCCAGCGCGCCCAGGGTCAGCGCCAGCGCCGCGACCAGTGGCATGTCCGTGGTCACCTGCCGCGCCGACAGCGCGAACAGCGGCGTCGACCCCAGCACCAGCACGGCGATCAGCGCCGCGCGCCGCCGGAACAGGGCCAGGCCGGCCCAGTACATCGCCATCAGCGCTCCGACGCTGGAGATGGCGCTGAACAGCCGCACGCCGAGCTCGGTCGGCCCGAACAGCTTCACGCCGATGGCCCGCATCAGCGGAATCAGCTGCGCCTGGGTCAGCAGCTCGAACGCCTTTCCGGCGGTCAAGCCGTCGGCCGTCTGGCGGGCCTGCTCGGCCAAGGTCAGCTCCCAAGGCTCCCACAGGCCGAAGGCGCTCAGGCGCGGCAGGGCGAGCGCGATGGAAAACAACAGAGCCCAGGCCCAGGCAGGAACGCGACGGAGTCTGTCCACGGCGAACCGAGGACAATAACCGTCCCCCCCTCGGGCGTCTACCGTCGGAGCGGCGGAGGGCGTCAGCGGAGCAGGCAGGTCTGGCCGTGCTCGAGGACCGTCAGCGCGGTGCCCAGCGCCACGCCCGGCTTTCCGGACGCCGGTCGCGGGCGGGACCGGGCCAGCTCCTCCAGCCAGGCCAGCGGCTCGTCGAGCGGCTCGTAGGAGGTCTGGAACGAGCCGTAGCTGACGGGAATCAGGATGCGGGCCCCCAGATCCTCGAACGCGTAGACGGCGTCGAGGGGCGACAGGTGCTCCTCGCGAAATGGCGCCGGCTGATAGCCCGAGATGGGCAGCAGGGCCACGTCCGGGGCAAAGCGCCGCTGCACCTCGAGGAAACCCGCGAAGTAGCCGGTGTCCCCCGCGAAGTAGATGGTGCGTCCGGCGGCGCGAATGACGTAACCGTTCGCGCCCCGCCGCTTGCGATCGAGCAGCCCACGCGCGCCGGGATGCCGGGCCGGCACGGCGACGATTCGCACGTCCCCCAGCGCCAGTTCCTGCCCCACGCCCAGCTCGACCACGTGCGTGAATCCCAGCGACGACACCAGCGCCCCGCACAGGGGAGGCACCACCAGGGTCGCGCCGCGGGGAAACCGCGCCAGCGATGACAACGACAGGTGATCGCGGTGGGCGTGCGAGATCAGGATCAGCCCCACGTCGTCGAGGTCCGCCGGGTCGACGGCGGCGGCGCGCGCGCGCGGAAGGCCCCACAACGAATGCTCCAGCACGGGGTCGGTGATGAGGCGTAGCTGCGGGGTCGTGATCATCACGGTGGCGTGCCCCACGCGGGTCAACGCCACGGCCCCCGGCGGGGGATGCGGCACAGGCGCGGCGCCGGCGGGGAGCGTCCGGGACCAGAAGCGACGCCAGAGCAGGCGAAGGAACGACAGGGTCAGCGTGACGCGCCGGACGCTGCGCAGGCGGGAGCGCTGCTCGAAGTCCAGCTCCTTCGCGCGCTCGATGACGTTGCCGTCGCCGCCCGGCGGCGGTCGTCCTTCCCTGCGATCCACCGTGGCATTCTGGCGGTGCCGCGCGGGTGCCGCCAGTTTACGCGCCGCGGACCGCCGGACGTGGCTCGGCCCCGACCATCCGTGGTAAGTGGTGACGGCGACGAGGCCCCCATGTCATCCGCCGATCCCGCGCCCCACGTTTCGATCGTCATTCCCGTCTACAACGAAGAGGGAATCCTGGAGGGCTCTGTCCTCGAGCTGGAGAAGAAGCTGCGTCCGTTCGGATGGAGCTACGAGATCATCCTGTGCGAGAACGGCTCGCGCGATCGCACGGTCGAGATCGGCAAACAGCTGCAGTCCGAGCGAACGAACCTGCGCATGCTGTCGGTTGGTCAGCCGAACTACGGCCTGGCCATGAAGACCGGCATCCTCGACGCCCGGGGGACGTTCGTCATCTGCGACGAGATCGATCTGTGCGACACCGAGTTCTACGCGCGCGCGCTGGCGCTGCTCGAGCGCAGCGACACCGAGCTGGTGGTGGGGTCGAAGGCGATGGTGGGCTCGAACGATCAGCGGCCGCTGGTGCGGCGCTTCGCCACCCGCATCTACAACGGCATGCTGCGCGCCGTGTGTCACTACCCGGGCACCGACACCCATGGCCTGAAGGCGTTCCGGCGCGATGCCCTGCTCGACGTGGCCCGGCGCTGCGTGCTCGATCGGGACGTGTTCGCCAGCGAGTTCGTCATTCGCGCGCACCGCGAAGGGCGGAAGGTGCTGGAGATCCCCTTCACCGTGCGCGAGAAGCGGCCGCCGTCGATCAATCTGGTCAAGCGGGTGCCCCACGTGTTGAAGAGCGTGGCCCGCCTGGCGATCTCCGTGCGCCAGAACGACGGCTAAGTCTTCCGGCCGCTCGCCGGAACGCCCAGCCAGCCCTTACGAATCGCGAGCGAGGTCGCCGAGGCCTTGGCGTCCGGCTCGAGGAGCAACCTTCGTTCGGGGGACGCGCCCACGGTCAGCCGAGCCGTTTGCAGCAGATCGCGCCGGAAGAAGGTCACCGTCACCTTCGTGCCGGGGGGATGATCGGAGAGCCGCTTCGCGAACGTGGCGGCGTTCACGCGGTCGCCGTCGAGGGCCACCAGCTCGTCGCCGAACGTCAGCCCGGCGCGCGCCGCCGGGGAGTCGGGCAGCACGTTCTTGACGACGGCGCGGTCTGCCCCGCCCGGGCGTGCTTCCACGACGGCGCCGGACCAGCTGCGCGCCCGGACCCGACGGACGGGATCCGTCTCGCCCGCCTCGGCGCTCCAGGGCGCCGCCAGCTTCACCGTCAACCCGGCCTGGCGCCACAGCGCGGGCAGCGCCAGCTCGTCGGTGGAGTGCACGTAGCGTTCGAAGAACGCGTCGAACGATTTCCCGCCGACGGCCGCCGCGGCGGCGCGCACGTCCTCCTCGGTGACGGTCGCCTCCTGGTGATGGCCGCTGTCCCACAGCCAGCGAAACAGCTCGGGCAGCCCGCGGCGCCCCTGGGTGGCGCGCCGTAGCTCGAGGTCGAGCGCCATGCCCACCCACAGCCCCTTCTCGTAGTAGCTGACGGCGCTGTTGAAGTGGTTGTCGGCCGGCTTGTACAGCTTGATCCAGGCCTCGAACGACAGCTCGTCGAGCGGTGTCTCCATACGCCCGGGGCGCGACGCGTACCGCGGCCAGTCCTCGGCGATCCAGCGCCAGAACCCCTTCTCGTCGAGCAGGCCGGCGCGCAGGATGAGCACGTTGGCCAGATAGTCGGTGAACCCCTCGTGGAACCACAGCATCCGCGTGTAGTTCTCACGCGTGTAGTCGAACGGCCCCAGCACGGGGTCATGCAGCCGCTTCACGTTCCAGGCGTGGAAGAACTCGTGCGCCGCCAGATCGGCGAACCGTACGTACCCCTTCTCGTCCTCGAACGACAGACCGGTGATGTCCATCGTGACCGAGGCGTGGTGCTCGAGCCCGCCGCTGCCGACGGGGAGGGCGTGGATGATGAAGACGTAGCGCGCGAAGGGGAAGCCGCCGAAGATCTCCGCCGTGGCGCGCACCACCCGCCGCAAGATGTCGACCAGGCGGCGCGGCTCGGCGTTGCAGCGTCCGTAAAGCGCGACCTCGAAGGTGGTGCGTCCCACGCGAAAAACGAGGCGGCGGTGCGTGCCGACCTCGAACGGAGAATCGACCAGCTCGTCGTAGCTGTCCGCTCGGAACGTCGTCGCGGCGTCTCCAGGGCCGCCGGGCAGCGCCGTGGAGACGTGCCACCCGCGCGGTGGATCGACGGTGACGTCGTGCGCGCGCCGGGTCTCCCCTTCGACGGCGAAGAACAGGCTGGTCCCGTTCCAGTAACCGTGGCTGTCGTCGAGAAACGACGTCCGCACGCTGGTCTCGAAGGCGAACACCCGGTAGCGCACCACGAACGGCGCGCCGCCGCTGGTCACGCGCCACCGCTGCTTGTCGAGGCGCTCGGCGTCGAGGGCTCGTCCCCGTTCGTCGGTGATCTCCAGACCGTAAACGTGGCGGACGAAGTCGCGGATCATGTAGCTGCCGGGCGCCCAGGCGGCGAACACCAGCTCGACGTGGGCGCGCTCGGGCAGGGCGGGGACGCGCATCTCCACCTGAAATTCGTGCTGCCCCGGGTTCGCCATTCCCACCCGGTAGCGGAAGGGCTCGCCGTCGCGCGTGGTGGGCCGACGCGGGCCCGTGGTAGTCATCGTCAGGGGCGCGCGCTTCTTTTTACCGATCATGATGGCGCAAAATACCATTGCTTCGGTTTCGGTCGATCTGGACGCGATCGCTTGCTACTGGCGCATCCACGCGCTGCCCGGTGAACCGCCCGAGGAGGCGCGGCGGGTCATCCTGCGCCGCTGCCTGCCGCGCTTCGGCGAGCTGTTCGCGGCGGCGGGCGTCAAGGCGACGTTCTTCGTCGTCGGCCGCGACCTGCTGGATGACCCGGAGGGGGCGGCGCTTCTGGCCCAGCTGGCAGCGGCGGGGCACGAGCTGGCCAATCACAGCCACACCCACCCTTACGATCTGGTCCGTCGTTCTCGCGCGGCGATCGCCGACGAGATCGATCGCGCCCACGATGCCATCGCCGGCTGCGCGGGGCAGGCTCCCACGGGGTTCCGCGCGCCCGGCTACACGCTGTCGGCCGACGTGCTCGACCTGCTGTGCGCCCGCGCTTATCGCTACGATTCGTCGGCGTTTCCGTCGCTTCCCTACTACGCCGCGAAGGCGGCCGTGATGGCGGCGATGCGGATGATGAATCGCCCTTCGGGGAGCCACCTGGGGAGCCCGCGCGTCCTGGGCGCGCCGCTCGTGCCCTATCGTCCGGCGCGTGGGGCGCCTTACCGGCGCGGCGATCTGCCGCTCGTCGAGCTCCCGTTGGCGGTCACGCCGGTCCTGCGGTTGCACGTCATCGGCACCAGCGTGGTGACGTTCCCCGACTGGCTGCGCAGGCGCATGGTCGCCTCGGCGCTCGGGCAGCCGTTCTTCAACCTCGAGCTGCACGGCATCGATCTGGCGGACGCCGAGGCCGACGGGTTCCCGCCGGGGCTCATCGCCCGCCAGCCCGATCTGCGCGTTCCGCTCGCCACGAAACGCCGGGCTCTGGAAGCAACCCTGGCCGAGGCCCGGGCCCACGGCGCCATCTTCCAGACGCTGTCGCAGGCCGTCACGACGCTGGCGACCCAGATTTAGGGCCCCGCAGAAAAAATAAATCGATCCGTCGCATGGCGCGTTTGACCGCCCATGACGAAGCCCATTTTCGCCCGATCCTCCCGTTTCCCGTTTCTGCCGACGCTGGCGCTGGTGGCCGCGGCCGGCACGGGGACCCCGACCGACGTGTCGGCCCAGGTCCTCCAGAAGGCCCCCCCTGGCGCGGGGCATGTGGTCGAAGCTCCCCTCAGCCTGACCGCCTCGGACGGCGCCGGCCTCGAGCTGGTCTCTCTGTCGGCGCAAGCGGTGGTCGAGGATCCGCTGGCCTTCACCGAGCTGCACCTGGTGTTTCGCAACCCCGAGAGCCGTGTGCGCGAGGGGCGCTTTCGCATCACGCTGCCGTCGGGCGCGACCATCAGCCGGTTCGCCATGCGGGTGGGGGACCGCTGGCAGGAGGGGGAGGTGGTCGAACAACAGGCGGCGCGGATCGCCTACGAGGACTTCCTTCACCGGCGCCAGGACCCGGCGCTGCTCGAGTCGGAGGCCGGCAACGAGTTCTCGGCGCGGGTCTTTCCCATCCCGCCGAACGCCACGAAGGAGCTGGTCGTCTCGTATTCCCAGGAGCTGCGCGCGGTGGCCGAGCCGTACCGGCTGCCGCTGGTAGGCCTGCCCAAGCTGGGGCGGCTGGCCGTGCGCGCCCTCGTGGGGAAGGTGACGGGACCTCACGCTACCGCGCCGGCCTCGAACCTGGGCGGGCAGCGGGCCCAGTACGATGTCGTCGAGGTCGAGAAGCGCGACTTCAAACCCGATCGTGACTTCGAGGTCGCGCACGGCGGGGTCGCGGGTCGCCTGGGACTGCGGAACGACAACCTGGTGGTGGCGCGCGTCGTTCCTTTCGCCGGGACCACCAGGCGTGACGAGGTCGGCTCGCTGTTCGTGCTGATCGATACGAGCGCGTCGCGCGCGCTCGGTCTCGCCCAGCAGGTGGCGGCCGTCGAAGGTTTGGTCTCCGAGTTGCGCAAGGCGGGCGATCCGATGATCTCGGTCGCGGCGTTCGATCAGGACGTGGCGCCGCTGTACACCGGCAAGGCCAGCGGGATGGCGGGCAGCGTGCGTGAGCGCATCCTTCAGCGGCGCGCCCTGGGCGCCTCCGACATCGATCGGGCGCTGGCCTGGCTGGCGACCGCCGCCGCGAAGGACAAGCGAAGCCGCGTGCTGCTGGTGACGGATGGCGTCGCCACCGCGGGTGAAGCGTCGGCCGAGAAGCTGCGGGCCCGCGTGAAGGCGCTGGCCGCGGCGGGGGTCGAGCGTCTCGACGTGCTGGCCGTCGGTGGCATTCGCGAGGATGCGCTGCTGGCGCGGCTGGTGACGGCCGGCCTGGCGCGAGACGGCGTGGTCATCGACGGAACCCAGCCGTCGGCGCTGGCGGCGGCTCGGCTGACGCGCGCCACCCGCTCCGGCCTGAAGGTCGAGATCGACGGCGCCGGCTGGGTGTGGCCGAACGTCCTCGACGGCGTGCAGGCGGGCGACGAGATGTTGGTTTACGCCGATCTTCCCGCGGGAAAGCCGCTTCGGGTGAAGGTCGCCGGGCAGGTGCTGCCGCTCGTCGGGACGCTCGCCCCCGTCGAGCGCCCGCTGCTCGAGCGCGCCTGGGTGCACGCCCGCATCGCCCGCCTGATCGAGATGCGCGACGCGCCGGAGAAGTTCGCGGGCCTCGATCGCGACATGGCCGACGCGCTGAAGAAGCAAGCGATCGAGCTGTCGGTGAAGTACCGCGTGCTGTGCCCATTCACCTCGCTGCTGGTGCTGGAGACCGAGCAGGACTACGCGCGCTTCGGGATCGAGCGTCGCGCCCTGGCCGACATCTTGACCGTTGGCGCGGGGGGGATCACCGTGGCGCACCGGGCGGACTTCGCCCTCACCGCGACGATGGCGGAAGCGGGGCGAGCGGTGTCCGAACAGGCGTTGCCGGCCCTGGCGAAGGCGGCCAAGGGGGGCAAGGACGAGACGGGCTCAGCAAACCGTGCGCCGCTGGAGCAGGCGTCACGGGAAGCGGAGAGCGATGGTCCCCGGGGCGCCAATCTGGCTCGGGCCGACGTCGAGAAGATGGAAATGGACGATTCGATCTCCGGGCTGACGTCGGGGGGCGGCGCGCCCAGCACCCGGGGAATTGGCCATCTGCGTGCTCGCCCCGGGAACGAGGGAGCAGCCGCTCCGGCGGCGGCGCCGCCGCCCCCTGTCGCGAGGTCTGCTCCCCGTCCGGAAGCCCGGGAGGTGGCGCGACCCGCGCAGGCGATGGACCGGAAGAAGATGGCCCGCGTGTCGGGAGCGATGGCGTTCGAGCCCGAGGCCCCCTTCATGCCGGCGCCGCCGCCCGCGCCGGTCGCTCCTCCCGCGCTGCCCTCGATGTCAGGCGTGCTGAAGGAGGTGATGGACCTGATTCATCACGGCGATCCGCGCGCCGCCTTGAACAAGGCGCTGGCGTGGCGAGCGCGCGACGCGGGTGATGTCCTGGCCCTGGTGGCCCTCGGTGAATGCTGGGAGGCGCTCGGCGACGCGACGCAGGCGGGGCGCGCTTACGGATCGATCATCGATCTGTTTCCTGGCCGCGCCGACATGCGCCGCTTTGCCGGCGAGCGCCTCGAGCGCGTGCGGGGCGCCTCCGCGCTGGCCCTCGCGGTCGACACCTATCGCAAGGCGGTCGAGCAGCGCCCCGATCATCCGGCCAGCCACCGGTTGCTGGGGTTCGCGCTGCTGAAGCAGGGGCACCCGCGCGAGGCGTTCGAGGCCATCGCGGTGGGCGCGGCGCGCCGCTATCCGGCGGGCCGGTTTCGCGGCGTCGAGCGCATCCTGTCCGAGGACCTGGGCCTGGCCGCCGCCGCCTGGATGCGCGCCGAGCCGGCACACGCCGACGACATCCGCGCCCGTCTGGCGCGCGCCGGTGGCACCGCCGAGTCGGCGCCGTCGGTGCGGTTCGTGCTGAACTGGGAGACCGACGCCAACGACGTCGACTTCCACATCCATGACGGCAAGGGGGGCCACGCCTTCTACAGCGCGCCCCAGCTTCCGTCGGGCGGCGAGCTGTACGCCGACGTGACGACCGGCTACGGCCCCGAGTGCTTCACGATACGCAACGCCCCGTCCGCCCGCGCCTTCCCCTACCGCTTGCAGGCGCACTACTACAGCCGCGGTCCGATGGGTTACGGCATGGGCAAGCTGCAGGTCATCGAGCACGACGGCAAGGGGGGCCTGCGCTTCGACGAGCGCCCGTTCGTCATCATGCAGGACGGCGCCTTCGTCGAGCTGGGAACGGTCTCGGGGAACGTCCAGACCGTCGCCGCCCAGATCGTGCGAAAGCCCGTGCTGGCGCGGTGATCACGCGACGGTGGGGGGCCCTTCGCTCCTCACCGTCGCCGATTCGAGAGGGCCTTCGCGGGCCCATTTTCGCGTTTCATCGTCTCTCAACGCGAGCGCAGGATCGCCTGGCGGCCCAGCTCGTCGCAGCGTTCGTTCTCGGGGATGCCGGCGTGACCGGCGACCTTCACGAACTGCACGGGGGCGGGGAAAGCAGCCAGCTTGCGCCGGATGCGCGCCACCAGTTCTTGATTGGCCTTGGCCTTCCAGTTTTTTTCGAGCAACCCGATGGCGTAGCTCGAGTCGGTGTAGACGCGCACCCGCCGCTCTTCGCTGGCGGGGATTCGCTTCGTGGCCAGCGCCAGGCCCCGCTCGATGGCCACCAGCTCGGCGATGTTGTTCGTTCCCGTGCCCAGATACTCACCCGCTTCCTCGCGCTCCTTGCCGTCGACGATGACGACACCGATCCCCATCGGCCCCGGGTTCCCCGAGCAAGCGCCATCGGTCCAGATCTGCAGCGCGTTCGGATCGTTGGCCAGAGTGGCGCCACCCTTGCGGGCCTTCGTTCGCGCCGGTGCGCCGTCGGCCTCGGGCGCCGCCTCTCCGGTTGGAGCGACCAGCTCGCGAGGCGCGCCACCTGCGGGATCGGGCCGAAGGTTCGCGGGCCCGGGGCGATAGGTCTTGGTGTCGGTCTCGCGGTACTTCATCTCGGCGCGACCGTCGCGATCCAGCACCGGCCGGCCGTCGTCGTTGACGTGCACCCAGACGGTGTCCTCGCGAAAGATCATTCTCTGCCACGGCATGGGTCGCACTATGGCGGAAACGTCGAGGGCGATCGAGTTGTGATAGAGCGATGCCATGCCTCGCCGAACGCTCGGTCGCCTCGCCGGCGCGCTGCTGCTGCTGAGCCTCGCCACCTGTCGCGGCGGCTGCTCGAAGCAGTCGCGCACCGACGCGCCGGGAATGCGCTTGCTGGATTGGTTTCCCGCCGACACGCGCATCGTCGTCGGCGTCGACTTCGCGAAGCTGCGCGCGACGACGCTGTGGTCTCAGCTCGGTGGCCTGGCGACGTCCGATCCCGCCGACCATCAGAAGATCGACGAGCTGGCGCGTCGCACGGGCTTCGATCCGCTGCGTCAGGTCGATTCACTGCTGGTGGCATTCCCCGAAGAGGCGCGGGCGCAAGGAGGGATGGGGATGATCCTCCGCGCGCAGGGGCTCGACGAGACCCGGCTGATCGCCTACGTGCGCGACGAGGTGGCGAAGCAGGGGGATGACCTGTTTTCGTTCCGTCACGCCGGGCGAACGCTGTGGGCCACGCGCAAGGAGCCGACCACGGCAGGGTTCTTCATCGACCAGACGACGTTCGTCCTCGGGACGGGGGGATGGGCCGAGCGGATGGCGGAGCTCTCCGCCACCCCGGCCTCGGCGGCATCGCCCAGCGCGAACGGAAACCTTCCGCTCGTTCATCTGGTCGAGCGGGCCAATCCGGCGCGGGCCATCTGGGCCGCCGCCATCGTGCCGGCGGCGACCCGAAATGCCCTGGCGGCCGACCCCACCTTGCCGGGCGCCGCCGCCGTCAGCCGCCTGGCGCTGGGGGTCGACCTGACGTCGGGCGTCGACGCGCATCTAGTGGCGGACCTGTCGACGCACGCCGAGGCCGCCGACATGGCCCGGCAGGTCGGGGACGCCCTGCTGGCCGCGAAAAAGAGCCCGCAGGCGCTGTTGATGGGGGTGGGCCCCTATCTGGACGGCATCACGGCCAAGGCGACCGACGTGAGCTGCGAGATCGGCGTCCGGCTGTCGCCTGGCCAGACCAGCGACGGGGTCGAGCGGCTGCGCGCCCTGCTGACCCTGGCGCGGCAGGGAGCGGTCCCGGGATTCCCCCATCCATAGGGCGATTCGCGGAGGCGGTTTCCTTCCGGGGTTTTTTGGGGTAGATATCCGCCCCTTCGAAGGAGAATCTGGAACATGGCGACTACAAGCCCGCTCGCGCGGGTCAAAGAAGAATTTGGCGGCAAAGACAAGCTGGTCGACAAGATCGTCGGCTTGCTCGATTCGGGCGACGAGTCGAAGGACGACTTGCGAAAGCGCCTGCTCAGCGCCGCGAACCGCAAGCTGATCCGGCTGCACGGCGTGGCGACGCAGGTGAAGAGCGCCGGCGGCAAGGACCAGATCGCGGCTGCCGCCGCCCAGGAGCTGGGCAAGGCGAAGGACAAGGACTACCTCGCCAAGCTGTCGACGTTCTCGTCGGGCAAGCTGGTGGACATTCTGGGCAGCGCGAAGAAGCGCAACGCCCGGAAGGCCCCCAAGGCGCCTGCCGCCGTTGCCGCGAAGACCGCCGCGGCGAAGGCCAAGCGCGCACCCGCGCCAGCGACGAAGAAAAAGTCGGCCGCCAAGTAGGTGGCGGGTGAGCCAGCGCGCGGACCGCGGCGATCGCGTGCCGCCCGCGCGGGCCCCCATCGCGATGCTGGCGAGGGCTCGCTTCGTCGGAATTGCGTTGGCGATGACGCTGTCCGCGTCGTGCGCCACGCCGCGCTCCCGACTGTCGGTCGCGCCAAGCTGGCGAGGCGACTTCGAGACCGGAGATTCGTCGCAGTGGAGCTACATCTTGAACCCACGCGGGTTGTCCGTCGTCGCCGCGCCGGTGGCCGAGGGGCGACGCGCGGCGCGCGTCGAGATTCGACCGGGTGATCTGTGGCCGAACGGGCTCAACCGGGTCGAGCTCGAGCACAAGCCGGAGCCGGCGACGGTGGCCGAAGGAAAAGCCAGCTTCTTCGCCTGGAGCTTCTTCGTGCCGGT
>DASYCK010000227.1:0-3448 GCA_036500205.1 Polyangia bacterium | reverse complement strand
GTTTGTTTTCGGGTGCGGACCTTAGCTGCAAACGGACCGGGTTTCTAGTGCTCTCGTTTTGCTGTTCGCCATCAGTGTTCGGCATCAGTGTTCGGCATCAGTGTTCTTCGTGCGCGACGGCCTGGCCGATGTACACCGTTGAAAGGAGAGAAAAGACCACCGCCTGGACGACGGCGACGAACACCCCCATCAACAGGAAGGGGACGGGAACCAGGAAGGGGATGATGGCGAAGAAGGCCAGCACGACGGCGTGGTCGGCGGCGATGTTGCCGAGGAGGCGCATCGACAGCGACACGGGGCGCGCCAGGTGGCTGACGATCTCGATCGGGATCATGAGCGGCGCCAGCCACCAGACCGGGCCCACGAAGTGCTTGAAGTACTTGAAGCCGTGCGAGCTGACGCCGAACACGTGCGTCAGCACGAAGACCAGCAGGGACAGCATCAGGTTGGTCTTCAGCGTGTCGGTGGGCGGCAGGAATCCGGGGATGAGCGCCAGCAGATTCGAGAAGAGGATGAAGAAGAACATCGTGCCGATGAGCGGCAGGTAACGGCGGGCTTCCTTCTCGCCCATCACGCTGGCCATCAGGTTGAAGATCGTGTCGGCCAGCGTCTCGAACAGGTTGCGCAGGCCGAACTTGGGCGGCGGGACCAGGCCGCCGTCGCTGGCGCCGTTGACGGCCGCCGCGTAGCGGCTGGCGCCGAACAGTAGAAACAGAAAGACCAGCAACGCCCCCATCACGTGGTCCAGCTGGAAGTGCGTGGTCTGGAACATCTGCCAGGTCCAGGTCCGTCCGAGCAGCGAGGCGAGCGCGTCGTGCAGCGCGGGATAGCCGGGGAGAAACTCGAACCAGGTGGCGTGCGGGCTCATGGCGATTTCGCCCCGGCTTCTACCGCACGTCCGGAGAAGGACACCAGAAGGATCGAGACGACCAGCACTGAAAATCCCAGCCCGAACGGCGCGGCCCCGAGGTGCGCGACGCGCAGCGCGACGAACACCAGCGCGAACAGCGCCGTCATCTTGCCGATGAGCGCGAAGGCCAGGCCGCCGAGCGCGCCGGCCGAGGCGCCGTCCCGCGCCGCGACGACCGCGCGCGCGCCGAGCCGAGCGAGAACATGGAAGTCTGCGCAGGCGAGCAGCGCGCCCGCGGCAGCGGCCAGCGTGCCGCGCGGGCCCCAGGCGATGCCGGCCACGGCCGTGAAGGCCACCGCCAGGATCACGTTGGCGCGCTCGATCCGCTTAACCCCGGCCGTCATGACCCCCTCGAGGGTTGTTCGATCCGGGACCGTCGTCGCCCTGCTCGCGCTTGTAGGCGCGGGCCACCCGCACCAGCGCCTTGATGGCGGCGCCGATCCCGGCGACGAATCCCAGATAGCTGAGCCAAGGTTGCGTTCCGAATTTGTGGTCGAGGTAGTGCCCTCCCAGATAGCCGATCCCGATGGCGGCCGCGATCTCGATTCCGACGGCGCCGGTGGTGCCGGCGATCCGCCACATCTTTTTCGTTTCTGGGTCGATGGGCGGCGTTCCGGTATCACGCTGGAGCCTGGAAATCAAGGCGGACGGGCGTTTCCGACGGGCTCCGTCGGGCCGGGGCGGCGCCGGCCTGAGCAGCTCGCAGCAGATCCCTCCGGCCGTTCAGCGACTGGCCGGGCTCGGCGCGTCGGGGGGGGGGGCCCGATCGGTCGCCGGATCGTAGGGGACGAGGCTGGGGGAGGCTTCGTCGATGCAGTGGGCGGCGTAGACGGGCCGGCCGTTCGCGTAGCGGCTGGCCACCGCGGCGTCGTCGGCCCGTCCCCGGCTGGCGACGAAGAGGATCGGGTCGTCGACGCTCGGCAGCGAGAGCGGATGCCAACAGGTCCAGCTGGCCGGGGAGCTCCCGCCGGCGCGGACGAAGATCAGCGCGCGCGAGAGATTGTGCTGCCCAGCGAGGCGCTCGCACGCGCTCGCGCTCTTGCCGGCGTTGGCGATCTCCATCAGCGCCGGTGGCCAAAAGACGACCAGCGCCGCCGCCTGCGCCAGCAAGAAGGCGGGAACGACCCGTCGTCCCCACGGCCGGCTGCGGACGCGCTCGTGCCAGGTGATGGCGGAAAGGGCGATCCACCCGGTCAGAACCGGCAGGAGCGCGTCGTAATAGACCGGTCCGGTCGTGAGGATGGAGGCGCTGGCGTAGAGGAAGTAGGCCGCCAGGTAGACCAGAACGATCACGCCCGGCGTCCGGCCCCGCGGCCCGCCACCCTCCGATCCCGGGAAGGGGAGAACCACCAGCAGCAGCGCGTACGGCGAGCCGGTGGTGCAGAAGGCGACGCGGACCACGGCGACCAGCGTCTTCATCGTGGCCAGGGTGGGCGTGTGCGGGAACCCGAAAGGTCCCTTGCCGAAGCCCATCGTCGTCCAGCCCTGGCCTTCGTTGAAGAGCCAGTAACCCGAGTGCGCGTAGTTGCCGGAGATGGCGCGGTTCAAGAATGCCTGTAGGACCAAGGAGAGCGCCGCGATCGCGATCGATGGTCCGAGGTGAGCCAGCACCCTGGGGAGGTCGTGCCTCCGGCGGTGACAGAGGACCGCGCCGGCCCCCGCGACGAGGGCGGCGATGTCGAGCGGACGGTTGTTCAGCCCGACGGCCACCGCCAGCCCCAGCGCCACCGCGGAGCCGACGCTGCTTCGGTCGCTGGCGACGCGGTTGATCGACCAGAGGGCGACCGCGCCGCAGGCCATGCTGAGCGTCGCGGAGTGCAGGGAGCCGGCGGTGAAGACCGCCAGGGGGCTCGTCGCCAGGAGCAGCGCCGCAAGAATCCCGGCCCGGCGATCGCCCGCGTACTCCTCGACGAGCAGCCCGGTGAAGAGCACGCCCGTCATGATCTCGAGGGCGGGAAGGAGCGCCGGAAGGTGAAGCAGGAGGCCCAGCGCCAGCAGCGCCGGCTGCGCCCAGAAGTACTGCCCGCTCCACCGGCCGTGTGCTTGGACGATGAAGGGCTCCCAGAAGGCGAGCGGGTGGTCCGGGACCGGCATCGTCAGGTGTCCGCCGAGGAGCAACTTTGCCTGGAAGAGGTAGGTCTTCTCGTCCTCGGTGAGCGTGTGTTGCTTGAGGACGGCGAGTGCCACGCCGAGCGCGAGGACTCCGCCCAGGAGCGCAATCCAGGCGTAGATGCCTCTGCCGGACCCGACGAGCTTCGCGAGGCGCGCGTCGTGCCGGTCGTTCCAGAACCGGGAGCCCGTCAACGTCAGGGAGGCGACGAGCAGCGCTTCGAAGATGACGACCCCGAGATAGAACCGACGTTCGCGTCCGTCGCCGAAATAGACGATGTGACTCCAGCTGTAAGGTTGGAGCGGGTGAACGCCCGCGAACCAGGGGAGCGCCGACACCGAGAGCGCGATGACCGCCGCCGACAACAGGAGCGGACCCAACGACCGCCACGGAGGCACGCTCACGCCCGCACGATTATAGGCGTCTCG
>DASYCK010000226.1:0-8475 GCA_036500205.1 Polyangia bacterium | reverse complement strand
CTGGTCAGCCTCACCGCCTCGCGCGTCGTCGAGATCGGCGACGCGGCCTCGCCCGGTCGGCTGGGGGTCGGGCGCGCGCTCCCGCTGGCGAGCGGCGCGGCCATTCGGCTCCCGCCCGAGCGCAACACCGTCTTCTTCGCCGCGGCGACGCGGGTGGGAGCGGGGGCGGTTGCAAGTCCAAGTGCAAGTGGAGGCACGGCGATCTTCCGCGTCGGCTCGGAGGACGCCGCCACCACGGTGCTCGCCGGCCCGGCGCGCTTCGGTCGTCCTGACATCTCGCCGGAGGGGCGCTGGCTGCTGGCCCCGGCCGCTGCCCCCGACGGCGCCGTCCGGGTGCTGGCGACGCCCATCGACGGCCGGCCGGCGCCCGCCGGCGCGGCGCGCCCCGTCGACGTGATCGCGGCGGGGACCGGGGAGGTGCCCGCGGCCGCCCGCCCGGCGCCCGAGCTGAGGATCCAACCCTGAAGACAGTCCGCGTGCAGGTGCGGGGACGCGTGCAGGGCGTCGGCTACCGTGCCTCCGCGGCGTCCGAAGCGCGGCGTCTGGGGCTCGCGGGGTGGGTGAGAAATCTCCCCGACGGCACCGTCGAGGCGGCCGCCCGCGGCGACGGCGCGGCGGTCGACGCTTTCGTCGCCTGGCTCGCAGAAGGGCCGCGCGGCGCGCGCGTCACCGGCGTCGACGTCGAAGAGATTCCGGAGAACATCTCTGATCTTGCATCGAAGTTCTCATCTCTGGCGGGGATCGATCGTCTGGACGATTTCACGATACGCTGAGGCTGCGAGGAGAACGCCATGTCCAACGATGGATCGAAGAACGACGCGAAGAACGACTCCAAGAAAAACGCGACGTCCGACGCGACATCCGACGCGACGTCCGACGCGACGTCCGACGCGACGGGGGTCATCCAATCGGTGTCGCGCGAGACCCGGCGCTTCCCGCCGCCCAAGGCGTTCGCCGAGCGCGCGCAGATCAAGGACGCGGCGACGTACGAGAAGATGTACCGGCGATCGATCGACGATCCGGAGGGCTTCTGGGGCGACACGGCCAAGGCCGAGCTCAGCTGGACCAAGCCGTGGGACAAGGTCGTCACCTGGAACGTCCCCTGGGCGCGCTGGTTCGAGGGGGGCGAGCTGAACCTCTCGGCCAACTGCCTCGACCGGCACCTCGCCAAGCGCGGCGACAAGGTGGCGCTGGACTGGGAAGGCGAGCCGGGCGACGCGCGCAAGCTGACCTACAAGCAGCTCCACGCCGAGGTCTGCAAGTTCGCCAACGTGATGAAGGGGTTGGGCATCGCCGCCGGCGACGTGGTGGCCATCTACATGCCGATGATCCCCGAGGCGGCGATCGCCATGCTGGCCTGCACGCGCATCGGCGCCGCGCACACGGTGGTCTTCGGCGGGTTCTCCGCCGAGGCGCTGCGCGACCGCATCAACGACTGCGGCGCCAAGCTCTGCATCACCGCCGACGGCGGCTGGCGGCGCGGCAAGGCCGTTCCGCTCAAGGGGAACGTCGACAAGGCGCTGGCCGAGACGCCCACGGTCAAGACCTGCGTCGTCGCGCGCCGCACCGGCGAGGCGGTCCCCATGAAGGCGGGCCGCGACGTCTGGTGGGACGAGCAGATGAAAGGCGCCTCGGCCGAGTGCGCGCCGGTGAGCCTCCCGTCGGAGCACCCGCTCTTCATCCTCTACACCTCGGGGACCACCGGCAAGCCGAAGGGCGTCGTCCACACCACGGGCGGCTACCTGCTGGGTGCGCACCTGACGACCAAGTACGTCTTCGATCTGCGCGAGGACGACGTGTACTGGTGCACCGCTGACATCGGCTGGGTCACCGGCCACAGCTACGTCGTCTACGGCCCGCTCTCGAACGGCGCGACGTCCGTGATGTACGAGGGCGCGCCCGATCACCCGGAGAAGGACCGCTTCTGGTCGCTCGTCGAGCGGCACAAGGTCTCGATCTTCTACACGGCGCCCACCGCCGTCCGCGCCTTCGTGCGCTGGGGCGACGACCTGCCGAAGAAGCACGATCTCTCGTCGCTGCGCCTGCTCGGCAGCGTGGGCGAGCCGATCAACCCCGAGGCCTGGATGTGGTACCACGAGGTGATCGGCGGCGGCCGCTGCCCGATCGTCGACACCTGGTGGCAGACGGAAACGGGCGGGATCATGATGACGCCGCTGCCGGGGATCACCAGCGCCAAGCCAGGCAGCTGCGCGATTCCGTTCTTCGGCGTCGACCCGCAGGTGGTGAAGAAGGACGGCACCCCCTGCAAGCCCAACGAGGGCGGTTTCCTCATCATCAAGAAGCCGTGGCCGTCGATGTTGCGCGGCGTGCACGGCGATCCCGAGCGCTACCAGAAGCAGTACTGGTCCGAGATCCCGGGTGTCTACTTCACCGGCGACGGCTCGCGCCAGGACGAGGACGGCTTCTTCTGGGTCATGGGGCGCGTCGACGACGTGCTCAACGTGGCCGGCCACCGGCTCGGCACCGCCGAGATCGAGAGCGCGCTGGTCTCGCACCCGGGCGTCGCCGAGGCGGCCGTCGTCGGCCCGCCGCACGAGCTCAAGGGCCAGGCCATCTTCGCTTTCGTCACGCCCAAGAGCGGTGTCGTGCCGTCGGCTGATTTGAAGAAGGCGCTCTCGGACCATGTGGTCAAGGAGATCGGCGCGCTGGCCCGCCCCGACGAGATCCGCTTCACCGACGCGCTCCCCAAGACGCGCTCGGGGAAGATCATGCGGCGCCTCTTGCGCGAGATCGCCACCAACGGCGCTGTGCGCGGTGACGTGACCACGCTGGAGGACATCGGCGTCCTCTCCCGCCTCTCGGCGGCGCGCGACGACGAGGAGTAGGGCGTTGGTTTACTAAATGATCTCGCCGATCTTTGTAGGTTTGGCGGACAAGGTTCTGCCGCCAAACGGCGGCAACCCGACAGTTCCAACCGATATTCGTGGCCTTAGGCAGATCGTAACGTCCTGGCTTTACCCCCTGGACCTGAGAAACTTCGTTCTCGTTCTCCTCCTTCCTGAAGGTTCGCCCCTTCGAGGAAGGATCGAACTCGTCAGCGACGAGCCCCTGCAAGAGTTCTTTCTCGACTATGAACTAGGAATTGAGGGACGGAATGATCTTCCGTTTCGCTCGCTCCTAGGTTTCCCCCTGCGCGGGGAGGGTATTCCGCCTACCATCTGGCAGCCAGCCAAGATCACCATCTACCACGCGTACGACGGCATCCGGGTTGCGCTCGGCGTTCTCGAATTTCTCTTCGTGGAGCCGCCGCCGCTGGCGATCGACCAAAAGCGAGCGATCGAAAGCAATCCCGCGTTCAAACGCATGGTCCGAATCGCCATAGCATGTAGCAAGTGCAGGGATGGAATTACTCCGTACGCCGGACTCGAGAAGACATCCATGGCTGCAACATCCGACGCTCCTAATCCGGTCTGGTACCGGGACCTGGAGGGGACCTTCAAGTGTTCATGCGGCCAGCTGACCTTCCCCGTCAAATACCTTCGAGAAGGCCTTCCGCATCTTCTGTGGGCTCAGGACGCACTCCTGCAAGATGGTAGCTTCGCGGTCAGCTCACAGATATCCCTGGCTGACGCTGAAAAGATTCTTGGGGGCTTCGAAAAACTCCTTCGGAGGGAACCCCTTGAAGAAGACGTCCAAAAATACATCGAGCAGAATCCTCTGCTGCTGGCGCCCTTCGCAGCTAGGCATGTGTTTTTTAAACCGCCCATTCTCAATAAGTGGCGTGCAGACTTCGGCGTCGTTAACTCTCAGAACGAATTGATTCTGATCGAAATTGAACGCCCGAACCTTCCCCTCTTCACGAAGGACGGAGTCCAACACTCGAAGTTGACGCAGGCGTTCTCTCAGGCGCAGGTATGGGACCACGAAATCAGCCGGCATAGGGCAGCCGTGCTCAGCGGGATTCAGGGCTGTCCGCCGGACGTCGCCAGGGTTCGCTACCTGGTAATCGCGGGCCGAAGTAGCGAGGAGAATGACAATGCGGTCGCACGAACCGTAAACTCCTCGCGAGGCCATGACTTCATGACCTACGATCAGCTTATCGAATCAGTGCGAAACGCTGTTCGGTCTGTTACCGGCTAATGGTCGCCTGATTCAGGGTCGGCGGGAGCGCGCGAGAAACCAGCCTCCACAAGGCTCCCGGGCGCCCCTATGGCTTGGGCATGTTCTTCATCGCCTCGGCCGCGCGGACGCCCATCTCCTCGGGGAGTACATCTTCCTTGTGGGTGGCGATCGACCACTTGTTCCCCCACTTGTCGGTGAGGACGCCGTAGCGGTCACCCCAGAACATGTCGGCGAGCGGCATCACCACCTGCGCGCCGGCGGCGGTGGCGCGCGCCCAAGCGGCGTCAGCGTCGGCGACGTAGAGGTGGATTCCTGCCGTCAGGGGCGGCCCGCCCATCATCGCGTCGGCGAGCATGACGATCGAGTCGCCGATCCTCAGCTCGGAGTGCAGAACCTTGCCGTCGGGCGTCGGCATGCGGCTCTTCTCCTCGGCGCCGAAGGCCTTCTTGTAGAACTCGATCGCCTCGCTCGCGCCGTTGACGCTGAGGAATGGCGTCACCGTGCGGTACCCCTCTGGAACAGCTTTGACCTGGGCCATCGTGCACCTCCCTCTGGCTTCTTGATACTCACGACGTGCCGGGAGGGCAACGGAATTGCGGTCGGGGTTCGGTTTGTCACGGGACGCTCGAGGCGACGGATCGGCATGCACAAAAGGAAGACGCCGGTGAACCGAGCGCAGGCGGAACGCCCGCCGATCGCGCCGCACCGCGAACGCCTGGTCGACCTGACCTCCGACTCGGAGGGCATGATAAAATAATTACGTGAGCGAGGCCGAGGATCGACGTCGGGCGCGTGCCGGCTGGGAGGTCCGGAAGTTCGGGCCGGGGGCGGCCGAAGAGGCTGCCGACTACGATGCCCAATTCTGGGCGCGTATCCCGCTCGAGGAACGCGCCTTGGCGGTTTGGCAACAGAGCCTGGAGGTCTATTCGCTCACGGATCCAGGGGCGCGTGAATCAAGACTTCCTCGATCTGCTCTCCGCCTTCAACGCCGCTGAAGTGCGGTACCTCGTGGTTGGCGCCTACGCCGTCGGCGTCCACGGTCATCCGCGCGCGACGAAGGATCTCGACGTGTGGATCGACGCGTCTGCCGGGGACGGGCTTCATGATGGGCAGCCCACCGCGTCGGATTGACGTGCTCACCAAAGTCGATGGCGTGCGATTTGCGGAGGTGGCGCCGCGTGCCGTCGAAGCGAGCTTCGACGGAGTGCCCACGAAGGTGATCGGCCTCGAAGACCTGCTCACCAACAAGCGCGCCTCGGGTCGGCTTCAGGACCTGGCCGATGTCCGAGCGCTGGAGAGGCTACGAAATCGGGCATGATGATTCGGACGTTTTCCGCGAAGGAGGTGGAAGCGCTGCTCGAATTGTGGCGGAGGGCCGAGGCGACGCCGAGCCTGACGGACACGCGGGCGGACATCCTTCGCCTGACTGAAAATGACCAGGCCTGCTGCATCGTCGCGGAGCACGAGGGGCGGTTGGTCGGCTCGGTGATCGCGACGTTCGACGGCTGGCGCGGCTACATCTACCGGCTGGCTGTCCACCCCGACCACCGGCGGCGCGGGATCGCCCGCGCCCTGGTGGCTGCCGCGGAGGAGGCGTTCGCCGCCTGGGGCGCCCGCCGGGTGACGGCGATGGTCGAGCACGAGCACCCCTGGGCCGTCGCTTTCTGGCAGGCGGCCGGTTACGCGCATGACGCGCGCATCGCGCGCTACGTGCGCAACTTCGGTTCGGCGGAGTCCTAGGGGACCGGTCCGTCGGTGGGGCCGCCGTCGACTCGGCAGCGGAGGGTAGTCACGGACGGGCTGTCGCGGTAGATGCAGGGGCGAGCGACGGCGGCGACCAGACCAGCGGTACAGCGATACTGTCCGCCCGAGAAATCGACAATCGCGACGAGCGCGCCGGAGGCGTCGAAGTAGTAGAAGACCTCGTCATCGCCGTCGGTGGAGTTCTCGATCAGGTGGTAGTCGCCGCACGTGCCGCTCTCGAGGAACGACGGAATCCCGATGTCGTTCCGACAGAAATCGGTGTTGCTCAAGTTGGCATCCCAGGAAGCCTTGGGGCAGGGGAGACCGGCCGAGCCGTCCGTCGCATCCGTCCGGGAGGCGTCCCTCGGATCCTCGTTCATGCTGCGCTGGTCCGGCCGTGCGTCGCTGGGCACGGCAGCGTCCTTGCCCGGTGCCGGGTCGACCGGCATGCAACACTTGCTCGACCCTGCGCCGCACCCCGAGGCGGCCGCTGCGCAGAGCGCGGCCGCCCCCAGTATCGATCGTCCATAAGTTAGTCTCATGGAAGCCAGCGTACGCCATTCGGGAACGGCGCGCGAGCCGCCGGACACCCGGGAGCGGAATCAGCCCGCCGCGGGCGTGTTCGCGCCGTCGATCTCGCGCTTCCGCTTCATCGACTTGGCCACCAGCTCGGAGACGTTGAGCACCTGCACCTTGTCGCCGGCGTTGCGGTCCTGGACGCCGTCGCGGAGCATGATGGTGCAGAAGGGGCAGGCGGTGGCCACGGTGTCGGCGCCCGAGGCGATGATCTCGTCGGTGCGGTTGTGGTTCACGCGGGTGCCGATCTTTTCTTCCATCCACATCCGGCCGCCGCCCGCGCCGCAGCAGAAGCCGTGCTCGCGGTTGCGCGGCAGCTCGATGACGGCGTCCTTTCCGGCGGGCAGGGCGCCCAGCAGCGCGCGCGGGGCGTCGTACTCGCCGTTCCAGCGACCGAGGTAGCAGGGGTCGTGCAGCGTGACCTTCGACTTGGCGGTCTCGACGGCGTCCATCTCGATCTTGCCGCTGTCGACCAGCTCGCGAATCAGCTGCGTGTGGTGGCGAACCTCGAAGTTGCCGCCCAGCTGGGGGTATTCATTTTTGATCGTGTGGAGACAATGCGGGCAGGCGGTGACGACCTTCTTCACCTTCTTGGCGTTCATCGTCTCGACGTTCTGCTGCGCCTCCATCTGGTAGAGCATCTCGTTGCCCGAGCGGCGCGCCGGATCGCCGCTGCAGCCCTCTTCCAGGCCCAGCACCGCGAAGTCGACGCCCCCCTCGCGCAGGATCTCGACCAGCGCGCGCGTCTGCTTCTTGATGCGGTCGTCGAACGCGCCCGCGCAGCCGACCCACAGCAGGTACTCGGCGTCGGGGTGGTCGTCCAGCGTCGGGACGTTCATCCCCTCGGCCCAGTCCATCCGCTTGTCGGCGCCGATCCCCCAGGGGTTCCCGTTGCGTTCCAGGTTGGTGAAGGTGCGCGCCAGATCAGACGGGACTTTCTCCTGCACCATCACCAGGTTCTGGCGCATCTGGATGATCTTCTCGGGGTGGTCGATGAAGACCGGGCAGACCTCCTGGCAAGCGCCGCAGGTGGTGCAGGCCCACAGGACGTCCTCGGTGGTGCGGGTCCCGATGAGCGGTTTCACCTCGTCGGCCGCCGCGCCGGCGCCGTGCTGGAACCGGTCGAGGAAGGCGTCGAGCGGACCGCGATCGGGCATGCGCGTGCGCAGATCGTCGCGGACATCGTGAATGATTTGCATCGGCGACAGCGGCTTGCCGGTGTTGTAGGCGGGGCAGAAGTTGGTGCAGCGCGCGCACTCGGTGCAGGCGAACCCGTCCAGGAGCGACTTCCAGGTGAAGTCTTTCCACTCCTGAACGACGCCGGTGGCCGCGATGTCGTCGGCCTCCATGTTGAGCTTGGGCAAGATGCCGCGCTGGCCGAGCTTGCGGAAGTAGATATTGGGCAGCGCGGCCAGGATGTGGCTGTGCTTCGAGTAGAGCAGGTAGTTGAGGAACGCCAGCAGCGTGACGACGTGGGTCCACCAGCAGATCTCCGAGAGCGGCGGCTCGAACCGCTTCATCCCGAAGTAGCTCACCATCAAAAGGCCGATGGCCGAGAGGATGGCGGCGGCGTCGCGGCTCATCGGGATGAGGCGCGGCTGCAGGACGATGCGCCGGAAGAAGGCGAACACCACCAGCGCCAGGACGGCGACGGAGAAGGCGTCGATCATCGCTCCCAGGATCCGGGCGGGCGTCTCGCCGATGAGCACCGCCCAGCTGAACGAGGGGAACAGCCCCTGGGTGAGCGTCTCCGCCGAGCCGACGGTGATGACGATGAAGCCCCAGAAGATCAGGAAGTGGTACTTGCTGCCCAGCGCGCTCACGAACCGCGGCCAGCGCTTGGCGGGCAGGGTGGTCTTCTCGACAACCTTCTTCTGGGCGAAGAAGAACTTCAGCACCGAATCGATGCGGGCGCCGACCTGGTCCGTGCGGTCGAGGGGCCGCGCCGCGAAGATCAGGCGCGCGAACCGCCATACCGTCCAGGCGAACATCGCGAAGGCGGCGACCAGCAACACCGCAAAGAGCACGCGTGTCATTGCCGACTATCGTAACCCCTGTTGGCGCCGCGTGGTA
>DASYCK010000225.1:0-4721 GCA_036500205.1 Polyangia bacterium | reverse complement strand
AGCCCTCACCGGGCACATGGTGCTGTCGACCCTGCACACGAACGACGCCGCGTCGACGATCACGCGGCTGCTGAACATGGGGGTCGAGCCGTTTCTGGTGACCGCCGCCGTGAACCTGGTCGAGGCGCAGCGGTTGATCCGGAAGATCTGCGCCGCGTGCAAGCAGGCGATCCCGACGCCGAAGGACGAGCTGAAGACCCTGGGCGCAACCGACGAGGAGATTGCCACCGCCGCCTGCGCGCGCGGCGCCGGCTGCAGCATCTGCAACGGCAGTGGCTACAAGGGGCGCATCGCCATGTACGAGGTGATGACGTTCAGCGAGAAGCTGAAGGCGCTGGTGCTGCAGGGCGTGTCGGCGGCCGAGCTGAAGGCAGAGGCGATCCGGGCCGGCATGCGCACCTTGCGCATGTCCGGCATCGCCAAGGTGTGCCTGGGCGTGACGACGTTCGACGAGGTCGCCCGCATCACGGCGGCGGACTAGGAAACATGGCGGCTTCACCAGCACCCCAAGCGATCACGTTGCCTCAGCTGCTGAAGGCGATGGTGGACAAGGGGGCGTCCGACCTGCACGTCACGACCGGGTCGCCGCCGCAGCTGCGCATCGACGGCGAGCTGGTGCCATTTCGCGTGCCCCCGTTCGGCCCCGTCGACACCAAGCAGCTCTGTTACTCGGTGCTGACCGACGAGCAGAAGGCCCGCTTCGAGGAGGACCAGGAGCTGGACCTGTCGTTCGGGCTGAAGAACCTGGCCCGCTTCCGCGCCAACATCTTTCTGCAGAAAGGAGCGGTGGCGGGGGTGTTCCGCACCATCCCCTTCAAGATCCGCTCGTTCTCCGAGCTGGGCTTGCCGCCCATCATCGAAGAGCTGTGCAACAAGCCCCGCGGGCTGGTGCTCATCACGGGCCCGACGGGCTCGGGCAAGTCGACGACCTTGGCGGCCATGATCGACAAGATCAACACCGAGCGCCACGAGCACATCGTGACCATGGAGGATCCCATCGAGTTCATTCACACGCACAAGAACTGCGTGGTGAACCAGCGCGAGGTGGGCAGCGACACGAAGTCGTTCAAGAGGGCGCTGCGATCGGTGCTGCGGCAGGACCCCGACATCGTGCTGGTGGGCGAGATGCGCGACCTCGAGACCATCGAGGCGGCGCTGACCACCGCCGAGACGGGACACCTGTGCTTCGGCACCTTGCACACGAACTCGGCGGTGCAGACCATCAACAGGGTCATCGACGTGTTCCCGCCGCACCAGCAGTCGCAGATCCGGGCCCAGCTCTCGTTCGTGCTGGAGGGGGTGGTGTGTCAGTCGCTGTTGCCGAAGGCCTCGGGCTCGGGGCGGGTGGCGGCGCTCGAGATCATGATCCCGAACGCGGCCATCCGGAACCTGATCCGCGAGGACAAGACCCACCAGATCTACTCGCAGATGCAGATCGGCCAGGGGACGACCGGCATGCAGACGCTCAATCAAAACCTGGCCCAGCTCTATAAAGCGCACACCATCACGCTCGACGAGGCGATCGGGACCAGCTCGGATCCGAACGAGCTGCAGCAGATCATCGCCGGCGGCGCCGCGAAGGAGAAGCGCCCGTGATCGCGTTCGTGTGGGAGGCTCGGGGGCGCGCCGGGGAGACGAAGACCGGCGTCATGGAGGCGGACGACTCGGACGCGGTGGAGGCGCGTTTGAAGGCGCAGCTGCTGGTGCCGGTGTCGGTGCACAGGCAGCCGCGCGAGCTGAACATGCCCTTCGGGACGGGCGTGAAGACCACCGACATCGTGGTGTTCACGCGCATGTTCGCCACCATGATCGACTCGGGCCTGCCCATCGTGCAGTGCCTGGAGATCCTGTCGAGCCAGGCCGACAACAAGCGGTTTGGAAAGATTCTCGGACAGGTGAAGGCGTCGGTCGAAGGCGGGTTGACCCTGTCCGACGCGCTGGGGAAGCACCCCAAGATCTTCGACGACCTGTTCGTGAACCTGGTGGCGGCGGGCGAGGCGGGCGGCATCCTGGACGGCATCCTGCAGCGTCTGTCGGTGTACATGGAGAAGGCCATGAAGCTGAAGCGCCGGGTGAAGGGGGCGATGGTCTACCCGATCTCGATCGTGGGCATCGCGGCGCTGGTGGTGACGATCCTGCTGACCAAGGTCATCCCCGTGTTCGAGAAGATGTTCAAGGACTTCGGGGGTGGAGAGCTTCCCATGCCCACCCAGATCGTCATCAAGGTCTCTCACGCGCTGGCTCATTACCTTCCGTTCATCGTGGCGGGCCTGATCGTGGGGGGGATCGCGCTGCGCATGGTGCTGCGCACGAAGAACGGGCGCGAGGCGTTCGATGGCATGCTGCTGAAGTTGCCGGTGCTGGGGCCGGTGTTACGCAAGGTGGTGGTGGCGCGGTTCACGCGCACCATGGGGACCCTGCTGGCGTCCGGCGTGCCGATCCTCGACGCGCTGGAGATCTGCGGGAAGACGGCCGGCAACACCGTGGTCCAGAACGGCATCATGTTCGCGCGCGCGCAGATCTCCGAGGGGAAGGACATGGCGACGCCGCTGGCCCAGACCAAGCTGATGCCCCCCATGGTGGTGCAGATGATCGGGGTGGGCGAGCAGACGGGCGCGCTCGACACCATGCTGTCGAAGATCGCCGACTTCTACGAGGAGGAGGTCGACGTCGCCGTGGCGGCCATGACCAGCCTCATCGAGCCCATGATGATGGTGTTCCTGGGGGCGGTCATCGGAGGCATGGTGGTGGCGATGTATCTGCCCATCTTCGAGATGGCGGGGAACATGAAATCGGCATGAGGAGCACCCCGCTGCGCACGATGTTGATGGTGGTGCCGCTGCTGCTCGTGGCGGCCTGTGGCACGCAGGCCCCACCGGCGCCGGTGTCGCCCATGACCTCGTCGCTCACCGCGGCGCCGTTTGGGGCGGCCAAGCCAGCGCGGGCCAAGTCGCCGTGGGCGGGCAGCCGCCTCTTCGGGCCCAAGCCTCCTGCGCCCACGCCGCTGTTCAGCCGGCCCCGCCGGCCGGCGCGTGGACCAAGCATCCCAACGTTGCGGAGCTGAGCGCGCCGGCCCCCGTTGCCTGAAGAGAACGAAGGGTCGAGGATGGGCGGCCGTATGAGCAAGGTCGCCTTCATCGGTCTCGGGAGAATGGGTGCCGGCATGGCGACGCGCCTGTTGTCGTCCGGGCACGCGCTGACGGTCTACAACCGCACCGCCTCTCGGGCGGCGCCGCTGGTGGCCGCGGGCGCCCGCGCCGCTGCGACGGCCTTTGCGGCCTGCGGCGGCGCCGAGGCCGCCTTCAGCATGACGGCGGACGATGAGTCCTCGCGCGCCGTCTGGCTGGGCGAATCGGGCGGCCTCGCTGCGCTATCGCCGGGTGCGCTCGTCGTCGAGTGCTCGACGGTGTCGCACGACTGGGCGCTGGAGCTGGGCGCGGCGGCTCGCGCGCGCGGACTGCGTTACCTCGACGCTCCCGTGACGGGCCTGCCGGAAGCCGCCGCGGCTGGCACGCTGACCCTGCTGGTGGGCGCCCGCGAGGAGGATCTGGAGGCCGCGCGCCTGTTGCTCACATCGCTCGCCAACCGGATTCTCCATTTCGGGAGGGTAGGCGCCGGCACCGCTTACAAGCTCACCATCAATCTCATGGGCGCAGTGCAGATCGGGAGCGCGGCCGAGGGGATGGCGCTGGCGGAGCGGGCCGGACTGGCACCGACCACGGTGGGCGCCGCCTTCGAGACCAGCCAGGCGGCAAGCCCCCAGGTGGTGCGGAACGTGCGCCGTTTCGTGACGAACGATCACGACCGCGAGGTGGTGTTCAGCGCGGCGCTCCGGCTCAAGGATGTGGAGTACGCGCTGCGACTGGCGCGCAAGCTCGGCTACGACGCCGCCTACGGCGAGGTGGCCGAGCGCACCCTGCGCCGTCTGGTCGCCGCAGGGCACGCCGGGGAGAACGAGAGCCGCATCGTCGATGTGATGCGCGGCGTCCTGAAGTGATAATCCGACCGATACTGTGTTTTCACCGACGGTCGACGTCACTTCGGTCCTGTACACTGCCGCCCCGTGCGCAAGACGAAAGTCGCCATTCTGGGTGGCGGGATCGGTGGCCTCAGCGCCGCTCACGAGCTGGCCGACCGAGGATTCGAAGTCACTGTTTACGAGGCCTCGACCGGCGCCGGCGGCAAGGCTCGCAGCACCTTCGTGCCCGGCACCGGCCTGGAGGGGCGGCGGGATCTGCCGGGCGAGCACGGGTTTCGGTTCTTCCCGTCGTTCTACCGGCACCTGCCGGACACCATGGCCCGCATCCCTTATCGCGGGAATGTCAACGGTGTGCGTGACAACCTGACGGCGACCTCGCGCACCCGCATGGCGCGGGTGGACGCTCCCCCCATCGACGTGATCACGCGCTTCCCCTCGACGGTCGACGATTTCGTGCAGCTGGCGCGCACGCTGGCGTTGTCCGACTTCGGCCTGCCCTGGGGCGACGTCATCCACACCTCGGCGCTGTTTCTGACCCTGCTCACGACCTGTGCCGAGCGGCGTCTGGCCGAGCACGAGCCGCGACGCTGGTGGGACTTCATCGACGCCGACCGGCGATCGCCGGCCTTTCGGCAGTACTTCGCCGAGATCGCCGTGCGATCTCTGGTGGCGATGTGTCCCCGCCGCGCAAATACGCGCACCATCGGCACGATCGGCATGCAGATGTGGATCGACCACGCCC
>DASYCK010000224.1:0-39400 GCA_036500205.1 Polyangia bacterium | reverse complement strand
CGGTAGAAACGACGCAGCTCGGGGAGCATGTCGGGGACGCGCCGCGAGGCCATGTACTTGTGGTCCAACACCCGCGCGTAGCGGCGTGCCTCGGCGTTTGCCACCCGATAGCGGTCGTGCTCTTCGTCGTCCAGGTCGGCCGCGAAGCTGACCTCGTCATAGAGGCGGCGCCGCAGCTCCGGAAGCTCGGGGGCGTTCGAGCGGTCGGGGGCGGTGAGCAGCGCGCAGCAGGCGAACTTGTCGACCTCCGCTTGCAGCTCCAGCTCCAGCGCCGACACCCGCCGGTCCTCGGCGGCGCACAGCGCGAGGTAGATGAAATGGCTGACCCCTTCGACGGCCAGGCAGAAGTCGGCGAAGTTGTCGTCGTCGAGCCGGGCCGCCGGATCGTTGCGTTCGAGGTTCGACAGCGCGTCGCCGTCGACGAACAGGCCCAGCCCGAGATCGTCGTCACCCTCCTGGCGCAGCAACACCTGCTCGCGCGGCGCTCGCTCGGTGCGGGCGTCGTTCCGCTGGCTTTCGCTGATGACGAACTGCTCGACCTGCAGCCGCGTGTCGACCCGGTAGAGCGTCTCCAGGCCCCGTTGCAGCCGGGTCAGCACCGATGGCGCGGGCCGCGGTTCGTCGTTCAATGCGCCGTTCCCAAGGTCAGGCGGGGGGGAATGACGCCCTCCTCGGCCAGCCGTCGGGCCGCCCAGCCGTTCTTGGTGCGCAGCCATCGCTCGTAGAGCCGAACCACGTCACAGGGGCTGCGGCCGCGGGCCGTGCGGCGGCTGATGGTCATCAGCACGCCGACCCAGCGGGTGAAGTTGCTGGCCAGCTCGGCGAAGACGCTGGTCGTCTCCCGTTCCTTGCCGGCCGGGGCGCCCCGCGCGAGCTGGCCGTAGGCCGAGCCCCCGAGGTCGATGTAGTAGTCGACGTCGACCAGCTTCCGCCCCAGGCTCTCCCCCCAGAAGCCCGAGAGGAAAAGCGAGGTGTCGCCGATCTCCCTCAGGTGGGTGCGCCGCTCGCGGGGGGACGCCTCCACGGCATCGAGCATCTTGATCGCGAGGGGGCGATCCTCGATGGGCTGGGCCACGTACGCCGCCAGCAGCTGGACCAGGTAGGGCTGGGTCAAGCCGGTTGCCGGGACACCCTCCTGCTTACAGGCCAGGTCCACTTCGTCCCGGAAATACGATTCCAAAGATCCCGTGAGTTCCATGATCCACTTATGTCACTCATCGGCACATACTCAAGAAAACATAATAATTCCGGGAAGATAACAATATGTTTCATTGGCAGACACTTTCCGGAAGTGCCAATGGCCGCGTCAGATTCCGTTGACTTGAGCGGACTTGTGATTAACCTCTGCCGCTAGCACTCTGACGGCTCGAGTGCCAAGGTTTGCCGACGGGCAGAAACAATCGAAGGAGACAGTCATGAAGGTTCGTCCGCTGCAAGATCGCGTCATCGTGAAGCGCATCGCCGAGGAAGAGAAGAGCCGCGGCGGGATCATCATCCCCGACACCGCCAAGGAGAAGCCCGGTGAGGGCGAAGTCATCTCCGTGGGCTCCGGCAAGGCGAACGAGAAGGGCCAGATTCGCCCCCTCGACGTGAAGAAGGGCGACCGCGTGCTGTTCGGGAAGTACTCCGGCAACGAGATCAAGGTCGACGGCGTCGACCACGTGATTCTGCGCGAGGACGAGATCCTCGGCGTCATCGAAAAGTAATCGCCGCAAAACGAAGCACGAAGGAGACAACAAGATGTCAGCCAAAGAAATTCTGTTCGACGCGCAAGGGCGCGCCCGCATCCTCGAAGGCGTGAACATTCTCGCCGATACGGTCAAGGCGACCCTGGGGCCGCGTGGCCGCAACGTCGTCATCGAGAAGTCCTGGGGCTCGCCCACGGTGACCAAGGACGGCGTCACGGTGGCGAAGGAGATCGAGGTCGAGGATCGCTTCGCGAACCTCGGCGCCCAGATGGTGAAGGAGGTCGCCTCGAAGACCTCCGACAGCGCTGGCGACGGCACCACCACCGCCACCGTGCTCGCGCAGGCGATCTTCCGCGAGGGGACGCGCATGGTCGCGGCCGGTCACAACCCGATGGACCTGAAGCGCGGCATCGACAAGGCCGTGGCGAAGATCGTCCAGGCGCTGGCGAAGATCTCGAAGCCCACCAAGGGCTTCAAGGACGTGGCCCAGGTCGGCACGATCAGCGCCAACGGCGACGAGTCGATCGGCAAGATCCTGGCCGAGGCCATGGAGCGCGTCGGCAAGGAGGGCGTCATCACGATCGAGGAAGCGAAGTCGATCGAGACGACCCTGGACGTCGTCGAGGGCATGCGCTTCGACCGCGGCTACCAGTCGCCGTACTTCGTCACCGACGCCGAGCGGATGGAGACGAAGCTGGAGGACGTGTTCATCCTGCTGCACGAGAAGAGCATCTCCAGCATGAAGGACATGCTGCCGCTGCTCGAGCAGGTGGCCCGTTCGGGCAAGCCGTTGCTGATCATCGCCGACGTCGAGGGCGAGGCCCTGGCGACGCTGGTCGTCAACAAGCTGCGCGGCACGTTGCACATCTGCGCCGTCAAGCCCCCCGGCTTCGGTGATCGCCGCAAGGACATGTTGAAGGACATCGCCATCCTGACCGGTGGCCAGGCCGTCACCGAGGATCTCGGCCTGAAGCTGGAGAACCTGACCTTGAAGGACCTGGGCCGCGCCAAGCGGATCTCGGTCGACAAGGAGAACACGACCATCATCGACGGCGCCGGCAAGAAGGCGGACATCGAGGGTCGGGTCAAGCAGCTCCGCGCGCAGATCGAGGACACCACCTCGGACTACGACAAGGAGAAGCTGCGCGAACGGCTGGCGAAGCTGGTGGGCGGCGTGGCCGTCGTCCGCGTCGGCGCCGCCACCGAGACCGAGATGAAGGAGAAGAAGGCCCGCGTCGAGGACGCCCTTCACGCCACCCACGCGGCGGTGGAAGAGGGCATCGTCCCCGGCGGCGGCGTGGCGCTCATCCGCGCGCTGCAGACGCTCGACAAGATCGAGAATGTCACCGAGGAGGAGCAGGTCGGCGTGGCGATCATCAAGCGCGCCTGCGAGGAGCCCTGTCGCCAGATCGCGCTCAACGCCGGCAAGGAAGGCGCCATCATCGTCAACAAGATCCGCGAAGGGAAGGGCGCGTTCGGCTACAACGCGGCCACCGACGAGTTCGAGGATCTCATCGAGGCGGGCGTGATCGATCCGACGAAGGTCGTTCGTTCGGCCCTGCAGAACGCGGCGTCGGTATCGGCGCTGCTGCTGTCCACCGAGGCGCTGATCGTGGAGCGTCCGAAGCCCGAGGCCCCCGCGGCCCCGGCCGGCGGCGGCGACATGGGCGGCATGGGTGGGATGGGCGGCATGGGTGGGATGGGCGGCATGGGCGGCATGATGTAGCTCGTCCCCGTCCCTTCGTTTCACCAGCGGCGCGGCTCCCGATTGCTCTCGGGGTCCGCGCCGTTTTCGCTTTCAGTTGGTCGCGTAGATGAGCGACAGCGTCCCCGTCTGCCGGCGGTATTCGCCCCCCTGACCCAAGGCGTTCGCGTAGAGCGAATAGCGCGCCGCCAGCTGCAAATGCGCCGCGATGTCGCGGCTCAGCTCGGCCCGAACCTCGCTGCGGGTCTCCTCCTCGATGCTGGCGTTGGCCTGTCCCGTCGCGCCGTTCATCACCAGCGGCAACCTGTCCGGATAGCTGACGTAGACCAGCTCGGTGCGCGCCGCCAGATACAAGCCGAGCGGCAGCGACGCCGCGAAGCGAATGGTGCCGATGTGGCGGAGCAGTGATTCTCCGAAGCTGTTCGACCGATTCCATTGCAGCGCGTATCCGGCGCCCACCAGCACCCGACCGGTCCGGGTGACATCGATCTGCGCGGTGAGGAACTGATCGCCGTGGCGCGCGCCCGACGCATCGGGCGCCGATGCCAGCAGGCGGGGACCGGCGAAGCGACGGAGCTCGACGCTCAGCGCGCTGACGAGCGCCCAGTCGGCGTCGCCGTCAGCGGTCTCGTGCACGAAGCGGTGCTCGAGGGAAGCGACCGGCGCATGAAAGTCGTAGTCGGGGAGGGGCTTGTAGACGAACAGGCGATAGCCGGCGGACAGACCCAGGGTGGTGGCGTCGGTCAACGCCTGCACGGCACGCAGCGACGGAACAATCGAGCGGAAGTCGCGCGCCTCGACGACCATGTCGCGCTCGGCGGTGAGCGCCCGCTCGGTGGGGCTGCCGGCCTGGATTGCCTCGTAGTAGGTGGCGCCGGCGCCCAGTCGGGTGCGTGGCGACAGGTTCACGTTCCAGGCGCCGGAGGACTCGACGATGCCGACGTTCTCGCTACGGGCTGCCGGCGAGGTGAACGCCTTTGCCGCGCCCAGCACGGAGATTGCCACATCCTGAGACGCGGCGACCCGGTCGGAGACCGACAGTCCGACCACCGCGCGCGCCAGGGGCGAGCCGACGACGTTCAGATGGTCGGCGGGGAGCTGCTCGACCCGATGAACGTTGTTGTCGTACTCGACGCCGAGCTCGGCCCGCGCGCTGACCCGCTCGTCGTCGCGAGCCCGAACGGTCGAAGGGCAGCCCATCAGCAGGCCCGTCGCCAGAGCGGCGGCGTGAAGGAACGCCCGGCGACGGTGGCGCATGCGACGCGCCAGTGTACCCCACGGGGGGCGTCGTCCTACGGCGCCTTCGGGGTCTGTCCGCGCAGGCTGGTGGCGGCCGCCGAGAGCTGTGCGGCGCGGCCCCGGAGCGTGGCCAGCGCCCGCTCCATCACGGCCAGGTTCACCGGCGTGGCCCCCGGCGCCTCGAGCCGGCGCACCTCTTCCAGTGACGCGGCGTCGAGGACCCCGCGAAGCTGCCCCACCATGGAGACGGGGCTGTCCTGGACGGGGGGCGTGGCGGGCATGACCACGGGCGTGGCGCCCCCGCCGACGCTGTCGGTGGCACCCGCCGACGGAACGCCCACCGTGTTCTTGGGAACGGACGCCGACTGCGCCGTGCTGACGCCGACCCGCCCCTTGGCCTGTTCGAGGGGAGAAAATGGATCGCGCTCAAGCTGGCCCGACCGGCGCTTCAGCTCGTTCCGGGTGCGCAGACCGACGATCCGACCTTCCAGCCGGTTCGCCTCCCCGGTGAGTCGCCGCGCTTGATCGGCCAGGATGTCGGCCTTGGCGTCCCGTTCCGCGCGATCGTCCGACGGGCTGACCTGAACCTCGGGCTGAGCCGGCTCGGGAGAGGGTGCGGGCCGGCCGAGCGGACCGAGGCGAGTATCGAGCTCGGTGAGGCGGCGTGCGATCGCCTCCGCGTCGGCCATGCGGCCGCGCAGGCGATAGTCGTCGCGGATACCGCGCGGGCGCCGTTTCAGCGTGTCGATCTCGGCGTTGATACGATTCAGCTCGCCCTGCAGCTTCGCTCGCTCGGCCAGCGGGCCCTTGCTCGCGACCGGCTGGCTCACCGCCTGGGCGTCCGCGGCGCGGGCGCGGCCTGCAGAGGTCGTCAGACCGACGAGCAGCGCCGCGAGCAGGAAGGTGCGAGACGTGGACAGAAAAAAGGTTCTCCGCGAGAGAAAGGGTGACTGGTCGGACCGTACAAAGCAACGTCCGTACCAGCGTGCGTGGGCTGCCGCGAGCGTTCAACGTCCGTCCGTGGCGGTCGATTCTGACGCTGAACGCACCGCCGCCTCAGTTTTTTGAAGAGGATGCCGAGAAAGTCAGGACCGCCAGCCCTCCTTTGTGGCGGGTTCGAGGTCTGCCATGCTTCACCACGTGTATTCCGCTCGCGCGAGGTTTGCTTTGCCGCCCCTGCCGCGGGCGCTGATGGGCGTGGCGTTCGCCGCCGCGTTGTTCGGGCCTGGCTGCGCCGAGACGGGGCCGCCCCCGGTGGCCGGCCCGCCGAAGACCGCCACCGCATCGGACTATTTTCCCCTCGATGCCGGGTGGAAATGGGCCTACGAGCTCGAGCGGGGGGACCAGCACTTGCTGGCCGTGTACACGGTGATGGAGCGCTTTCCCGACGGGGCCATCGTGCAGGCCGGGGACGAGCGCATCTCCTACGCGGTGACGTCGGGCGGGATCGCCATGAAGGAAGGCACGGTGGTGGGGGACTTCGTGCTGAAGAATCCGATCGCGCGTGACGCGAGCTGGAACGTGTCGGCCGGAGCGGCGAAGATCACGGCCATCGACAGGACCGTGAACACGCCATCCGGGACGTACACGAACTGCGTCGTCGTCGAGGTGCTACGGCACGAGCCGACCCGGCTGTCGCGCACGACGTTCGCGCCCGGGGTCGGCCCCGTCGAGATCGAGGTTCAGGTCGAATCACACGGGCGGTTCGTCACCACCACGCACGCGATCTTGCGCGGGGCGACGAAGCCGGGACAGGATCCGCTGGCGCGTCGTGAGGGGGTGTCCCCACTTACGCGGCGTGAGGGGGTGTCCCCCCTCACGAGCTCCCCCCTGGTAGGCCGGCGGGGCTAAGCCGCGCCTTCCGTTGCTTGGACCCGCTCGCGACGCTCGCTCTGACGCTGCGATCGCCGACGGATAGGAACGGCTTCGTCGACGATTTCGCCGGGGCGGCGAGATGGTGCTCGCGGGGCGATGTAGATTGTCGTCGTGAGGTTTGGCGCAACCGTTCGTGGAGCCCGTGCGCTGCTGGCCGTGTTGGGTGCGTTGGCGGGGTGTCGATCGGTGGCGGCGCCTCGGGGCGAGGAGGCGCATGCGGCGCCGCCGGTGGTTGCCATCGACAGCAACATCCTTCGCGACGACTACGTCGGCTCGGCGGCGTGCGCGCCTTGCCACGGCGACGTGTACGCGCTCTGGCAGCGCTCGCCCATGCATCGCATGACCCGCCTGCCCGAGCCGACCGACGTGCGCGCGCCGTTCGACGGTCGGACATTTCGCTTCAAGGACGACGCCGCTCGCTTCGAGCAGGTCGGCGCCGCTCGCTTCGTGCGGTTGCAGTCGGCGACGAACGGCGAGCATCTTTATCGCGTGACGAAGGTCATCGGCGGGCGCTACCGGGAAGACTTCGCCGGCCTCGAGGTCGCCTCGACCGTGCCAGGCGCGCCGGTCCTCGGCAATCCGCACGCCGAGCTGATCCTGCCCGCGTCGTACGTATTTCAGACCGCCAGCTTCCGGCTGAAGGGCTACTCGGTGATGGTGGGCGAGCGGCCCGGGATGCGCGCGGGCGGGGTGTGGAATCAGACCTGTATTTTCTGTCACAACACCGTCCCGTACTTCGACGACCTGTGGGGGGCCCTGCACGGGCCAGGGGCGCCCGCCTATCAGGGGGAGGTCGTCGACAAGCTGCTGCCGCCTCGCGCCCGCCTGGACTACGCCGTCACCGACCCGGCCGGTCTGCTGGGGGCGCTCGATCGCGAGGCGGCGGCGCTGGGCGCCGGGACCAACGTCGCCTCGCGTGCCGCCGCCGCCGCGCCCGAGCCGGCGCGCGAGGCGCTGCGCCGGGCGATGCTGGAGGCGCGCTCCCGCTTCGAGCCGCGGCACTTCGTCGAGGTGGGGATCGGCTGCGAGGCGTGCCACGGCGGCGGTCGCGAGCACATCGACGATCCGCGCCGCAGCCCCACGTTCGCGCCGCGGGCTCCGTTCCTGAAGGTCAGCGCGGCCGACGCTCCGGTCCCGTCGGAGGCCGAGTGGCAGAACCGGGCCTGCGCGCGCTGCCACCAGGTTCTCTTCTCGCGCTATGCCCGCACCTGGGAGGGGGGCTCGCGCCGGTTTCCCGGCGAGGCCGGGGGGAGCCACATCACCTCGGGCGAGGCGCGCGACTTCCTGCTGGGCGGCTGCGCGCGCGCCATGGCCTGCTCGACCTGTCACGATCCTCACCGCGAGGATTCACGCGAGCACCTGGCCCAGCTGGCGACGCCAGCGGGCAACGGCGTCTGCACCACCTGTCACGCCGAGCTGGCGACGCCCGCGGCGCTGAAGACGCACGCCCACCACGATCCGGCCGGGGCAGGGGGCTCGTGCGTCGCCTGCCACATGCCGCGCAAGAACATGGGCCTCGGCTATTCATTGACCCGCTACCACCGCATCGGCTCGCCCACGGACAGCGCGCGCGTCGAGCGCGACCGGCCGCTCGAGTGCGCGCTGTGCCACGGCGACAAGACCGTGGGCGCGTTGCTGGACGACATGGCCCGGCTGTGGGGCAAGCACTACGACGAGGCGGCGATCAGCCGGCTCTACGGCTCGCGCGAGGCGAACGTGCTGGTGGCCACCATCACGCGCGGCTTCGCGCACGAGCAGGCGACGGCCATGGCGCTCGCCGGCGAGCGCCGCTTCGCGCCGGCGGCCGCCGCCATCGCCCACGAGAGCGAGAGCAACCCCTATCCGCTGGTTCGCCTCTACGCCGGCGCCGCCCAGAATGCCCTGCGGGGGCTGCCGCCGACCACGCCCGTCGACGGCGCCGCGGCCGTTCCCTCGGGCCATCCGGCGCCCGACCTCGACGACGAGGACTGACGTTCCGGGCGTCGTCATTTGTCGACTTGACCGCGGGCCCGCGGGCGGCGATTGTGCCGCCATGGAACTCGAAGACCTGAACGATGACGAGACGACGGCCCTGGTGGGACTGGTCAAGGCCGTGGTGCTGGCCGACGGCAAGGTGACCCCTGACGAGATGGAGGAGGTCGACGAGATCGTCGCCGCCCTCGGTGAGGAATCGTACCAGCGCCACCTGGATCTCTTCGAGTCGCGGTTCCCCGACGAGGAGTCCTTTCAGAAGTTCCTGAAGACCATCACGCGCCAGGACGCGCGCGACCTGATCTACGGAACGGTGCTGAGCGGCGCGGCGGCCGACGCCATCGAAGGCGGCGAATCAGAGCTGCTGTCGTGGCTGGCCACCGCCTGGAACATCGAAGTCACCGTCGCCGATTAGCCGCGTAGCAGAAGGCAGAAAGGCCCTAGCCGCTGTTGCGGAGGCCGGCGGCCACGCCGTTGATGGTGAGGTGGATGGCGCGGCGAAGCTCGCTGGTATCCCCGCGGGCGGCGCGCAGGCGGCGCAGCAGATCGACCTGCAGGTGGTTCACCGGGTCGATGTAGGGGATGCGGTTGCGCAGGCTGCGGGCCAGCGACGGGTTGCTCTCCAGCAGCGTCTTCGCGCCGGTGATCAGGAAGAACGCCTTCCGGGTGTCGTCGTGCTCGCGTTCGATGCGGCCGAAGATCGCATCGCGCAGCTTGCGCTCGGTGACGAGGCCCGCGTAGCGCAGCGCGATGCCCATGTCGGTCTTGGCCAGCACCATGTCCAGCTTGTCGACGACCGTGCGGAAGAACGGCCAGCGCCGGTACATCCCCTTCAGAAGCTGCTCGCGATCGTGGCGGCTGGCGCCGCCCTTGGCGCGGGTCCCTCCCGCCAGGAACGCCATCACCGCCGACCCGAAGCCGAAGAAGCCGGGGATGCTCGAGCGCGATTGGCCCCAGCTGAACACCCAGGGGATGGCGCGCAGATCCTCGACCCGATCCGAGCTGCGGCGGGCCGAAGGGCGGCTGCCGATATTCAGATCGCTGATCTCGTTGATGGGCGTCGCCTCGCGGAAGTAGCGGATGAAGCCGGGCGTCTCGTAGACGAGGTTGCGGTAGGCGGCGAAGGCGAGGGCGGACAGCTCCTCGAGCGCCGCCTGGAACCGGGGCTCATCGCCGCCCAGCTCGGCGCCGGGCAGCAGGCTGGCCTCCAGGGTCGCCGCGACCAGCGTCTCCAGGTTGACGGTGCCCACCACGGCGTCGGCGTACTTGCTGGCGATCACCTCGCCCTGCTCGGTCAGGCGTAGCTGGCCGTTGACGCTGCCGGGCGGTTGCGCCAGCACCGCGTGGTAGGCGGGACCGCCCCCGCGCCCCACCGTGCCGCCGCGGCCGTGAAACAGCCGCAAGGTCACGTCGTGGCGGCGTGCCGTCTCGACCAAGCTCTGCTCCGCCTTGTACAGCTCCCAGTTCGACGTCAGGAAGCCGCCGTCCTTGTTGCTGTCCGAGTAGCCGAGCATCACCTCCTGAAGATCACCCCGGCTCTCCACGAGCTGTCGGTAGGGGGGAAGCGACAGCAACCGATCCATGATGGCGCCGCAGCCGCGCAAGTCCTCGATCGTCTCGAACAGCGGCACGATGTTCAGGGCCAGTCGCGGCTCGGCTCCCGGGACCAGCAGCCCCACCTCCTTGGCCAGCAGGGCCACCTCGAGCACGTCGCTAGGCCCGGCGGTCATCGAGATCACGTGGCTGGGGACGCTCTCGGGGCCGAAGCGATCGTGCAACCGCTTTGCCGTGCTCATCGTCGCCAGGTGCTCGGCGGTCTCGGCGCTGTAGGTCAGGTGCGGCGACATCAATGGGCGTGCCGTGGCGATCTCGGTCAGCAGGATCTCCTGGCGCGCCAGCTCGTCGAGTCCGTCGTACAGATCCTTGCCGGTGGCGCGCGCGAAGATCTCGCGCACCACCCGGCCGTGCACCTCGCTGTGCTGGCGCAGATCCAGCGGCGCGAGGTGAAACCCGAACACGCTCACCGAGCGGCGCAGGTGGCGCAGCCGTCCGCCGCGAACGAACTCGAGCTTCGCGGCCACCAGCGCCTGGTCGACGACGTTCAGATCGGCGAGGAACTCGGCCGCCGTCGCGTACGGCTTCGCGGGGGCGATGGCCGCCCGCGGCCCGCCCGTGGTCCCCACCAGGCTCGCCTCCGTGGCCGCCAGGCGGGCGTAGACGCCGGTCAGCGCGCGCCGGAACGGCTCCTCGGACCGGCTGGTGGCGCGATCGGGCGACTGATCGGCCAGCGCCTCCAGCTCGGGCGGGATGCCGACGTAACGGGATGACAGGCTGAGGTCGCTGCCCAGCGCGTGAATCTCGGTCAGGTAGTGCTCGAAGATCACGGCGGCCTGGCGCGTGGCCGCCTGCTCGGTGACGTCGTGACGAACGTAGGGATTGCCGTCGCGATCGCCGCCGATCCAGCTCCCCACGCGCAGGAACGGCGCCAGCTCGACGTTGCGTCCCAGGGCGTCCTCGAGCCCGGCGTAGATGCGGGGGATGACGTCGAGGAAGGTGGACCGGAAATAGCCGAGCCCGTTCTCGATCTCGTCGGCGACAGTCGGCTTGGCGGGGCGCAGCTCGCTGGTCTTCCAGAGGATGGAGATGTCGCGGCGCAGGTCGTTCTCGAACGCGGCGTCGTCGCCGCGCTGGGCCGCCAGCCGCCCCGCGATGGCGTGGTGGCGTTCCAGGATGCTCTTGCGTTGAACCTCGGTCGGGTGGGCGGTCAACACCGGCTCGACGCGCGCCCGCTCGAGCCGCGCGATCACCCGCTTCGGCGACACGCCGGCCGCGCGGAGGCGGGCCAGCGCCGCCGCCAGGCTCTCCTCGTCGGGCAGCACCGAATCGCGCGACGACGCCTGCCGCCGCCGCCGCTGGTGCAGGTCCTCGGCGATGTTCGCCAGGTGGTGAAAGTAGCTGAACGCGCGCACCACGCTGGTCGCCTGCGCCGCATCGAGGGCGCTGATGGTCGCCTCGAGCGTCGTCATGCTGTCGGCATCCTGATCGCGGCGGAAGCGCACGGCCGTCCGGCGAATCTGCTCGACCAGCTCGAACATCGCCTGACCAGCGTCGTCGCGAATGGTGTCGCCCAGCAGTCGCCCCAGCAACCTGATGTCTTCCCGCAGCGGAAGATCCTCGTCGGTTCGCTTGTCGGTTCGCTTCTCGGACTGCTTGTCGGTTCGCTTGGGTGCGCGTGGGCGAGTCATTGGTTACATGGGAACGGTAACACTTCTTTTGTTTCGTCTTCTTCAAGTTTCGGGGGCGCCCGGCGGCGGCGTCGGTCGTGTTTCGGGCAGGTATCTTCCGCTTTCGCGTGCTAACTTTTGCGCCCGAGATGCGCGACGACCACAGCGGTGGCTTCATGAGCTTCGGATGGGAAACCTGGGGCGTCATCGTGGCCGCCGTGGTGATCGTGGCCCTGTTCCTGGGCCCCGGGATGTGGAGCTCGTCGACGGAGTTCCTGGGCATCACGCTGTGGCGCTGGTGGAAGAACCGCGCCGGCAAGCCGACCAAGGACAAGTGAGGGTCGCGAGCGTGCGCCGGAAAGAAAATCGGGTCGCCAGTGGTTTGATGAGCGTTCCCGGGCTTCGGCCCTATACCTGTAAGTCACCGGGATCGGTGTCGCCATGTCAGAGACGCGCGTCAGCTCGAAATGGGTGATCGTCTTCACGCTGGCGATCGTCGTGGCGGCCTTCATCGGCAGCACCGTCTACGCCGAGCTGCGCGCCGCCCGGACCCACGCGTTGACGGCCGAGATCGCCATCAACGAATCGCCCAGCATCGAGCACCTGGCCTCGGCCCGGGCCGAGCTGCGTGATCTGCAGCGCCTCCTCAGCACCCACGTGCTGCTGGCCTCCCGGGATCGGCAACCGTCCACCGAACCGCTGCGGCAGGTGCGCGCCCGGCTCAACGAGAACCTGGACGCTTACTTCGCGCTGCCGGCGCTGCCGGGAGAGCGCGAGCTGTGGTCGGGGATCGAGAAGGAGCTGGCCGACGTCGACGTCCTGTCCGACGAGATCGTGCGCCAGACCGCCTCCGGTGACTACGCCGAGGCGCGGCGGCTGCTCGTGGATGTCCTGCCCGCGGCCATCGACGAAGAGGCGGACGCGATCATCACCGCCATCCAGCTCAACGCGGCTCGCGTGCGCGACGTCGCCGAGAAGATCGAAGGGGCGCGCCGCCGTCGGATGTTGTGGGTGTTCGGCCTCGACGGCGTGAGCGTGGCGCTGGCGGTCCTGCTGGCGATGCTGGCCCTGCGGTCGATCACCCGGCAGGAGTCATTGCTGCGGCACCGCTCGGAGGAGCTGGAGGCGTTCGCGGGGCGGGTGGCGCACGATCTGCTGAATCCCCTGGCGGCGGTGGAGCTGTCGATGTCGCAGGCGGAGCGCGCCGAGGACCCGACCCGGCGCGCCACCGCGCTGGCCCGGGCCCGGCGCGCCAGCGGGCGGGCCCGTCGTCTCATCGACGATCTGCTGGCCTTCGCCCAGGCGGGGGCGCGGCCGGTCGGCGCCGTGGCCTCCGTGGCCGGGGAGGCCGTCGAAGGGGTGGTCGAGGAGCTGCGCGCGCCGGCGCTGGAGCAGCACATCACCCTGCGGGTCGAGGTTCCCGCGGCGCCCATCGGTGTCCGCTGCGCGAGCGGCGTGTTGACCAGCCTGCTCGCCAATCTGCTCCGCAACGCCATCAAGCACATGGGGGAGCGCCCCGTGAAGCAGGTGCGCGTGAGCGTGACCCGACTGAATGCCCGCGTTCGCTTCGAGGTGGAAGACACGGGGCCGGGCCTTCCCCCCGGTCTCGAGGACCGCGCCTTCGATCCCTACGTCAGGGGCGCGGGCACCACCACGCCCGGGCTGGGCCTGGGGCTGGCCACCGTTCGCCTGCTGGTCGACGGCCATGGCGGGCGCCTGGGCGTGCGGTCGTCGCCGGGGCAAGGCTCGCTGTTCTGGTTCGAGCTCCCCGCCGCCCCGGTGCCGCCGACGGCGCCCCTGGCGGCGCGGACCGCCACGTCCGACTCTCAGCAGGCGTTGCCGCTGCACTGACCGAGCGCGCGCGTCGTCAGGCGTGCGTTTGCGGCGGGACGACGCCGAGCGGCAGCTCTTCGGTGTGCTCCGCCGCGCCCTCCGAGCGGTGATCGCGGGCGAGGAGGATGTAGATGGCGGGGACGAAGAACAGCGTGAACGCCGTCCCGATCGCCATCCCCGCCACCAGCACCAGCCCGATGCTGTTACGGGCGGCGGCGCCCGGGCCGCGCACGAGGATGAGCGGGAAGTGGCCGCAGATGGTGGCGAAGCTGGTCATCAAGATCGGCCGCAACCGGGTCAGGCAGGCCTCGCGGACGGCCTCGATCTTCGTGTGCCCCTCACGCTGGAGCGCGTTCGCGAACTGGACGATGAGGATGCCGTTCTTCGAGACCAGCCCGACCAAGGTGACCAGCCCGACCTGCGAGTAGACGTTGATGGTGGTCGTCCATCCGTCGGTGAAGTAGGGGAGGTTGGGGTTCGGCATCTTCAGGAACGCCAGCGCCAGCGCGCCGAACATGCCGAGCGGCACCGAGCCGGCCAGGATGACGAAGGGGTCGCGGAAGCTGTTGAACTGCGCCGACAGCACCAGGAAGATCAGCACGATCGCCAGCAGGAACGCCGGCAAGAACTTGTCCCCCTCGGTGCGAAGCTGCCGTGACTCGCCGGTGTAGTCGATCGAATAACCCTTGGGGACGATCTTGGCGGCCTCGGTCTCCAGATACCCCAGCGCCTCGTCGAGGGGCCTGATGGCCACGCCGCTGAGCTTCACCGCGTTGAGCTGCTGGAACCGGTTCAGCGAGCGGGGCGTCACGACATTCTTGATGGTGGCGATGGCGCTCAGCGAGATGAGCTGACCGTTCGGCCCGGAGACGTAGATGTCGTTGAGCTGGGACGGGTTGAGCCGCTCCTTGCGCAGCAGCTGCGGGATGACCTTGTAGCTGCGGCCCGCCACGCTGAAGCGGTTGACGAAGTTCCCCCCCATGGCGGCCGCCAGATCCTGCGCCACCGATTGCAGGTTGAGGCCCAGCTCGGCCACCTTGTCGCGGTTGATCTCGATCTGCGACTCCGGCTGATCGACCTTCACGTCGATGAGCGGCGGAAAGGCGAAGATGCCGCTGGTGGCCGCCTTTTGCTGCAGGGTCTTCGCGAAGCCGAGGATCTCGGCCGACTCGGCCGTCGAGGAGAGGATGATCTCGACCGGGAACTGACCGCCGCCGGGGAGGGCGGGGGGCAGGATGGGGAACGTCTGGATCCCCGGGATCACGCTGACCCGCTTCTGCACCTCGGGGAGGATCTGGGCGGCGGAGCGGGTCCGCTCTTCCCAGGGCTTGAGCCCCAGGCCCCAGAAGCCGTTGTTGGGAAAGGTGAGCTGGAAGGTGAACTGCGCCTCGGGGATCTCCATCACCGTGCGATTCACCTCGCGCGTGGAGAACGTGACCTGGTCGAGCGTCGAGTTCGACGGCGTGTTGACGATGCCGAAGATCACCCCCTGATCCTCGGAAGGTGCCAGCTCTTTCGGAGATTGCGCGAACATCGCGAAGGCCAGGATGCTGATGACGATCCAGGCCGTGTAGATGGCGCCGCGCGCGCCGAGCGCGCTGTCGAGCCGGCGGGCATACGCGGCCTTCAGCCGATCGAAGGCCCGGTTGATGACGCCCGACAGCCCCTTGTTCTCGTGTCCGGCTTGCAGCAGGTGCGCCGACATGACCGGCGACAAGGTCAAGGCGACGATGCCCGAGATGGTGACGGCGCCCGCCAAGGTGAGCGCGAACTCCCTGAACAGCGAGCCGGTCAGCCCGCCCTGGAACGCGATGGGGGCATAGACGGCGGCCAGCGTGATGGTCATGGCGATGATCGGTCCCACCAGCTCGCGCGCGCCAGCGATGGCCGCCTGCACGGGGGTCATCCCGGCGCGGATATGCCGCTCCGTGTTCTCGACCACGACGATGGCGTCGTCGACCACCAATCCGACCGACAGCACGATGGCCAGCAGGGTCAACAGGTTCACGGTGAAGCCGAACAGCTGCATCAGCGCCACGGCACCGATCAACGACACCGGGATGGCGACGACCGGCACCAGCACCGACCGCAGCGAGCCGAGGAACAGGAAGATGACCACCACGACGATGAGCAGCGTCTCGCCCAGCGTGTGCTCGACGTCATGAATGGCGCTCTTGATGTACTTGGTCCCGTCGTAGGCGATGACCGCCTGGATCTGCTCGGGGATCTCCTTCTTCAGGGCCTCCATCTCCTTGCGCACCTGCCCCATCACGTCGAGAGAGTTCGCGTTGGGGAGCGCCCAGATGCCGATGAACACGGCCGTCTTGCCGCTGAAGTTGACGGCGGTGTCGTAGTCCTCGGCGCCGAGCACGATGTCGGCCAGATCGCCCAGTCGCACCACCGAGCCATTGCTCTTGCGGACCACCAGTTGCTGGAACTCGGCCACCGAGGTGAGGTCGGTGTTCGCGGTCAGGTTGACCTGCACCAGCGAGCCCTTGGTCTGCCCGACGGCGGCCAGGTAGTTGTTCGCCGCCAGCGCCTGCCGGACCTGGCTGGGGCTGATCCCGAAGGACGCCATGCGGTCCGCCTTCAGCCAGATGCGCATGGCGAAGGTGCGCGCGCCCAGGATGTCGGCGCGCTGCACGCCGGCGATCGCCGACAGCCGCGGCTGGACCACGCGCACCAGATAGTCGGTGATCTCGTTCTGCTTCAGGAAGTCGGACGAGAAGCTGAGGTAGGCGGCCGCGAACTGGCTGTCGGCCGACTCGATGTTGATGACGGGGATCTCCGCCTCGGGCGGCAGATCGCCGCGCACCTGGTTCACCTTGGCGCTGATCTCCGCCAGGGCGCGCGTCGCCTCGTAGTTCAGCTTCAGGCGCGCCCGGATGATCGACACGCTCTGGTGGCTCTCGGACTCGATGTAGTCGATGCCGTCGGCCGCCGCGATCGACCGCTCGATCGGGGTGGTGATGAAGCCGCGCACCAGGGCGGCGTTCGCGCCGACGTAGGTGGTGGTGACGGTGACCGAGGCGTTCTCGCTGCGGGGATACTGCCGCACGTTGAGCGAGCGCATCGCCTGCAGACCGGCGATCACGATGATGACGTTGACGACGATCGCCAGGACGGGGCGGCGAATGAAGAGGTCGGTGAAGTTCACGGCGGAGGCCTTACTGCTCGGGCGGTTTGGGATCGAGCTCGACGGGAGGGGCGAGCGGATTGTTCACCAAGACCTGCATGCCCTTGCGCAGCTTGAAGGCGCCGTTGCTGACGACCGTTTCGCCGGCCTTCAGCCCCGACACGACCGCCACCAGATCGCCGCGCTGCTCCCCCAGCCGCACGAAGCGCGGCTCGACGGTCGGCGGCGTCGACGCGCCGCCCTTGCCCGGCTCCACCACGAACACCGAGTCGCCGTAGGGCGCGTAGATCACCGACGTCGCCGGGACGGTCAAGACGTTGCTCTTCTGCTCGGCGTGGACCTGGACGTTGACGAACAGGCCGGGGCGCAGCCGGCCGTCCTTGTTGGGCAGCGTGGCCCGGATCCGGATGTTGCGGGTGGCGGAGTCCACCTCCGAGTTCACCGTGCTGATCTCACCCTGCCAGACAGCCCCCGGAAAAGAATCGACGGTGACGGTGACGTTCTGGCCGATCTTCAGGTCGGCCAGCGCCTGCTGCGGCAGCGAGAACTCGGCGTAGATCGGATCGACCGACTGCAAGGTGGCGACCGGCGTCCCCGGCGAGACCACCTGGCCCCGCTCGACCTGGCGAATGGCGACCCGGCCGTCGAACGGCGCGCGAATGGTCTTCTTCGAGATGGTCGCCTCGAGGTTGGCCACGATGGCCGTCGTCTGCTTGGCGCGCGCCTCCGCCGCCTCCAGATCGGCCTGGGTGTTGGCGCCCCCTTTGCGCAGCACGGTGGCCCGTTCCAGGGTCGACCTGGCGAGGGCCGCGTCGGCCTTGGCGGAGGCGAGCTGCGCCTCCTCGTTCGAGGTGTCGATCTTGACCAGCACGGCGCCGCGCTTCACGTTCTTGCCCGAATCGAAGGCCACCATCTGAACGAGCCCGGGCGCCTCGGCGCCGAGGACCACGTCATGCACGGCGACCAGCGAGCCGATGGCGGCCCGCTGCCCCTGCCACGACGCGCTCGCCACCTTCACGGTGGTGACCGACTCCGGTGGCGGCGCGTAGGCCTTGCCGGCCGCGATCATGGCCTTGATCTGCCCGACCTTAATTCCAGCCAGGACCGCCACCACGATGACCAACCCGATGACCGCAACAATCCATACCCGCGTCTTCGATTTCATGTGCCCGATCGCCTCGCTGTCAGATACGCCTAATGAGTGAATGGGTTTACACGAGATTCCGGAGGGGACAAGGGGCCTGACGTCGGAGGACCCACTCAATTCGCTCAGTGCCGTGGCTCGGCGTGCAGCCAGTCGAGCAACGGAAACAGCCAGTCGGACCAGTCGGACTGAAAGCCGAGCTCCTGGCCGGGCTGGACGGCCGGATCGATGGCGAGCGCCTCCTTCAGGGAGAGCTCGGTCGGGCCGGGGACCGCCGCATCGGTGACGGTCTGGAACAGCACCAGCTGCCCCTTGTAGAAGTCCGCCTCCCGTCCCAGCACGGCCGTTGCGCTCGCCGCGAGCAGAACCTCCGCGAAGCGTGGGGCGTCTCCCCGCCCGGCGCGTGACAGCCAGGCCGTCACCTGGTCGAGCCCCGTCTCCAGGTAAGTCTGGCCGAGCGCCGACAGCAGCCGAACGCTTCCCGTCCCTGTCCGGGTCGGCGCGGGGGTCGGGTAGCGCAGGACCCAGTCGTCGGCGAGCACCATCGACAGATATGTTTCACCCGTTCGATCGTGGGAAAGCAGCACGGCCCGGCGCGCGTCCGCGGGCGTCGAGGGGAGCGCGGCCGACAGCGCTCGCCCCAGCGCCAGGCGAAACGAGGAAGCCATCGCCGCCGGAGCGAGGCCCGTCGGCTTGCCGTTCCGGACGAGCGACGCGCGCAGGGTGCGTGTCGCCTCCGAGGCGCCGCCGGGGAGCACGGGCTCGTGATGCCGTCTGGTCTCGGTGCCCGATTCGACCCAGGCGGTGAGGGCCAGCAGCCGTTCTTCTTCGCGCGCGCGATCGGCGTCGACGTGCTGAAGAACGAGCGCTCCGGCGCCATCGGGCAGCCAGACGCCCGACAGAGCCGACGACGCATCGAAGAAACCCAGGCCGTGCTTCGCCGCCAGCGCGAAGGTGAGCTCGCGCGCTTGCTCCGCCTTCGACCAGGCGAACGCGGTGTAGATGACGTTCGTTCCCACCGAATAGTCGGCCTCGGAGGCTTGGGTCTCCTCGGGGCGCGCGTCGTCGGGCCGGGCGTACGGGCCGTTCATCGCGGGAAATGTCGCGATCGCCTCCAGAAACCAGGCGCGCAGGGCCGGGGTCGAGACCGCCGGGTCGTCGTACCCGTGCCCTTCCGGCCACTTCGCCTGCTCCTTCCACCAGCACAGGAACGCCTCGCGCTCCTTGGGCGCCGCGCCTGGATGAAAGACCAGGAGGTCGTAGCTCACGAGCGAAGTCTAGGTCCGGGGCGAAGCCGGCCGCAACGGCGCGATGACGCCGGTCTTCCGCGGACAAAATTGACCCCAAGGGGCCGCGGCCGGTAACCTTTTCGCGTGCGAGGTGCTGATGACCGCGAGGAATCCGCCTCCCTTCGGCCGCCAGAGGGGGCCGGGCGGCCGGCGCGGCAGGAGCTGACGGAGACGCTCCGGGCGGTGCTCCCCGCGGACCCTGGCGTGGCGGTCATCCACTCGTCGCTGTCCGAGTTGATCGGTCCGGGGCAGCTCGGTCGGTGGGACGTGCTGGCGGCGCTCGATCGCTTCGTGAGCGAGGGGTGGACCATCTGCTTGCCCGCCTTCACGTTCAGCTTCTGCCGGGGTCAGGCCTTCGATCTGGCGTCGAGCCCGTCCGAGGTGGGCGTGCTGGCGGACTGGGCGCGGAGCGATCTTCCCGGGGCGCGGCGCACGCCCCATCCCATCTATTCGTTCGTGGTGGCGGGACCGCTGACGGCGGAGCTCGAAGCGCAGCGCCCGGTCACGACCTTCGGCGCGGCCAGCCCGTTCGAGCTGTTCGAGCAGCGGCAGGCCACGCTGGTCATGCTGGGGTGCGACTGGAAGTTCTGCACCCAGTTTCATCGCTACGAGGAGCTGGCGGCGGTGCCGTATCGCGCCTACAAGGACTTCTGCGGGGTGGCCCGCGTGGGGGCGACCGAGGCGACGGTCTCGGCGCGCATGTTCGTTCGCGACCTGGCATCGGATCCCCGGAACGACTTCTCGCCCGCCGTCGAGGCCTTGCGTGCGCGGGGAGCGATCGCGACGCGGGCGCTGTGGCGCGGGCAGGTCGAGGCGACCTCCGTCATCGCGCTGGCGGAGGTCTGCCGCGCGCACCTGGCGGCCGACCCTTTCGCGTATGTCAAGGACGCGCCCCGGCTCGCGTATCTCGGGGCAAGGCAGAAAGAAGCGGACACGGCGCCGCCGCTCTCGCTCGCGGTGCTCGGGCACGCGAACGTCGCGCATCTGCAGGCCGCCGTCGAAAACCAGCTGGCGGAGTTGCTGGTCGGACGACGGACCCGCGTCCACGCCGTTCCCTTCGGCCAGCTCGATCAGGAGGTGCTGAACCCCGGGTCGACGCTGGCCGGTTTCGCACCGGAGATCTCGCTGTTCGTAGATCGCCTCGAGGATCTCGTCGGCGCCGCCTCGATCGAGGGGGTGACGCCCGAGGTCCTCGAGGAGCGCGTCGCCGCCTACGGCGCGCTGATCGCGCGGCACGCCGCTGCCCACAAGGGGCTGACGATCGTCTTTCGCTTCGCGCTGCTTCATCGCCCGCTGGGGCCGGACGCGCCCCAGGCCGGCGCGCGGGTCGAGGCGCTGAACGCGGCGCTGGCGGCGCGGCTGGCGGGCATCGACCCGCTGCTGTTCGTCGACGTCGCTTCCGAGGCGGCGCTCTTCGCCGGTCCCGTCGCCGACAGTCGTCTGTGGCTGATGGGGCGTTTCCCCTTCGCGGAGCCGTTCTCGCGCCACCTGGCCCGGCGCTGCGCCGGCCTCGTGCTGGCCGCCCTGGGAAAGACGGCGCGCGTGCTCGTGCTCGATCTGGACAACACGCTGTGGGGGGGCGTGCTCGGCGAGGACGGCCCGGAGGGGCTCCAGCTCGGCGGCGACTATCCGGGCAACGCCTTCGCGGAGTTTCAGAAGGCGTTGCGACGGCTCGCCGCCCGTGGCGTGGTGCTGGCGGTCGCCAGCAAGAACGACGCGGCGCTGGCCTTGCAGACCCTCGCGCAGCATCCGGCGATGGTGCTGCGCACGGAGGACATCGTCAGCCACCGCATCAACTGGGAGCCCAAATGGCGAAACATCAGGGAGATCTGCGAGGAGCTCGCCCTCGGGCTCGAGTCGGTGCTGTTCGTGGATGACAACGCGGTCGAGCGCGAGCAGGTGCGGCGAAATCTTCCCGCGGTGAAAATCCTCGAGCTTCCCGACGATCCGGCGGCCTACGTCGCCGCGCTGGAGGACTGCCCCTGGCTGGCGATGACGTCGGCGACGACGGAAGATCTGGGGCGCGCGGCCAGCTATCGTCAAAGAGCCGTCATCGAGCAGGGGCGGCGCAGCGCCGACGGGCTGGAGAGCTTCCTGGCGGGACTGCAGATGAAGCTGGGGCTGGCGCCCCTCGACGCGGGGAACATGGCGCGAGCCGTTCAGCTCTGCCAGAAGACGAATCAGTTCAACACCACCACGAAGCGCTACGACAGGTCCCAGCTGGAGGCCGTCGTCGCCGGGGGCGGGGACGTGATCGTGGTCGGCCTGGCTGACAAGCTCACCAGCGCCGAGAACATCGGCCTGCTGGTGCTGAAGCCTCACCCCGAGCGGCGGGGGTTCGGGCTGATCGACGACTTTCTGCTCTCTTGTCGGGTGCTGGGGCGGGGGCTGGAGACCGCGCTGCTCGCCTGGGCGCTAGGGTACGCCCATCGTCGCCAGTGGCTGGGGCTGGGGGGCCACGTCATCGAGACCGAGCGCAACACCCCCGTGAGGGGCGTGTTCAGGGACGCCGGCTTCGTTCGAGATGCGTCGTCGGGAGAATGGTGGAGGTCGAGCGATCAGATGGATCCGCTCCCCGCCTGGCTGGCGCTCGACGATCGCACGCAGTCACCGCACGCGCGGGCCGAGCGGGCCAGCTCATGACCGCCCTCACGCGCTTCGAGGACTTTCACGTCGGCGAGCACGCGCTGTTCGAGCGGGTGTTCTCCTCCGCGGATTTCGCCGCGTTCTCCGCGCTGAGCGAGGACTCGAATCCGCTGCACCATGACCAGCGATATGCCCGCGAGCACAGCCCCTTCGGCACGCCCATCGTGCCGCTGCACGTGACCCTGGCGCCGCTGTCGATGATCGCCGGCATGATCTTCCCGGGTGAGCCGTCGCTGTATCTCGGACACGAGGTCACGGCGTCGAAGCCGGTGAAGTATGGCGAGCGCCTCCGCTACTCCGCGCGGATCATCGCGATCAATCACAGCCATCGCATCCTCACCCTCCGGGTGCTGGCCTTGCGCCAGACCGACGTCGTCCTCGACGCGACGTTGCGCGTTCAAGCGCGGATGCCCGAATGGGAGTCGCCCCCGTCCCCGCTGATCCGCAAGGGGGTCCCGGGGCGCGCGCTCGTGACTGGCGCGAGCGGCGAGCTCGGCGGCGCCATCGCCGTGGCGCTGGCGCGGGCCGGCTGGCGGCTGCTGCTGCAAGATCGCGGAAGCGCGACCGGGCGCCAGCGTCTCCTCGAACGGCTGGACGTCGCGGCCGCCGATCCGCGGTTCGTGGCGGCCGATCTGGCCACCGAGCTCGCTCCCGTGCTGGAAGCCGTCCGGGCGACCGACGACCTCGAGCTGGTGGTCCACGTCGCCTCGCCGCCCGTGGAGGCGCCCGTCGACGCGCTGGTGGCGGTGAACTTCTCGGCCCTGAAGGCGATCGCGGATGCGGCGCTTCCCGGGCTGCTGGCCCGGCAGCAGGGGGCGATCGTGCTGCTCGGCACCGCCGCGGTTCGTGCGTCGTTGCCCGGATGGGAGGCCTACAGCGGGGCGAAGGCGATGGCGATGAACCTGATCGACGGCATCGATCGGCGGTGCGCCGGCTTCGGCGTCCGCGGCTATACGCTCGCGCCAGGGTACGTGGCGACGCGCTTCTCGGCGGCTTACCGCTCGGCGTCCGAGGCGGCGCTGCTGCCGGGCGAGGTGGCCGAGGCGCTGGTGACGCTGGTCCGGGAACCCGCGCCGCGCGGCAACACGCTGTTCCTCGAACCCGGCCGAGCGAGCCGGGGGCAGCTCGCCTTTCAGCCCGACGCGAAGCCGCTTCCCGCCGGCGAAGCGGAGTCCGCCGTCACCGCCGTCACCGCCGTCACCGCCGTTCCGTCGACCGAAGGACCGCCGACGTCGGAGGGGGTCGCTCAGGCGATCCGCTCCGTGCTTCGCGCGGCGGCGACGCAAGAGCTGCGCGGGGGAGGGCTGGGACTGACCCCCGGCTGGGACTCCCTGAAGCACCTCGAGATCATCCTGGCCATCGAGGCGCGCACCGGCCTGCATTTCAAGTCGACCGAGATCGAGGCCACGCATCGCTTCGACGATCTCCTCGCCCTGTGCGCGCGCAAGCTGCAGAAACCGTCCGCTTGATGGCGCAGGGAGGCAACGTGGAGATCGAAGACAGCGCCGGCGAGGACATGCATGCCCTGGCGCGCGAGCTGTTCCCGCTCTGTCGCAGCCTGACCGGCGACGGGACCCGCGCGACGTTGCGGCGCATCGGCGATCACCTGCCCGGGCTCGAGCTGTTCGAGGTGCCGTCGGGGACCGCGGTCTTCGACTGGACCGTCCCCGACGAATGGAACATCCGCTCGGCTCGCCTGGTCAATCCGGAGGGGCGAGTCGTCGCCGACTTCGCGGTCAGCAACCTTCACGTCGTGGGCTACTCCGAACCGGTCGATCGGGAGCTGTCGCTCGACGAGCTGCAACCCCACCTGTATTCGCTGCCCGAGCAGCCCGACGCCATCCCTTACGTGACCTCCTACTACAAGCGGCGCTGGGGCTTCTGCTTGCAGCATCGGGTCCGCGAGGGCCTGAAGCCCGGGAAATACCGGGCCGTCATCGACGCGACCCTGGCGCCCGGGCATCTCAGCTACGGGGAGCTCGTTGTGCCGGGCGCCGAGAAGAAGGAGATCTTCGTCTCCACCTATGTCTGCCACCCTTCGATGGCCAACAACGAGCTGTCGGGCCCGATGGTGGCGACCTGGCTCGCGAAGTGGGTGCGGGCGGCGCCGCGCCGCTACACGTACCGCTTCGTCTTCATCCCGGAGACCATCGGCTCGATCACCTACCTCAGTCGCCACCTGGCTCACCTGAAGGCGCACGTGGTGGCGGGGTTCAACGTCTCCTGCGTCGGCGACGAGCGGGTGTACTCGTTCCTGCCGTCGCGCAACGGCGACACGCTCGCCGATCGGGTGGCGCGCCACGTCCTCGGTCACACCGATCCCCACTACGTTCGCTACTCGTTCCTCGATCGCGGCAGCGACGAGCGGCAGTACTGCGCCCCGGGGATCGATCTGCCCCTTTGCGTCTTCTCGCGCTCGAAGTACGGCGCCTATCCCGAATATCACACCTCCCTCGACGACCTCCGCCTCGTGACGGCGGCGGGGCTGCAAGGGAGCCTGACCGCCCTCGTGCGCTGCCTCGTGTGCCTGGAGGCCAATCGAACCTACCGGACGACGGTGCTGTGCGAGCCGCAGCTGGGGAAGCGCGGGCTCTACCCGACGGTCTCGACGAAGAACAGCCCCGAGCACCCCGCGAACATGATGCACCTGCTGGCCCACGCCGACGGCCGCCACGATCTGCTGGCCATCGCGGAGCTGACGGGGATTCCGGCGTGGGACCTGGTGGGCGTGGTCGAGAAGCTCGCGGCGCATTCGCTGTTGACCGAGCTCGCCGCGCCGGCGTGAGGGTCGAGATTCGCGCTCGGCCACGTCGTGAAGAAAGGCGAGCCGATCGCCGACAGACCCTGACGGCTTTTCAAGTTCACCTGGCGCTCGCACCGATTCACGCTAGGAATCCGTCCATGCGCAAGCTCTCGCTCGTCGCCGCCGTTGGCTTCACGCTCGTCGCGGCGTACGCGGGGGCCGCCGATTCGCCTCCGGCGGTCGTGCGCGGCACCATCGCGCGCATCGACGCCACGTCCGTCTCGATCACCAGGGTCGACGGCACGACGATGACGGCCCTCCTCGGCGCCACCACGTCGTTCGGCGTCGTCGAGCGGCGCCACTTCCAGCAGATCAACTCCACCGATTACGTGGGCATCACGTCCGTGCCCGGTCCCCACGACACCATGACGGCCAAGGAGATCCACATCATTCCGTGGAAGGGGGCGCGGGAGGGCTCCTATCCGTGGGATCACGCGCCGGGTGGTGCCAAGGCGGCGGGCAACACCACGAACGGCACCGTGTCCGGCGTCCAGGATGATCCCGCCGCATACACCATGACCAACGCCAGCGTGGCCGCCGCGAGCGTCGGCCAGCTGAAGGTCACCTATCAGGGCGCGAAGATCGTCGATGGCAAATGCACCGGGCACGCCGCCGAGGCGGTCGGAAAGCCCTGCAGCGGCCTGGCGACCGTGGACGTTCCCCCCACGACGCCCATCGTCGCCATCGTTCCGGCGAAGCCCAGCGACGCCAAGGTCGGCCTCACCGTGATCGCCATGGTCGTCCCGCAGCCGAAGGGCGAGGGGAAGGCGGTCTCGCTGATCCTCGAGAAGAACGGCGTGAAGCCCGTCTTCTAGATCGCGGTCAGGGAAAGCGGGCCCGGTAGGCGCCGTAGCCTTGCGCCTCGAGCTGAGCGAGCGGAACGAACCTGAGCGCCGCCGAGTTGATGCAGTAGCGGAGACCGGTCGGCCTGGGACCATCTTCGAAGATGTGTCCGAGGTGTGAGTCCCCGGCCGCCGAGCGCACCTCCCGGCGAACGATCGCCTGCGTGTGGTCCGGTCGCTCCAGCACGTGCAGCGGCGAGAGGGGACGGGTGAAGCTGGGCCAGCCGGTCTGTGAATCGTACTTGTCGACGGAGACGAACAGCGGCTCACCCGTCACGACATCCACATAGAGCCCGGGCTCGTGGTTGTCCCAGTACTCGTTGCGGTAGGCGGGCTCCGTCCCGTCCTGCTGGGTGACCTTGTACTGCATCGGCGTCAGCCGCTGGCGCAGGTCGGCGTCGGACGGTTTGACGTAGGCACGATTGTCGGCGGACGCGGCGCCCGGCGAACCGGCTGTGCCTGAATGCACGCATCCCGCGACGAGAAGGACCATCAACCATGGACGTGCATCCGACATGCTCACCGCTTGCCGTCCTATACCACGACATCCCGATCCGACTTCCGGTGCTCGTGGCGGCAGGCGTTCACCTGGAGGCGGGCGGGGACCCGGTCTTCACGCCTGGCATGTCCGTTGCGGTACCCGGAAGCAGCTGATTCAATGTAGCCGCCCATCGATGTCGGAGCCCTCCAACTCATCGCCCCGTGTCCACGCCGCCGTCAGTGCGCGGCTCGTGGTGACGGGCCTCGCGGGCTTCGCGGCGCTCGGCGCGGCGTTGCTGGCCCTGCAAGGCGCGGCGGTGCCCTTCCGGTCGCCGCTCCTTGCGGTCCTCGTGGTCGCGCAGGGGCTGTGGATGTATCGGCTCTACGTCGTCGCCCACGAGGGGGTACACGGCAAGCTGTTCCCACGCTCGCCGTGGCTCAACGACGCGGCCGCGATCCTGGTGCTGTCGCCCATCGGCGCGCCGCTCGCCGTGTACCGCAAGGTCCACCACTTCCATCACGGGTCGAACCGAAAGGACGACCGCCACGCCGCGCTGGATCACTTCCACGTCCGCGCGAACGTGGGCCCGCTCGCGCGGCTCTACTACCGCGCAGTGTGGCTGTTCTACGTGTTCATGGGCGGCTTCTTCCTGCACTCGCTCGCGACGATCGTGATCTTCCTGGTCGTGCCCACGCGGCTCGGCAGCCGCATCGATCCGGTCTTCGCGCGCTGGACCCCGGCCGCTCGCCTGCGCGCCTGGCTGCAGATGATGCTCGCGGTGGCGTTGCACCTGGGCGTCGCCTTCGGCCTGGGCAGCAATGCCTGGCAGGTCATGTTCGGCGCGCCGCTGCTGGTGTTCGCCTGGCTGTGGTCGCTGCTGCTTTACATCTATCACTACGGCACCAGCGTCGGCCCGGCGGTGCGCCACAACGTGCGCTCGCTGCCGCGCCAGCCGCTGCTGTCGTGGCTGCTGCTCAACTTCAACGAGCACGTCACCCACCACGCCGACCCCAGCATCCCCTGGTATCTGCTGCCGGCACGGCGGGTGGAGCTGCCGGCGCCCTTCGGCGCCAACCAGAACGTCGCCAGCGTCTGGCAGGCGATCTGGCAGCAGCGGCGCGGTCCGGTCCTGTGCGTGCGCCCCACCGCGCGGCGCGGGGAGGGCGCGTCGTGAATGAGCTGGGCGTCGCCAGCGCCCGGCCCGCGTCGCCGCTCGCCCGCCTCGTCCTCCGTCGGGCCGGGCCGGCCGACGTCGACGCCATCTTCGCGCTCAAGCAACGCCTTCAGCTCACGCCGGTCGCCGGTTCGACCACGCGCGGCGGATTCCTGCTCGGGGTGTCGCGCGGCCGCTACGACGAGCTGGTCGCTCACGCCAACGTGCTGGTGCTGGAGAGCGGTCGCGTCCTGCAGGGGTTCGCCATCACGCTGCCCGATCGCGTCCTGCGCGCCTCGGCGCTGTGGGCGCGCCGCGACGCCATCGCCTGGGCCGCCGGTGTTCCGGCCATCGCCGACGAGGTCCCCGTCGGCTACTTCGACCAGATCGCCTGCGTGCCCGGATGGGCGAGCCGCCTCGGCGCGCCGGCGCTGGCGCTGCGCGCGCTGCTGGAGCTGCTCGCCGCCGGCCACCGGCACGTCTTCGCCACGGTGGTGCGCGCGCCGGTGCACAACCTGGCCGCGCTTCGCATGCTCGCGGCGATCGGCGCGCGCCACGTCGGTCAGCTGCGCGAGAGTCACGACGAGCTCCCCGAGCTGCGCTCGGACGTTTACCACCTCGACTGTTCCGGGACGTCGCGGGAGACGCCCTGGGAAGACACGGCGCTGGGCCGGCGCATCGTGCGCACGATCGCGCAACTGAGCGCGAGCTGACAGGCGGTCGTCAGTTAGAATTTCGCGGGGCCGTGGGCCCCCGCGGCTCGAGCACGATGAAATACAAACTGGCGATCTTCGACTTCGACGGCACGCTCGCCGACTCGTTCCCCTTCTTCGCTGGCACCATCAACACGCTCGCCCAGCAGTACGATTTCAAGACGGTCGGCGATGAAGAAGAGCAGGCGCTGAGGCGGTTGAACGCCCGCGAGATCATCAAGCACGTGGGGCTGCCGCGCTGGAAGCTGCCGCTGGTCGCGGCCAGCTTCATCGCCCGCATGGGCGAGCGCGCCGCCGACATCCCGCTGTTTCCGGAGGTCGAAGAGACGCTCACCCATCTCGGTCACGCCGGCGTCGTCGTCTCGATCGTCTCGTCGAACTCGCGTGACAACGTGACGAAGATCCTCGGCCCGCGCGTGCTGAGCGTGGTCAGTCACGTCGATTGCGGCATGTCGATGTTCGGCAAGTCGAGCCGGATCAACAAGCTGCTCAAGAAGACGAAGGTGCCCCCCGCGTCTGCGATCTACATCGGCGACCAGCTGACCGACCTGGAAGCCGCCCACCGGTCTGGCGTGGCTTTCGGCGCCGTGAGCTGGGGCTTCAGCGCCGTCGAGGCGCTGCGCGCCCGCGCCCCCGAAGAAGAGTTCGGCAGCGTCTCCGAGATCAAGCGAATCGCCTGAAGGTGGCCCCGCCGGGGGCGCGGTGCGCCCTGAACGTCGCACCCGCGAAAGCGACGCGTCGCAGCGACCCCGCCTAACCCCCTGAAAAGTTACACAAAATCGTTTTGTCCGAAATCGGATCTTGATTGATGTCGGTTCATAGTCTACCAACAGGCACATATGACTACATCGAGTAACGGGGGATCGAGGGGTTGGTTGGTCGCGGGCTGCATGGGCTGGGTGGGGGGACTTGCGCTGCTCGGCTGCGCGGCACCAACGACCGCCATCCGGCAGGCGCCTGCCGACATTCGCGGCAACGCAGCGGTTTCGGGGGCGGCGGCGCGACCGCTCGTGCTGGGGCCGATCAAGCTGTTGCACGTCAATTCGGACCGCCGGACGGAGCCGAAGTTCTCGCGGGTCTGGAGCCGCGACGGCGCGCGGGACTGCCGCAACGCGACGCCGCTGGCGTGGGATGGGGAGACGGAGGTCTACATCGGGAAGGACGAGCTGGTGTGCGTCACCGCCGACCGACCGTCGCGCATCTCGTGGCACGGTCGTTCGGTCGCGAACGAGCAGCCGGCGTCCCAGCAAGCCAGCCGCTAGCGGCCGGCGCGCGTCAGATGAGCGGTCCGAAGACGCGCGCCACGTCTTCGACCAGCCGCTTGCCCGACTTGACGGCGTCGAGGGGGCGGGTGTGTCGAAGCGACGCTTCGAACCACGCCGCCAGCGCCTCGACCTCGGACGCCGACGTGAAGAACAGCGCGATCTCGTAGTCGAGAAACAGGCTGCGCATGTCGACGTTCGCGCTGCCCAGGATGCCGAGCCGATCATCGATCACGGCCACCTTCGCGTGCATCATCCCAGGCTCGAAGCAGAACACCTTGCCTCCGGCGTCGGCGATGTCGCGCAGATAGCTGGCGCCAGCGAAGTCGGCGATGCGGTGGTTCGACCGCGCGGGCACCAGGATGCGGACGTCGACGCCCCGACGCGCGGCGAGCACGAAGGCTTTTGCCAGCGCCTCGTCGGGGACGAAGTAGGGCGTGGCGATCCACAGCCGCTGCTGGGCCCCGAAGATCGCCGTCAGCAGGGCGTCGTAGATACGATCGGAGGCGACGTCGGGCCCGCTGCCCACGACCTGGACGACGGCGCGCCCCGGCGCGGCGTCGGGTGGCACGGCCGGTTCGGACGGCGAAGGCTGGGAAGTCTGGTGGGTGGCGAACAGCCAGTCCGACCTGAAGATCCTCGCCACGTCCTCCACCGCCGGACCGGACAGCCGCATCGACAGATCGTGCCAGCGCCCGGGGGTGGGGACCGGCCCCATGTATTCGCGGGCGATGTTCATTCCGCCCAGGATCGCCACCCGGCCGTCCACGATCACCAGCTTGCGATGCAGCCGCAGGTTCGCGTGCCCGCGAAAGGGGATGTGCACGACGGGCATGAACCAGGCGAGCTTGCCGCCGGCGCGGGTGAGGGCGGCCAGCTCGCGGCCGTTCGAATGAAACCGAAAGAGTGAGTCGATGAGGACGCGCACCTGGACGCCGGCCTGGGCGCGCGCGGTCAGCCGTTCGACGATCGCCGCGCCCACTTCGTCGCCGGCCAGGATCAGCGTCGAGAGATCCAGGGTGGTCTTCGCGCTGTCGATCAGGGCGACCAGCGCCGCGAAGGCGGCCTCGCCCGTGTCGAGGAGCTCGACGAGGTTGTCGGCGCGCGCGGGCGCGGTTCCGACGCCGACGAGCATGCGCTCGATGTCGTTTCCTCGCGGGGCGGGGTCGGCGCTGGGAGCTCCGTAGAGGGGTTGCTTGGCGGCGGACCGGCGCCGCAGCTTGCGACCGCCCAGCACGAGATACAGCGGCACGCCGATGTAGGGGGCGAGGACGATCGCCAGCATCCAGGCCACGACGCTGCCGGCGGCGCGGCGCGAGCGCAGCACGTCGGCCACCAGCACGATCGCCATCCCGAAGCCGACGATCGACACCAGGTGCGAAACGATCAGGTGAACGGCCGGCGACATGTCTGGTGCGCGCCAGCATATCCGATGGTCGGTGGCGCAATGGGGCAAGGGCCCCACGACGGAACGGGGGCGGTTGCTGGTAAAGTGGGTGGATGAGCACGGGGCTTCGGCGCAGCGTGGTGGTGGTTGCCGGGATGTTGCTGGCGGGAACGGGAGGGGCGTGCGACTGGACCCACGTGCTGGGCGACCGCGACCTGCCCCCGCCGACGTCGTCGCACAAGCCCGTGCCCGACGCGGCTGCGCCGGATGCCACGCCCGTCGTGACCCCGGACGGTGCGACCGCGCCCGATTCAGGCTCGGGTAACGCCAGCTACGATGCGATGTGCCGGCACTACTGCCAGACGCTCGCGGAGACCGACGTCCTGGTCTGCGCAGCGTCCGTCGGCGGCGACGCGGAGAGCTGCACGGCGAAGTGGTCGTCGACCACGGATGAGTGCTTCGACCTGCGATGCGGCACGGGGCGCGTCGGCCTTCCGCTCTGCCTCGAGCAGTGCGACGCCCTGGCGACGGATTACAACGACCGTTGCCCGGTGGTGGGCCCGTCGTCCGATCCGTTGTGCCCGGCGTCTCAAGCGGCGCACGACGCCGCTTGCCGCGCGGGCTGCGTGCTGTAGCGGCGACCGCGGGCCGGGAATGCGTCGTCGATAGAATCTGGTGACGCGAAGGATTCGAGCGGCTAGAGTGCCGCCGTCATTCGACGCGAGGATGGCGGAACTGGTAGACGCGCCAGACTTAGGATCTGGTTCCGAAAGGAGTGGAGGTTCAAGTCCTCTTCCTCGCACAGTCCACGTCCGTCCATCGAATTACCCGCTGCTCCCCGAGACGTCCTGGTGTGAAGGACGAAACCTCGGCACTCCCTCCTCCTTCTTCACGGCAAAGGGCGGGTTCCAGAGACGCTCGTTGTGAGCGCGCTCCGCAGCCTCGGCGCTTGAATGGTGTTGATGGCATAATCGCAGAAACGGTCGAGGCGATGGTGACGCTTGGGTTCGGAAATACCTGTATGAAGGTCCATCTGGTGTCGAGCGAGTCCTTACCGGCCCAGACTTGCCAGGCCAGTCGAATGTGACAGCGACCGTCCATCTCTACCCGCTCGGCGAACACGGCCCGGCAGGATCCGTCTGCCGTCAACTCGAGAACGCCGATGTCTCGTTGGGACCGTCTCTACGATCCCCGCGGACCCAAACGCTCCGGGGATCGACCCCGTCCCTCTCTGAAACCATCCCGCCGGTGCGAAGGCAGGCTGCGAGTTCAGCTGTGCCGGCGGGTTACACTGTTCGTGGAGTGACGGCTGCCAACCACGACTAGCGAGGCCTGCTACCAGCGCAGGGTTTCCGCTTTGCGACGAAAGGCCGTCGTCCTCGCAGGAGCGCTGCTGGCGGCCGGGGCGAGCGCGGCCGCGCACGCGGAGCGGTCGTGGGACGCCGATATCGGGGCCTATTTGACGTACGACTTCGGCGGGCGCCGACCTGGCCACTTTGGTTTCGGCGTCGAGGTCCGCGCGATGTACGAGCAGCAGCGGTTCGATTGCGGGCGACGGGGCGCCCTGTATACCGGCGTCGCCGGGCGCTTCTCGATCTTTGGGTGGGACCAGTTCAGGCTCCTCGTCGCGCCGCAGTTCGGACTCTCGGGCAACCTCGGCTATCCTGCGGCGCCCGCGCTCACGAGCGCCATCGGCGCCGAGCTCGGCTTCGGGTACCGGTTCAAGCGCGATCCCGGTCCGTTTCTGCAGCCGGGACTGGAGGGATCCGCGGCGAACGTCTTGTTCCTCAGGGTCGATCACGCCTTCGGGCCCGAAGGCGATACGCAAGGTCTCGCGCACGCGGCGTCGATGGATCTCGGCCTCCGGCAAACACCAAAGGGCTCCCACGTGCCCGGAGGATCGAGCTGCGATTGACGCGTCGGGGTTGCTTTTTATGCTGGCGGTACCAACCTGTCTGAACCGACATGACACTGACCCGAGCAGCTCTGATTGGCGCGTCCCTGCTCGCGGCAACCTCGCTCTTCGGTTGCACCCGGACCTCGGACAGGACGTCGGCTGGCTCCGGCGGGAGTTTGGGAAGCGCAGTGACCGAGGATGTGAAGGGCGTGGCAAAGGCGACCGAGAAGGCGGCGAAGGACATCGGCCGCGCCACGGTCGATCTCGGCGACAAGGCGCGCAAGAATTTGGAAGACGCCACGAAGGAGGCCGGCGGGGACGGGCAGGACGCCTGGCTCACCACGAAGGTCAAGGGCGAGCTGACGCGCGTCGGGCTCGATCCGCTCCACGTGCACGTCGACACGGACCACGAGATCGTCACGCTCTCGGGAGAGGTCGAGTCCGCGGCCGACGCGCGCAAGGCAGTGAGCGCGGCCCAGGGCGTGAAAGACGTGCGCGCCGTCCAGGACCATCTGTCCGTGAAGCCGGCCTCACGTTAGGGCCGTGAGAAGGCCGGGCTGCCGGCGCGATTCGCCCCGCGCCGGAAGCGCGAAGGTCGATCATGCAGGGCCGGCGTGTCCCGGGGGCGGCGACGCCTCGGGCAAGCGGCGCCCTTTCCAGACCATGTAGATCGCCGGGTACACGATGAGCTCGAGGAGGGCGGAGGTCACGACGCCGCCGACCATCGGGGCCGCGATGCGCTTCATGACGTCGGCGCCCGTTCCGTGCGACCAGAGCACCGGGAGGAGGCCCGCCAGAATCGTGGTCACGGTCATCATCTTGGGCCGGATGCGTTTCACGGCCCCGTGCAAGATGGCCTCGCGCGCCCCGGCCCGCGTCGTGGGCTGGGCCGCCTTCCAGGCGAGATCGAGGTAGAGGAGCATCACCACGCCCGTCTCGGCGTCGAGCCCCGCGAGCGCGATGATGCCCACCCAGACGGCCACCGAGAGGTTGTAGCCGAGCGCGGCCAGGAGCCAGAAGGCGCCGACGAGAGAGAACGGAACGGCGAGCATGACGATGAGGGCTTCCACGGCGCTACCACTGTTCAGGAGCAGCAGGAGAAAGATGATCGCCAGAGTCATGGGGACGACGAAGGTGAGCCGCGCCTTGGCGCGCTCGAGGTAACGGTACTGCCCGGCCCACTGGAGCCGGTAGCCGGGCGGCAGCTTCACGCGCGCCGCGACCATCGCGCGCGCGTCGTTCACGTAGTCGGCGATGGGCCGGTTCGTGTCGGCGAACACGTACGAGTAGAGCCGCCCCCCCTCGTCGCGCAGCATGGCGGGGCCGTCGCGAGACACGAGGTGCGCGACCTGGCCGAGGGGAATTTGCGCGCCCGCCGGCGTCGCCACCAGCACGCGCGACAGATCGGGGATGGTCGAGCGAAAATCGCGCGCGTAGCGAACCGTCACGGGGTAACGCTCGCGCCCCTCGACGGTGGTGGTCATGGTCTTGCCGCCTATGGCCGTCTCGATGGCGTCCTCGACGTCCTCGACGTTGAGCCCGTAGCGCGCCGCGGCCTCGCGATCGAGGTCGAAGTCGAGGTAGTGGCCGCCGCCGATGCGCTCGGCGAAGGCGCTGCGCGTCCCTGGCACAGCGAGCAGCGCCGCCTCAATCTGACGAGCGACCTGATCGATGCCGTGGACGTCGGGCCCCAGTACCTGGATGCCGAAGGGGCTGCGCACCCCTGTGGCGAGCATCTCGGTGCGGGTCTGGATCGGCATCCACCAGACGTTGGGCATGCCCGTGATCTGCAGAGCGGCGTCGAGCTTGCTCACCAGCGCCTCCCAGCTCTCGCCCTTCGGCCACTCGGCCGTCGGACGCAACTGCACGATGGTCTCGAACATCTCGAGCGGGGCGGGATCAGTGGGCGTCGAGAACCGCCCGGCCTTGCCGAACACGCTCGCCACCTCCGGAAACTGCTTGAGCACCCGGTCCATGCGCTGCAAGACGTCGCGCGCGCTCGCCTCGCTCATGCCCGGCACCGCGGTCGGCATGTAGAGCAGAGTTCCCTCGTTGAGCGGCGGCATGAACTCGCTGCCGAGGCGCCTGACGACGGGAATCGTGGCCAACACCAGGAGGCCCGCGCCGACGATGACCGGCCATCGGAAGCGCAGGGCAAACCGACACACCGGACCGTAAGCCCAGTCGAGCACGCGCGTGATGGGGTTGTCCTCCTCGGGGCGAATGCGACCGCGGATCAGCAGCGCCGCGATCGCGGGTACGAACGTCACCGACAGGAGCGCCGCGAACGCCATGGAGAACGTCTTCGTGAAGGCGAGCGGCTTGAAGAGGCGCCCCTCGGTCCCCTCCAGCGTGAACACGGGCAGGAACGCCACCGTGATGACGAGGAGCGAGAAGAAGATGGGCCGGCCCACCTCCGTCAGCGCCTGGGTCACCACCTCGGCGCGGGGCCCCGGCCGCCCGGCGGACTCCCAGCCTTCGAGCCGCTTGTGGACGTTCTCGACGACGATGATGGCGGCGTCGACCATGGCGCCGACGGCGATGGCGATGCCGCCCAGGCTCATGATGTTCGCCGTGAGGTGCATCGCCGCCATGGGCACGAACGCGAGCAGCACGGCGATGGGGAGCATCAATACGGGTACCAGCGTCGACCGCACGTGCAGCAGGAACAGCAGGATGACGAGCGCCACGACGATCATCTCCTCGATGAGGGTCCGCCGCAGCGTGTGGATGCTGGCGCGGATGAGCTCCGAGCGATCGTAGGTCGGAACGACCTCGACACCGTCCGGTAGCGTCGGCGCGATGTCGGCGAGCCGCGCCTTGACCGCGTCGATGACGTCGAGTGCGTTCTCGCCGTAGCGCATGATGACGACCGCACCGACGGCCTGCCCCTGCCCGTCGAGATCGGCGAGGCCACGACGCTGGGCCGGCCCGACGCGCACGCTGGCCACGTCCCGCAGCATGATCGGCGTCCCGTTCTCGCTCCCCAGGACCACCTTCTCCAGATCGGAGGGGCTCTTGACGTAGCCGCGCGCGCGAATGAAGTGCTCCGTCCCCGAGATCTCGAGCACGCGTCCCCCCACGTCGTTGTTCGAGCGACGCACGGCCTCCGTGACCTGCATGAGCGAGACGTGGAAGCTCTGCATCCGGTTGGGATCGAGGTCGATCTGGTACTCGCGCGTGAACCCGCCCACGCTGGCGACCTCGGCGACGCCGGGCACGCTCTGGAGGGCGTAGCGGAGGGTCCAGTCTTGCAGCGACTGCAGCTCAGCCAGCCCATGCTTGCCCGTCCTGTCGCGGAGCGCGTACTCGAACACCCACCCGACGCCCGTGGCGTCGGGCCCGAGCACGGGCGTCACCCGGTCGGGCAGCTTGGCGGCGATGCTCGACATGTACTCGAGCACGCGGCTGCGAGCCCAGTACAGATCGGTACCATCCTCGAAGATGACGTTGACGAACGACATTCCGAACATCGACTGTCCGCGCACCGCCGTGACGCGCGGCGCGCCGACCAGCGTCGTGATGATCGGGTACGTGATCTGATCCTCGACGAGATCGGGCGAGCGGCCCATCCACTCGCTGAACACCGTGACCTGTACGTCGGAAAGATCGGGGATCGCATCGAGGGCGGTCCGACTGAGCGACCAGGCGCCGACGCCGATCGCCAGTCCCACGAGCACGAGCACGACGAAGCGGTTGCGGGCCGAGAGGGCAATGAGGCGTGCGATCAAGGCGTTCTCCAGCGGGGCAGGGCGTCGCGAAGCTTCGCCTCGCTCGAGAGCAGGAAGGTCGCGCCCGTCGCCACCCGATCCCCGGCCGCCAGGCCGGCGCGCACCTCGACGTAGTCCCCCCCCAAGGCCCCCACCTCGACCTCGACAGGCTGCAGCTTGCCGTCGCCGCGATCGACGAACGCATAGCGGTGCTCGCCCGACATGAGCAACGCCGAGTCCGGCACGGCCAGCCGCGTGCCGAGCGGCGCATCGATGACGACGTCGGCGAACATGCCGGGCTTGAGCGCCAGGCGCGGGTTGAGCAGCTCGAGCCGCGCCTCGATCGTGCGCGTCTTCTCGTCGACGGTCGGCGCCACGAAGGTGACGCGCGCGGCGAGCGGGGCGGGCAGCGCTGGCAGACTCACGCGAGCCGGCTGCCCCACCGACAGGAACCCGGCGTCGCGCTCGTAGACGGCGGCCTGGATCCAGACGCGCCCGAGGTTCCCGATCCGGTACAGCGAGGTCCCGGCCGCGACGCGAGCGCCCTCGACCACGTTCTTCTCGAGCACGACGCCGCTGGTGGGCGCCGAGATCGTCAAGCGTCCGTCCGCCTTGCCGGCCTTCTCGACGGCCTGAATCTGGGCAGCGCTGAGGTCCCAGTAGGAGAGACGCTGCTCGAGGCTGACGGCGAGGCCCGCGGACATGCCCGATCGGCGCGCCCCCAGGAGCTCCTCCTCGGCGGAGAGCAGATCGGGGCTGTAGATCGTCGCGAGCGGCTGCCCACGCCGCACCGCCCGTCCCGTCTCGCCGACGTACAGCTTTTCGACGTACGCCTCATATTTCAACGTGACGTCGGCGACGTTCCGCTCGTCGATCTGCACGCGCCCGGCCGCCCGCAGCGTGACCGACAAGGGTCTCTCCCCGACCGTGCCGAAGGTGACTCCGATGAGCTGCTGCCGCTCCAGGGAGACGTGGATCGCGCCCGCCGAGGCGCCTCCGCCCTGCTCGACAATGAGCCCGGGACGGCCGGTCGCGACCTTCATCCGCAGCTCCTGATGCCCGTGCCCGGCGGCATCGATGGCGAGCGTGAGGTACCAGTCTCCGTTCATGGTGAGCGGGTATGCGACGGCGTAGCGACCGCCGCCCCGCGCCTTCACCGTGCCAGCCCCCTTCATCTCGGGCATCGACCCCATGGCCGGCATGTCCCAAACGAAGGCGAGGGTCGCACCGTCGACTGGCTTACCGGACGCGTCGGCGATGGCGACCAGCAGCTCGTTCTCTCCCGCCTGTGGCGGATCCGGAGCGTTGGAGAGCTCGACCGCGAGGGCGCCGGCACGAACGACCTGATGGGGGCCCGCTCGAAGCGTGAAGCCGACGGAGATGGTCACGAACGCGGAGAGCGCACATACGAAGCGTTTCATGTCTGGTCATTCCTCGTGGGACATATGGGTGCCGGAGGTGGCCGCGCGAACGAGGCCGATGTCACCGCCCACCGCGCGCTCGAGGTCGGCGAGGTGCTGCGAGTACGCGGCCATGTGCATGGCGAGATCGAGCTGGTGCATCTGGAGATCGCGCTCGGCGTCGAGGACCATCGGGAAGCCACCACGCCCGGCCGAATAGGAGGCGAGCGCACTGGCGAGCGCCTGATGGGAGAGGGGGACCAGCTGATGGTGCAGCTCGGTCTGTCGCTGCTCCGCCTGGACCTCCGCGAAGGCGTCCGCGATCTCGGCCATCACCCGGTTCTCGAGGGCGTGCGTCTCCTCGCGCATGGAGGCCAGGCCCGCCTGCGCCGTCTCGACGTGCGCACCGTTCTTGCTGCCGAAGATGGGCAGGTTCCCCTGGACGCCCAGGAACAGGAAGTCGGCGGGTCGTGCCACCCCCCGGAACACGTGCATCTCCCCGGCGGAGACGGCGACGTCGGGCGTCTTCTCCGCGCGGGCCGCGCGCAGGCGAGCCTCGGCTGCCGCGGCCGCGGCGCTGGACACGCCAAGCTCCGGCCGCTCACGTAGCGCCCGCTCGCGCAGCGCCTCCTGCGGCGGGAGGCTCGGCAAAAGTGCGGGCTCCCCGGTGGGGCCCATGTCACTTCCCGGCGGCCGATCGAGGAGCGCCACCAGCTTCGCCACGGCGGCGCTTCGACGCGCGCTCGCCGCCTCGCGATCCGACCGGACCTTGAGCTCCTCGCTCTCCGCCCGCAGCACCTCCGACTCCTCCCCGCGCCCGGCCGCCAGCCGCGAGGAGGCGGCGGCGACCAGCGAGCGAAGGGTTCGCCCGATCTCGTCGTCGACCGCCATCGTGCGGTCGGCGAGAAAGAGGTCGAAATACGCCTTCGCGATCTGCGCTTCAACGTCTCGCACGACCGTGGTGACGCCGTCGCGCGAGGCCTCCGCCATCGCCTGAGCCTCATCGCGCCGTGCCGCGCGCTTGCCGCCCAGGGGGATGGGCTGGGTGAGGCTGACCATGAGCGGGACGACCGACAGGTCGACGGGCATGTTCCAGAACTGCACCATCAACATCGGATCCTCGAAGGCGCCCGCCGGCGCGACCGCAGCGGCGGTGGCGCGCCCGCGCGCGCGCGCGGCCCGGATGTCCGGGTTCTTACGCCGCGCCTCCTCGAACAGCTCCGCCAGGGATACGGGCGGTGCCGGGCTTGCTGGCGCCATGATTGCGATGCCGACGAGAAGGGGAAACATACGAGACCTCCACTACAGCGACCGTTATGCCGAAATCGTGACTGACCGCGTGCGCCCGCGCGCTCCTCTTGGAGGCAGTGGGCCTACGCTCTGCCCGAGGCGCGGGAAAGCCGGGGCGCCGCGGCGGTGACGCGGGCTGCGCGCGGAGGGGCGGGACGTCCCGTCCGCGGCGTCAGGCGCCCGCCTCAGATCAGGAACGAGCGCTTGAGCAGGAAGGAGGGCGCGCTGATTGAGGGCGGCCACCCTGACCGCGAGACCTGCTCGCAGCTCGGTCGCACGGTCGGGGCGAGGGGCCGCGACGGCGCTGGCCAGGCCCAAGCGACCACGAAGAGCCCAGCGCGCGCCAAGGGCTCCTCTCCAGCCGAGAAGGTCGCCGGGAGCTTTCCGGCCGAGACGACCAGCCGCTCGCAACAGCTCCGCGCGGCGATCGAATCGTGCGCGGGAGGCTGTTCGCCTTCGGCGCCGTCCGGGCAGCAAGGTTCGACCATGAGCGTCCCCGTGAGGGAGCAGCGCAGTGCCAGGTGGCTCGAAGCGGCGACGACAAACGCGAGCACCGGCACCATGAGCACCGTGCTCAGCCAGCGAACGTGCCGAAACATGGCCATGCGAGGTGCAAGGCTGAGGGGAAACCAACCCTTCGTCAAGCGGGTCGGGGACGAAAGGCGCAGCGCGGGCCGGCACGAAGAAGCGTCGAACGCGGCCGGGGTCGACG
>DASYCK010000223.1:0-37295 GCA_036500205.1 Polyangia bacterium | reverse complement strand
GGGCGGCGGGCGCGGCGGGGGCCGGCGCCATGGCGGGCTTGGCGGCGGGGGCCTTGGGGGCCGCGTGGGGGGCGGCGGGGGCGGCCATCATCGGAGCGGGCGCGGGCGCGGCGCCGGGAGCCATGTCGCCCCAGCCCGCCTCGCAGATCTGCTTGAACTTCCACTTGCCGTCCTTGAGGGCCAGCACGTCGAAGCCATGCCAGCTCCCCTTGATCTTGCCCATCGTCATCGAGACGGTGTTGATGGTGACCACCAGACTGTCGGAGATGAAGGTCGGCGCGCGCTTGGCCGTCATCTTCATGTCCTTGGGCATGTTCGCCACACCCTGCATCATGCCGATGAACTGCTCGCGCGTGGCCTCGAAATGCTTCTCCTCACCCTTCGAGCTGTCGCTCATCATGATGATGGGGAAGTCGACCATCTCGGCCAGGGCGTTCACGTCCCCCTTCTTCCAGCCGTCGTCCCAGGCCTTGAAGGTGTCGGAGACGCCCTTCTTGTCCTCTTTGGTGACCTTGCGGCTCATGGGACCCACCTTGGTCATGTCTGGGCCGGCCGGAGCGGCGGGCGTGGCGGGCGCCGCCGCCGGGGCGGCGGCGGGCGCGGGGGCCTTCATGGCCGGGGCGGGGGCTTTCATCGGTGCGGGGGCGGGCGCTGCGGCCGGAGCCTTCACGGGGGCAGGCGTCTGCGCGACCGCGCTGGCGGCGAATCCCACCAGGGCCGACCCGAACAACACAGCGGTACCGAATTTCATCGTCATCTTGAACACTCCTTTTAGGCGTTGAGCGGGCACGGTAACGCGGCTTCGGTCACGTCGAAAGAGGAATTTCATCCCCCGGCCGCCTGGGGATCAGGGGGCGGAGCGACCTCCGACCCCCGCCGTCGCGGGGAGGTCTGCAGGTTGGGCAGCGCCTCCGCCCCGACAATCACCAGCCTTAGCGAATTATGTAAACTACTTGAATTGCTTAGATATATCCAATGTGATTGGCACTCTCTCGCGTCGCTTGACAGCATTCCTGGCGTGTCTATGGTAAGCCGCGCCGTCGCCGTGACGAAGGAGCCGAATGCCCATCTATGAATACGCCTGCGCCGCCTGCGGCCACCAGTTCGAGGAGTGGCAGAAGATGTCGGACGCGCCCGTGCGCACGTGTCCGAAGTGCAAGAAGAAGAAGGTCGAACGTCTGATCAGCCGGACCGCGTTTCAGTTGAAGGGCAGCGGTTGGTACGCGGATCTGTATTCGTCGTCCAAGCCGGGTCAAGAAGCGAAGGGGGAGAGCAAGTCGGAAGCGAGCGACGGCTCGTCCTCGTCCAGCAAGGAATCATCCGGAAGCGCGGATGGTTCGTCGAAGGGATCGAAGAGCGCCGAGAAGGCCACTGCCTCGGACAGCTCGTCGAAGAAGAAAAAAGACAGCACAAAAAAAGCTGAGACCCGCGCCGCATAAGCAGTCCGCGCCGCGGGTGAAGTCGTTGAACCGAAACATCGAAGGAGCAGAATCATGAAGATCCGTCCCCTATACGACCGCATCCTCGTCAAACGTCTGGAAGAGCAGAGCAAGACCGCCGGCGGGTTGTACATCCCCGACACGGCGAAGGAGAAGCCGATGGAAGCGATGATCGTCGCCGTCGGCAATGGCAAGATCCAGGAGGACGGCTCGCTGCGCAAGCTCGAGGTGAAGGCCGGCGACAAGATCCTGTTCAGCAAGTACTCGGGCAGCGACATCAAGATCGACGGTGTCGAGCACCTGATTCTGCGCGAGGACGACATCCTGGCGGTGCTGGAGTAGGCGCAGGGGGGACGACGCGCAGGGGGGACTTCGTCCCCCCTACGAGACCCCCCTCTCCAGACCGACGCCGGCTCGGCGAAGCCGAGCCTCCCGTTGCTGGGACTCGCGCCTGACGGCGCTCTATGCAGCGGATGTCCAGATTTTAGAGAAGAACAACAACAACTGATTGGAGAGTTTTCATCATGGCAGCCAAAGACATTGTTTTTTCGTCGAGCGCGCGGGCGAGCATCGCCAGCGGGCTCAACATCCTGGCCAACACGGTCAAGGTGACGTTGGGGCCCCGCGGGCGGAACGTCATCATCGAGAAGTCCTGGGGATCGCCGACCGTCACCAAGGACGGCGTGACGGTGGCCAAGGAGATCGAGCTCGAGGACAAGCTCGCGAACATGGGCGCCCAGATGGTGAAGGAGGTCGCCTCGAAGACGTCCGACATCGCCGGTGACGGAACGACCACCGCGACCGTGCTGGCGCAAGCGATCTACACCGAAGGGTCGAAGCTGGTCGCCGCCGGGCACAACCCGATGGACATCAAGCGCGGCATCGACGCCGCCGTGGCCAAGATCGTCGAGAGTCTGAAGGATCAGTCGAAGCCCACCAAGGGCAAGACCGAGATCGCCCAGGTCGGCACGATCAGCGCCAACGGCGAGACCGTGATCGGCGACATCCTGGCCGAGGCCATGGAGAAGGTCGGCAAGGAAGGCGTCATCACCGTCGAAGAGGCCAAGTCGATGGAGACGACGCTGGACGTGGTCGAGGGCATGCAGTTCGACCGCGGCTACCTGTCCCCGTACTTCGTGACCGACGCCGAGCGCATGGAGGCGGTGCTCGAGGACTGCCTGATTCTCATCCACGAGAAGAAGCTGTCGAACATGAAGGATCTGCTGCCGCTGCTGGAGCAGGTCGCCAAGGCCGGTAAGCCGTTCCTCATCCTCGCCGAGGACATCGAGGGCGAGGCGCTGGCCACGCTGGTCGTCAACAAGCTGCGTGGCACGCTGCACGTCTGCGCCGTCAAGGCGCCGGGCTTCGGCGATCGCCGCAAGGAGATGCTGAACGACATCGCCGTCCTCACCGGCGGTCTGGCGGTCACCGAGGATCGCGGCATCAAGCTGGAAGGCGTGACGCTGAAGGATCTCGGCCGCGCCAAGCGCATCACCATCGACAAGGACAACACGACGATCGTCGAGGGCGTGGGCAAGAAGGTCGACATCGAAGCGCGCGTCAAGCAGATCCGCGCCCAGATCGAGGACACCACGTCCGACTACGATCGCGAGAAGCTGCAGGAGCGGCTGGCCAAGCTGGTCGGCGGCGTCGCCGTCGTCAAGGTCGGCGCGGCCACCGAGTCGGAGATGAAGGAGAAGAAGGCCCGCGTCGAAGACGCCCTGCACGCGACCCGTGCGGCCGTCGAAGAGGGCATCGTCCCCGGTGGTGGCGTGGCGCTCATCCGCGCGCTGTCGTCGCTCGATGGCCTGAAGTTCAACGACGATCGCCAGTACGGCGTCAACATCATCCGCCGCTCGGTGGAAGAGCCGTTGCGCCAGATCTCGGCGAACGCCGGCGTCGACGGCTCCATCGTCGTCGAGAAGGTGAAGAACGGCAAGGGCGCGTTCGGCTTCAACGCCGCCACCGAGGAGTACGAGGACCTCGTCAAGGCCGGCGTCATCGACCCGACGAAGGTCGTCCGCGCGGCGCTGCAGAACGCGGCGTCGGTCGCCTCGCTGATGCTGACGACCGAGGCGTTGATCGCCGAGCGTCCGAAGAAGAAGGCGGGTGCCGGTGCCGGCGCGGGTGGCCACGCCCACGGCGGCGGCGACGAGGACTTCTAGGAAGTCAGCGCAGTCACCTAGCTAGAACGAAGAGCCCGCGGGTGGGTCGACCCCCGTGGGCTTTTTCGTGTCCGGGGTGTAACTTCTGGCTCGCCTTCCCGTTCCGAAACGGTAACGCACGTGAGATAAGTCAACCCGCCTTCTCGCCCTTTCCGAAGCGTCGTCCTCAGGCGACAGCCGGCAGGAATATTGCTTCAATCTCGCGGATGCGCCTCGTTCTGCTCGCCGCCCTCGTCGCCTCGTCGTGCGCCGCGCCGGAGCGCCGCGCCGATTCTCCCGCGGTCGCCGCCGCGCCGGCGCCCCGACCGGCGCCGGCACGAATCAAGGATTCCGTCCCCGAGAGGAGCGCCGCCCTGAACGATGCCGACCGCGATTTGCAGTCGGAGGCAGGTGAACGGCGGTGGGGCCTGGAGGAGGCCCGCCAGCGCCGGGAGGATTCGCGTCAAGCCGACGGCGGTGTGGACGGGAAGCTCGTCGCGCCCGTCCCGGGCGCGCTGGGTTCTACCGGCTCGTTGATCCCCTCGTCGACGACGCGCTAGCCGTCAGAGATGCCGGCCCAGCCGCGCTTGCAGCTGGGCCTTGGGCAAGGCGCCGCGAATCTCTTCCCGCTTCTGGCCCCGATCGAAGAGGATCAACGTGGGGATGGCCTGAACCTGGAACGCCGCGGATTTGCCGGGGTTCTCGTCGACATTCAGCTTCACGATCTTCAGCCGCCCCCTGTTCTCGGCGGCCAGCTGGTCGAGCACCGGCGCCATGGCCCGGCACGGTCCGCACCAAGGGGCCCAGAAATCGACCAGCACGGGCATGGGCGAGGCTTCGACCTCGGTCGCCCACTCGGCGTCGCTGACCGCCGCGGGAGTCCCCGGGACGAGCGCCGCGTGACAGCGGCTGCATGTGGGGTCTTCCGCCAGCCGCTCACGCGCCACGCGGTTCTTCGCCTTGCACTGCGGGCAGCGCAGCAATGAATCCGTTCCGTTCGTCATCCGAAAACAGTAGGCACCGCGGCGCGAGCGACCAGGGGAGGGGCCTCACGGGGCGGCCGGCCTGCCGCGCAGCTCGCGAAGCCCCCGACCGATCTTGCGCCGCAGCAGGTTGCGGAGCGAGACGCCATCGGCGTAGCCGACCCTGTTGGCGACCTCGTCGACGCTGGCCCGGCTGGTTCGCAGCAGGTGCACGGCGCGCTCGACGCGCAGATCCTGCACGTAGGAGAGGGGGGATTTGCCGAGAACGTCGCGCATGCGCCGATCCAGGGTTCGCGCGCTGGCGCCCACGGAGCGCGCCGCCATCTGCAACGAGAACCGGTCCACCAGGTGGCGCCGCGCCCAGCGCTCGAAGCTCTCGACGATGGGATCTTCATGTGACATCTGGTCGGGGATGGCGAACGTCCCCTGCGAGCGTTCGACATCCGCGGTCAGGTAGCGGGCCACCGCGGCGGCGAGGGCGGGGCTGCGCTGGCGGACGATGTAGAGCGCGAGATCGAGGTGCGCGAGCGCCGCGCCGGCCGTCACCACGCCCGGGCTCGCCACCACCATCTCGGAGTCCTCGAGGGTGACCCGCGGGAAGCGTTGCCGAAACAGGGGCGCCAGCCACCAGGTGGTGGTGGCGCGCCGGCCATCGAGCAGGCCGCTGGCGGCGACGACGAAGGTGCTGGTGCAGGCGCTGGCGACGAGCGTCCCCTTCTCCGACCAGCGCCGCAGCAGCGCCCCCGCCTCGATGACGTCGGGCCGGACCAGCGCCACCTGAAGCGCCTCGGGCGTCTTGGCGCCCAGGGCGGGCACCACCACGACGTCGGGACGGACCCGCGCCGTCGCCTTCTCCGTCGTGATCCGAAAGCCCTGGTGGGTGGTGAGGTTGCGGCGCACGCCGCATAGCCGCACCTCGAAAGGGGCGCCCGGCGACGAGGTCGCGGCCAGATCGTTGGCGGTGCTGAACGTGTCGAGGACAGCGGAGAGGCCGGTGTCGAAGGCATCGCCCAGCGCCAGCACGGAAATGATCATGGCGGAAATGATATCTTTATTGGCGATTTCGCCAATGGCGACCGGCCGGGAACGGACTACGCTGGCCCCCGACCCGAGAGGTCGAAAGGATGGCTCCCATGGTACGTGTCGGAATCCTCGCGCAGCTGCGCGCAAAGCCGGGAAAAGAGTCGGCGGTGGCGGAGTTCCTGGCGTCCGCCCTGCCGCTGGCCAACGCCGAGCAGGCCACCACCGTCTGGTTCGCCATTCGGTTGGCGCCCGATCTGTTCGGCATCTTCGACGCCTTCCCCGATGACGCCGGACGGCAGGCGCACCTGGGCGGGCCCATCGCGGCGGCGCTGATGGCGAAGGCGTCCGAGCTGCTGGCGGAGCCGCCCAAGATCGAGAAGGTCGACGTGCTGGCCGCCAAAATTCCTGGATAGTCCCGGGCCGGCGCGCCCTGCCACCGCGTTTACGCGGTGGCAGGCGCAGCAGGTTTCGGGCAACATGCGCGGCCATGCAGATTGCCGCCAAGAAGGCCGTGACCATCTCGTACACGCTGAAGGACGACGCCGAGAAGGTCATCGACACGTCCGATGGGCGCGCGCCGCTCGTCTACTTGCACGGCGGAGGGAACATCGTTCCCGGCCTGGAGAAGGCGCTGGAAGGGAAGCAGGCGGGTGACGCCGTCAAGGTCAGCCTGACGGCGGCCGAGGGTTACGGCATGCGCGACGAGAAGCAGATCCGCAAGGTGCCGGTGCGCAAGCTGCCCGAGGGCAAGATCACAGTGGGAATGCGCTTTCGCGTGCAGACCGAAGGCGGTCCCATCGCCGCGCTGGTGACCGCGATCCAGGGTGACTACGCCACGATCGACGCCAATCACCCGCTGGCTGGGATGAACCTTCACTTCGACGTCAACGTGATCGAGGTCCGGGACGCCACCGAGGAAGAGCTGACGCACGGCCACGCGCACGGTCCCGGCGGTCATCACTGACTGCCGCCGAGATCGCTAGTGCACCGCCGACGGCTGTGCACTAGTCGATCTCGACCCGCTCGATGACGCCTGGGCATCGCCAGTGGCCGGGGTGGAAGCGGCCCCGCGGACCGTGGTGCCCTTCGATCCAGACGCCGCCCCGGCAGCCCGGGCCGGGGCGGGCCGGGCCGCGCTCGCGCACGACGCACCCCGAGACGAGAGAAATCACGACGCCGAACAGGGCGATGGAAAGGAGCGAACGCACCAGAAGCCTCCTTGGGCGAGGGCTGTCGAACGTCTCTGCAAGAATGCGCGGTGCGTTCAGCGGCGGCTGCGGTACAGCGCGGCCAGCGCCGCGCCGATCGCTTGCGACAGCTCGCCCAGGGTCGACGGGAGGATCGTCACCCGCTCGCGCAACACCGGCCACATGTGCGGGCGGGCGGTGTCGCGCACGATGCGCAGGTAGCGCTCGCGAAACTCCTCGGTGGTGCTCTCCGGATCCATCAGGCCGCCGCCGATGACCACGTACTCCGTGTCGAGCGCCATGGTGAGGTTGGCGATGTGGAAACCCATCGCGCGCGCCTGGAAATCGAACAGCTCGACGGCCAGCGCATCGCCCTTCTGAGCGAGCCCGCGCAAGCTGAACACCTTCTCCTTCTGGGTCTGGGTCGAACGCGCCAGCGGATGATCGGGATAGGAGGCCAGCTTCTCCTCGAGCAGATAAGGCAGCCCGGCCATCGTCGTGTAGAGCTCGACGCACCCCCAGGTGCGACCGCATCCGCAAGGATAGGGCTTCGCGCCCAGCAGGTGCAGCGGCGCCGCCATGTGCGCCGTCTCCATGCCGGCGAGCGTGTCGCCCTGCAGAGGCATCCCTTGCGCGTCGATGTACGCCGAGCCGAGGCCCGAGCCGGGGGCCAGCATCAGCACGCTGCCGGCGGTGGAGCCGCGCACGCGTTGCGCCTCGCCCACGCCGCCGAACGCGCCGTCGTTCCCCGCGATCAGCGGCACGGCGCGGCCCGCCTTCTGCGCCAGCGCCTGGCTGTACGCCGAATGAAAGTCCCAACCGTCGAACACCTTGGGCAGGTTCGCGGAATGCCCCAGCACGCCATAGCGAAGATAGGGGCCGGGGATGGCGAGGCCGACGCTGTTCACCTGATCCCACGTCAGCTCGTTCTCGGCGAGGTATTCAGTGATCGCCGCGATCCATGAGTCCACCACGGCGTGCGGTCCCTGCTGCGAGTTCGTGGCGCGCTGGTGGAGCTTCGTGGAGATCGTGGTGCCGTCGGCCCAGACGCCGCCGATCTTCGACATCGTCGCGCCGCAATCCGTCCCGATGAAAACCTGCGTGTTCGTGGTCATGGCCGACGAGCATAAGGCGGCCGCGCGCGGTTTCCGAGGGGGAAAGACGCCGGGGCGATCCCGGTCACTGCAGCAGCCGCGCCAGCAGAAACGCCAGGGAGCTGTAGACCCCGGCCGGTCTCAGGGCGCCGCTGACCTTGGGGGCGGCGATCGTTCCACCGAGGTGGTAGTCGAGGCCGGCGTGCAGGTCCGGGGCGTGACCGATCTCGACGGTCACGGCGCGCGGCTGCGAGCGAATGTGCAGGTCGAGCTGCGTCGCGCCGAGATCGAGGGGCATCTTCTTGCCGGCGGTGCCGGCGCTGGACAGCTTGGGGTGACGCAGCTCGGGGGGGACGTGGGCCGCTTCGATGAACAGCTCTCCGGCCAGCCGCAGCGTGCGAGGGCCGCCGCTGAGGCGTACCGCGAAGGCGGCGTCGTCGACGATGGCGACCGGTGTGGCGAGCGCCCGTACCCGCCCGCGCGCCGGCAGATCGACGTCGGTCCAGGGCATCGCGACAGGAGCAGCGGCCCCATCGCTTCGTAAGCGCAAACGGCCCGGCGTGCCGTCCCCTCCGACCACGAGCTGGTTGCCGTCACCGACGCGCAGATCGACGGCGTGCAGCGTGAGCGTCTCGCCGTCGAGGTCGAGCTGCCCGCCCGCGACGCGGATACGGTTCGCCCCCGGCATCAGCGTGAACGCGACCCCGCCGAGCCCCAGCCGTGCCCGCAGCGTGGGACGCGCCAGCGCGCCTTCCAGCGACGCGGAGATGGGCAGGCGGCCGTCGACGTCCCGGACGTACCCCTGCGCGAGCGGCTCGGCCAGGCGCGGGTCGAGCGTGCCGCGTGCCACCAGGGCGAGGCGCGGGGATCGCTCCCCGATGCCCGTGACTCGACCGGAGACGGCGATGGTCTCCCGTCCCAGCGCGACCGAGAGCTTTTCCATCGTCACGACGTCGTCCGCGAAGCTCAGGTGCCCGGTCGGCAGCCGCACGTCGAAGGGGAGCGCCGCGAAGCGGGCGCGCACGGGACTGACGATCGACAGGTCGCCCGTCACGCCCCGCGGATCGGCGGAGAGCTCCACCGCCAGCGCGCCTGCCAGGTCCTCGACGGTGGCCGGAAGTAGAGGAAGCAGAACGTCGAGGTTCAGGTGGCCGTGCGCGCGGCCCGTCACGCTTCGCCCGTGGGTCTCGGTGGACAGATCGAACGCGCCGGCGGTTCCCGTCTGGCGCGTGGGATCGAGGTGCAAGCTCTCGATGCCCGCAGGCGCGACGAGGTGAACGGCCCGCTCGGCATGAAGGTCGATCGCTGGCGAACCTGTTCGTCGACCCGCCGTCACGGACAGCGACAGCTCCGACAGCCGTGCCTCGAACGCGGGGCTACGCCCCGGCGTGAGGCGAGACGTGACGACGCCCGAGAGCAGGCCCGTGGCCGCCGCGCCGCCCGGCAGCGGCAGCAGCGCGACGAAGGGATCGAGCCGCAGATGCGCGAGGTTCATGGTGACGACGACGCGCGGTCCGCTCGCCGCCACCGGCTGAACGACCCCGTCGAGGGTCATCCCTTCGATCGCCTGCCCATGCACGCGAAGCGCGCCGCGCGGCCCCGTGGTGATGCCCAGCGTCCCGCCGCCGAGGGGACGACCCTGGAAGCGCATGTCCGCCAGCGACAGCGTTCCGGACAGCGTAGGCGCGCCACTGTCCCCCGCCAGCTCGAGGTGGCTGCTGACGAGCCCCTCGACGGGAACGTGGCCGGCCGGAACGTTCGCCGCCCATGCCACCAGCCCTTGCAAAGGGAGCTTCGTGGCGCCGACCGTCAACGCCAGCTGTCCCGTCAGCGCGATGGTCCCGCGGGCGTCGAGGGTGCCTCCGCTCTCTCCCTTCAGCTCGAGCGGCGCGAGGGTGACCTGGCCCGCTGCCATCGTCAGCGCCAGCCGCGACGGCAACGCGAACCAGTCGCCGAGCAGGCGTAGCCGCTGATGGGGCGCGAGCTGCGCCTGCAACGCGATGTCGTCGAACGTGCCGACGGCGTGGGCCCGCAGCGACAGCGTGCCGGAGCCAGCGACGACGCTGGCGCTCGAGCCGAGCAAGCGCTCGAACGCCAGCTGGGACGACTCCAGCGTCAGATCGAAGGACGGCGAGGGAATCCAGTCGCGCCTCGTGGCGTCCCACAGATTCAACGAGCCACCCACGGTGACTCTCCCCCCAGCGACGGCCGCGGTGACGCGCGGGAGATCCAGCGTTCCCCGGGCCAGGTGGGCGGTTCCCAGGCGCAGCACGAGCTCGCCGGGAACGGCTGGCGGTGCCTTCGTCGCGGTCGTCAGCACGTGGACGACCGAAGGACCCACCACCCCCGGCGGCCGCGTGAACGCGAGATCGACCTCGTCCAGGCCGGCCGTCCGCGCTCCGAGATCGACGTGGCCTTGCACACGCCCGTGCAGCGCGCCCGCGGCCATCTCGCGCAAAGGCGCGGGGAGATAGGGCCGCGTGCCGAAATGTTCGAGGGTCAACGTCCCTCTGGCGCGCAGATGATCGAGCCGCGCGTCGATGCGCAGCGCCCCTCCCGCGGGCGACGTCAAGGTCAGCCCTTCGAGGCTGGCCTGGCGCGTGGTTGGCCGAGAAACGAGGTGGAATCCGAACGCGCGCGCGTCCACCAACGTTCCGTACCTCACGTCGAATCCGCGCACGGTGGCGTCGACGGCGGGGGACGCCAGCGGACCGGAGATGGTCAGCGTCAGCGCCGCGTCGGCGCCCGCGACGGTCAACCTGGGGGCCCACCCGCGCAGGGCGACGGCCGCTTGCAACGCATCGGCGGCGTTGCCAATCGCGACGGTCACCGCCAGCCCCGCCGGCTTCGGCGGACCCGCCACCGCGAAGATCCCCGTGAAGGTCCCCCGAAATGTCGTGGTTGAACGCCCGCTGATGATGGTGGGCGCGTCGAGCTCGAGCGCGTCGGGGGCCGCCGTCATCGTCGCCACGCGGGCGATCCGGACGGCGGAGAACGGCAGCACCGCCCGCCACACACCGGCCAGGACGGAGATCTGTCCGCCGCCGCGCGCGTCGGTGTCGGTGGCTTCGAAGGTGAACGCGGGTGGGCCCGCCGCGGCCTTCTCGAACGCCAGCCGACCGTGCGTATGCACGTCGCGCAGGGTGAGCGCCCAGCCGGGCAGGTCGAACGTGACATCGAGCCCCTCGAGCCGGACGTCATCCAACCGAAAGATCCGGAGGCCGCCGCCGCTCGCCGCTGGTTTCGCCGCGGAGGGGGAATGCCTCGGCGGGTCGAACGCCTGCAGGAAGCCGATGCCCGAACGATCCTTCGTGCGGGCCATGCGCCAGACGCCCCCCTCCACATGAAGTTCGTGAACCACCACCCCTTCGGGCCCGTGCAGCACCTCGATGGAGGCGGTCAGCCGGTTCGCCCGGAACACCGGCGTCCCGTCGGGATCGATGATGGACACCTGTTCCAGCGCCAGCGGAGCCGGGCGGCCGCGCGCGAAGGCCCACAGGCTACCCCAGCTCCAGCTGCCACCGCCCACGTGGAGCTGCCCACGGGTCGGCGGCAGCAGCCGTTCGACCAGCCAGGCGAAGCGCGCGCCGCCGAACCACAGCGGCGCCGTCGCGAGCACGAGGGTCGCCACGGCGACGGTCGTGAGGAGCACGCGCCGGAGCCGCTTCATCGCTCCGCGCGGGAACGGGGGTGCCAGCGCAACTTGCTCGCCTCGAGGACGGTGACGACGACCAGGCCCGCGGCGAAGGACAGCGCCAGCTCGTGGACGTTCGGCGCGGCGAACTGAAACAGGCGCCGGGTGGCGGGGACGAAGTGGATGCCGACCTGGGCCACCGTGGACAGCGCCACCACCGCCAGCAGGCGCGCGTTGGTGAACGGGCCCAGCTGCCACAGCGTGCGGGTGCGGCTGCGCGAGGCGAACGAACGGAACAGCTCGCCGAACACCAGGGTCGAGAAGGCCAGATCGCGCGCCGCGGGGAGCGACCGCGCGCGCAGCCCCCACAGGAACACCGCCAGGGTGACGGCCCCCTGCAAGAAGCCGGTGAGCAGGATGTTCGCCCACTCCGCGCGCCCCAGGATCGGCTCGGCGGCGGGGCGCGGGGGGCGCCTCATCACGTCGGGGTCGCGAGGCTCCATCACCAGCGCCAGCGCGGGAAGGCCGTCGGTGGCCAGGTTGATCCACAGCAGGTGCAGCGGCAGCAGCGGCAACGGTAGCCCGGCGATGCCGGCGCCCAGCATGACCAGCAGCTCGCCGGTGTTGCCGCCCAGCAGGTAGATCAGCGTCTTGCGGATGTTGTCGAAGATGCCGCGACCCTCCTCGATCGCGGCGATGATGCTGGCGAAGTTGTCGTCGGCCAGCACCATGTCGGACGCCTCGCGCGTCACCTCGGTGCCGGTCTTGCCCATGGCGATGCCGATCTGCGCCTCACGCAAGGCCGGCGCGTCGTTCACGCCGTCACCCGTCATCGCCACCACGGCGCCGCGCGCCTTCCAGGCCCGGACGATGTTCAGCTTGTCCTCGGGGGTGGCGCGCGCGTGAACGGACTCGCCGACCTCGTCGCCCGCGTCGACGATCCCCATCTCGCGGGCGATGGCGCGCGCCGTGGCCGGGTGATCACCGGTGATCATCACGGTGCGCAGGCCGGCGGCCTTCGCGGCCGCCACCGCCGCGATCGCCTCGGGGCGTGGCGGATCGGCGATGCCGATCAGCCCCACCAACGTCAGCGCGCGCTCGTCGTCCGAGGCGCCGACGGCGACCGCCAGCACGCGCAGCCCGCGATTCGCCAGCGCGGCCGTCCCTTGCGCGGCCCCGTCGAGCCCGGCTTGGCACAGCGGCTCGATCGATTCGAACGCCCCCTTCACGTAGAGGACGCCGTCTCGCCGTCGCACCGACATGCGCTTTCGATCGGCGTCGAAGGGGTGAACGTTCGTGCGGGGGCGCTGGGTCTCGATGTCGGCACGCGAGATTCCCCGGGCGTGCGCCGCGACGAGGATCGCCAGCTCGGTGGGGTCGCCGGTCCCGTCAGTTCCCTCTTTTCCCAGGGTGGCGTCGCAGCAGGCCGCCGCGGCGTCGATGAGCGCGCGCTCGTCTTGCGCCCACAGCTCGCGCACCGTCATCACGCCGGTGGTCAGCGTGCCGGTCTTGTCGGTGCAGACCACGGTGGCGCTGCCCAGCGTCTCGACGGCGGGCAGGTGTCTCACCAGCACGTGGCGGGCCGCCATGCGCTGCACGCCCACCGCCAGCGCGATGGTGACGATGGCGGGCAAACCCTCGGGCACGGCCGCCACTGCCAGCGAGATTGCCGACATGAACACGTCGAACAGCGGCTGATGGCGCGCCAGCCCGAACGCCGCCGTCACGACGACGATCCCCAGACACAGGTACAGCAGCATGCTCCCCACGCGCGCCAGGCGCTGCTGCAGCGGCGTGTCCTGCGACTGCACGGTCGACAGCAGGTGCGCGATCTTGCCCAGCTCGGTGCGCATGCCGGTGGCCACCACCTCGGCCTCGCCCGTCCCCGTCGCCACCGCCGTCCCCATGAACACGAAGTCGTGACGTTCGGCGAGCGGTGTCTCGGGCCCGGTCGGCGCGGTCGACTTCGCGGCGGTCGCGCTCTCTCCGGTCAGCGACGCCTCGTTCGTGGCCAGCGCGTGCGCGGCGGTCAGCCGCGCGTCGGCCGCCACGATGTCGCCCGCTTCGAGCAGCAGGGTATCGCCCGGCACCACCTGGGCCGCCGCCACGACGGTGGGGTGCTCGTCACGGACCACCCGCGCCCGCGGCGCCGTCATTGAACGCAACGCCAGGATGGCGCGCTCGGCGCGGTACTCCTGAAAAAATCCCACCAGCGCGTTCAGCACCACGATCACGCCGATGGCGATGGCATCGGCGAGCTCGCCCAGAAAGGCGGAGATCGCGCAGGCGGCGATCAGCAGGAGGATCAGCGGGCTGCCGAACTGGGCCCGCAGGGTCACCCAGACGGGCGTGGCGGCTGCGCGCGTGATCTCGTTGGGACCGACCTCGGCCAGGCAGGCCGCGGCGCTGGCGCTGGACAGGCCGCCCGCGCGCCCCGGAGCGCGCGCAATCTCAGCCAAGCGCCGGTCTCCGCATCCGCATGATCACCAAGCCTTTACCATTGTTGGCCGTTCAGCCGGGGGCGGCAAGCCCGTGCGAGGCGGCCAGGGCGCGCACCATGTCGGCGTAGCGTCCCCCGCGGGCCACCAGCTCGTCGTGGGTGCCGTGCTCGACCAGGCGACCGTGAGCGAGCACCAGCACCTGGTCGGCGTGCCGGATCGTGCTGAGCCGGTGCGCCACGATCACGCTGGTGCGGCCGACGATCAGGCGCGCCAGCGCGGCCTTCAACCGCTGCTCCGTCAGCGTATCGACCGAGCTCGTCGCTTCGTCGAGGATCAGGATGCGGGGCTGGGCGACGAGCGCGCGCAGGAAGCAGATCACCTGGCGCTGGCCCAGCGACAGGCCGGCGCCCCGCTCGCCGATGGCCGTATCGAAGCCGGCCGGCAGCGCCTCGATCAGATCGAGCACGTCCAGCCGCCGCGCCGCCTCGCGCACGTCGGCGGCGCTGGCCTCGGGCCGGCCCACGCGAACGTTCTCCATCACGGAGCCGGTGTAGAGAAAATTCTCCTGCGTGACGCAGGCGATCTGGCGATGCAGCGACGCCCCGGTGGCGTGGGCCAGATCGCGATCGTCGATCCGGATCGTCCCCGCGGTGGGCAGGTACAGCTTCGCGATCAGGTTCACGATCGTGCTCTTGCCGCTGCCGGTGTGGCCGACGAGCGCGAGCGTCTGTCCGGGCTCGGCGACGAACGACAGCTCCGACAGCACGGGGCGGTCGGGCTGGTAGGCGAAGGTGACGCCGCGAAATTCGATGCGCCCCCGCAAGGGTGGCAGATCGGTGGCGTCGGGCGCATCCTGCCATTCGGGCGGGCTGTCGAGCAGCGCGAAGATCCGCTCGGCCCCCGCCATGGCGCCCAGCGCCTGGTTGTAGAGCGTGCCCAGGCCGGGGATCGAGGCGAAGAACGCGTTCGAGAGAAACAGGAACTGGATCAGCGTGGCGAGCGGCATGTCTCCGCTCAAGGCGCGGTAGCCGCCGATGATCAGCAGCAACGACAGGAACAGCTGACCGTTGAACTCGAGCAGGGGCTGAAAGACGGCCGAGTGCCTGGCGGCGTCCATGTTCACCCGCGCGTGGTCGTGAATGAGCTGCCCGAACAGGCCGCCGTTCACGTCCTCCCGCGCGAAGCCCTGGATCTCGCGGATGCCGTTCACCGACTCGGCCAGGCTGGCGGTGACCCGGCTGAAGCTCTCCTGCTGGGCGCGGTAGGCGCGGCTGAGGCGGGCCCGGAAATGTTGCAGCAGCAGCCACAATCCCGGCGCCATCACCAGCACGATGAGGAACAGCTTCCAGTCGTAGTGGAGCATCAGCCCGGCCGTCACCAGCAGGTTCCCCACGCTGACGATCGACATGAACGCCACGTCCTGCACGCCCGTGCGCACCACGTCCACGTCCGAGGTGACGCGCGCGATGAGACGACCCGCGGGGGTGCGCGAGAAGAAGCTGACCGGCAGGCGCAGCAAGTGTCGGTAGATCTGGGCGCGCAGGTCGTGCACGACCGCCTCGCCCAGGCGAAGCGCGAAGCGCACGCGGTAGACGAACGTCAGCTCGGTCGACGCCGACAGGATCAGGTAAGCGATGACGCCCAGCAGGGAGGCGTGCGCGTCGTGACGGGAGATGGGGCCGCTGATGATGCGCGCCACCGCCCACGTGCCGAGGGGGATCTGCGCCGAGCGCAGCAGCACCAGCACGACGAGAAGGTCACGCAGGCGCGCGTAGGGTCGGGTGTACCCGAACAGACGGCGGATGATGCCCAGGTCGAGCGGACGTTCCTCGCGGTCGTTGGTCGGGGGCGGGGACGGGCGCGGCGGCGATGCGCTCATGGCCGCGCCTCGCCGTCGGCGTCGCGCGCGCCCAGTACCTGCAGCGAGGCGGCCCGGAAATAGACGCCGCGCGCGCGCATCAGCTCGGCGTGGGTGCCGCGCTCGACGATGCGCCCCCGTTCCAGTACGACCACCAGATCGGCGCGACGCAGGGCCGACAGGCGATTGGCGGCGATGAAGGTGGTGCGCCCCACCCGCGCGGCGTCGAGCGACGACAGGATCTCCTCCTCGGTCAGCGCGTCGACGGCGGCGGTGGGATCGTCGAGCAACAAGATGGCCGGATCGAGTAGCAGGGCGCGGGCCAAGGTCAGCCGCTGGCGCTGGCCGCCGGACAGGTTCGATGCCGCCTCGTCGAGGCGGGTCTGATAGCCCTCGGGCAGCGCCATGATGAAGTCGTGCGCGCCGGCCGTGCGGGCCGCGCGTTCCACCGCCGCGCGGGGCGCCTCCGGATGACCGAAGGCGATGTTCTCGGCGATCGTGCTGCGGAACAGCAGGCTCTCCTGGAAGACGACGCCGATGCTGCGGCGCAGATCGCCGAGGTCGACGTCGCGGAGGTCGACACCGTCGAGGCGGAGGCGCCCCTCGCGCGGATCATAGAAGCGCGGGATCAGACCGAGCAAGGTGCTTTTCCCCGAGCCCGTGGGGCCGAACAGCGCCACACACTGTCCGGGGGCCACGTCGAGGTCGATGTCCTCGAGGACGCGCGTGGTGGCGTCGTACCCGAACGACACCCCTTCGAGCCGCAGCTGGCCACGCGGTGAAGCGCCGCCCACGGCGGCGGCGAGGCGAACCGGTCGCGCGGCGCTGGCGATCTCGACCGGCGTGTCGAGCACCTCGAACACGCGGTGCGCGGCCGCCAGGCTCTGCTCGAGGGTGTTCCAGATCCCCGCCATGCTGGAGATCTGCCCCGCGAACTGCTGCAGCACGCCGGCGAACACCACCAGCTCGCCCAGGGTCATCGCCTGCTCCGCCACCAGTCGCCCGCCGAACAGCAACAGGATGGCCACGTCGATGGCGGTGATGAACGAGACGGCCGGGCCGAAGCGGCTGATGCGGCGGAAGATCGCCTCCTGCTGATCGCGGACGGCCACATTGCGCCGCTGGAAGCGGTCGAACGCCTCGGCCTCGCGGCCGAAGATCTTGGTGACGCGAATTCCCTTCACCCCCTCCGACATGCCGAGCACCAGATCGTCGGCCAGGGCGCGGTTGTGCTCGTAGGCGGCGCGCGTGCGGCGGGAGAAGACGCTGGTGATCAGCCAGATGACCGGGGTGGGGGCCAGACAGGCCAGGGTCAGCGCCACGTGCGCGCGCAGCATGTAGACCAGGTACACGCCCAGCGACAGCAGCATGATCGCCCCCTGCAGCAGCACGCCGTCGATGAACGCGCGCACCGACTGCACGTCGCCGGTGACCCGGTTGATGATCGACCCGCTGGCGTTGCCGTCGAAGAAGCGAAAGCTCAGCCGCTGCAGCTTCGCGAACACCTGCACGCGCAGCTCGGGCACGATGCGCAGGTGCAGCAGCCGTCCCACGGCGATCCCGTAGCCGAACAGCAGCGCCGCCCGCAACGCCGCCATCACCAGCACGGCGCCGCCCGCCAGGAACAGCAGCGTCCCTGGCGACCAGGCCGGGGGGGGAGCGAGGCCGAACGGCCAGCGCGCCGGCAACGTGGCGGGGGCGAGCGCGTGCCGCGCGACATCGATGGCGATGCCCCCCAGGCCCAGCCCGCCCAGGCCCAGCGCCAGCAGCACCACCTGGAACCCGAACACCCCCAGACAGGCCGCCCGGTAGTGCCAGGCCAGCGCCAGCAGGCGCCGCGCCGGGTGCGTGGCGCGCTTGCCCGGGGGCGGTGCGGGGTCGTTCATCACCGGCCGGGATGGAGCAGGCTGACCTCTCGGGCGCGGAGCGCGGCCAGCCGAAGCGATCGATCGAGCGTCCACAGGCGGGCTTTCGTGCCGACACACGCGGCGAGCAGGTGTGCGTCGCCCCATCCGATCCCGGCGCCGACCAGATCGTGCGCCTCGACCAGCGCCAGCACATCTTCGTGGGCCGCCAGTGGCAGCACCGGCAGCCGGTCGATGCCACGCAGGAAGTCCTTCCGCCGCCTTCCCAGTTGCCCCAGGGCAAGCTCACCTCGTACGAAGGGGTGGCAAGCGACCTCGACGGTTTCGAGCAAGGATTTCAGGGAAGCGGCCGTGGAACCACCGGCGAGAAAGTCGATCCAGACCGACGTATCGACCAGGATCACGACCCGTTCCGCGCAGCGACATCGCGTTGTCTGCGGGGCGCCCGCGCCCTGGGTGCCGAGCCCGCCAGCAGCGCCAGGTCGTGACGTGAAGCCTGGTCCACGAGCGTGCGCAAGCCGAGATGAATCAGCGCCGTCTTCTCGTTCTGCCCCGTCGCCTTGCGAGCGGCGTCGAGAAGAGCTTCGTCGAGATTGAGCGTCGTTCTCATGCAGATCAGATTAGCATGTTCGTATGCATGAAAGTTTTAGACCATGCATACGACATCGATTGGTGTGCCCGCGAGGCCGGTGGCTGGGTACAATGCCAGACCATGGATCTGAACGAAGCCGAACACGCCCTGGCCGACGCGGAGGTGGTGGCCTGCTTGCAGGCGCCGCTGCTCGAGGCGAAGGAGCTGCGCGACGCCTGCCTGGCGGCCGAGATTCCCGTGCTGCTCGATCGCGGCGACTGTTGCGGCAAGGGCGGCTGCGGCTGCGCGCCCAAGCTGCAGCTGTTCGCGCGCACCGAGGATCTCCGGCGGGTGAACGAGCTCATGCAGGAGCGCTGGCGCGCGCTGGCCCTGCGGGAAGGGACCATCGACGACGCTCACCCGGTGCTGGCGCCGACCGAGACCGGGGAGCTCCCCTGTCCGGCCTGCGGCACGGCCGCGCCGCTCGCCGGCGGCGCCTGCACCGATTGCGGCCTGCAGCTCGAGTAGAAGGCGCGCTCAGCCGTTCCAGTCGTAGACCTTGATCCAGTCGACGTCGGCGCTGGTGGGGGCGGAGGTCGACGTGAGCGCCCCCGCCCAGGAAGAGGCGCTGGACGCCCAGATCGTGAGCAGGATGTTCTGGGGGAGGTTCAGCAGAGCGGCGTGGGTGGTCCAGGTCCGCAGCAGCGTGCCGTCGACGAAGTACTTCACGCCCGCCGGCGTCCATTCGATGTCGTACTGATGGAAGTCGGTCTCGGCGTCGACGCCCAGGTTCGTGACCAGGGGATCCTGGGTGGGGCTGACCGAGGTCGCGCAGCTGGCCATCGGCGTCCCGAGGAAGACCTGGCTGTTGAGCTGGGACGTGTTGGGTGAATTACCGAGATGCTCGATGTCGATCTCGTTCCAGTTGCAGTTCGGGTAGGGCGTGTAGAACAGCACCAGGCCCGACACGACGCCCGAGCCGGCCGCGAAGCGCATGCGCGTCGAGATCTTGCCGTAGGTGAGCGTCCTGGTCGAGCGCATCTCGACGCCGTTGTAAGGCTCGGTGGTGCTGTCGGGGTTGGGCGTCAGGCTGATGGTGAGGATGCCGTTCGCGACGGCGGCGTTCTCCGTCGAGAACTGCGCCAGATTTCCCCCGAACGTGAAGGTCTGCAGCTGCCACGCCGACTGATCGAGCGTGTCGAAGTCATCCTGCCACGAGAGCACGAACTGGTCCGCTCCCGTGGAGCCATCCGCGCCGCTGCCGCCGCTGCCACCACCGCTGACCGAGCCGTTGCGCGGCGTGGCCGCGCACGCGATCCCCGAGAACGCCAGCAGAACGAGGGGAGCGGAGCGGGCGCACGATGCGATACGGCGGGCCCGAGAGTGACTTTCCATGGGCTCCATCTATCGCCCGCTGCTCGGCCTGTCTTCGCATCTTGTGACCGAGCGCCCGCGGGCGTCTCGTTTCCGGCAAGGCTCGGACGTTGACCGGCAACCCGACCCCGCAGTAAGGAACGTCCCCATGTCTCGCTTCTCGTCCCGCTTTTTGGGCCTCGATTCCAGCACGCAGAGCCTGTCGGCCGTCATCATCGACGCCGATACGGGCGCCGTGGTGGCGAACCACAGCGTCGCCTTCGGGCAGCGACTCCCCGCCTACGGGTCGCCGCACGGCTTCCTGCCGGACGCCGATCCGCGGGTCGTCCACAGCGATCCCTTGATGTGGGTCGAGGCGCTCGATCTGTTGCTGAGCGAGCTGCGGGAGCAGGGCGTCGAGCTGTCGCGCGTGTCCGGGATCAGCGGCGCCGGGCAACAGCACGGCTCGGTCTATCTGGCGAAGTCGTTCGACGAGGCCGGCACGTTCTCCGCCGAGGTTCCGCTCGCCGCGCAGGTGGCGCCGCTGCTCAGCCGGCGCACCGCGCCCATCTGGATGGACAGCTCGACCGGCGCCGAGTGCGCCGAGATCGCGGCGGCGGTGGGCGGCGACGCGCGGGTCAGCGCGCTGACCGGCTCGCGCGCCATCGAGCGCTTCACCGGGCCGCAGATTCGCCGCTTCTGGAAGCACCACCCGGCCGAGTACGAGCGCACCGCCGAGATTCATCTGGTCAGCTCGTTCATGGCCTCGCTGCTGGTGGGGCGCTCCGCGCCCATCGATCTCGGCGACGGCGCCGGCATGAACCTGCTCGAGCTCGCCACCGGTCAGTGGAGCACGGCCATGCTCGACGCCACGGCGCCCGGTCTGGGCTCCAAGCTGCGCGGCCCGGTCCCCGCCGCGACCACGGTGGGCGTGATCGCGCCTTACTTCGTGAAGAAGTACGGCTTCGCCGCCGGTACGCCCGTCGTGGCGTTCACGGGTGACAACCCCAGCAGCCTGGTGGGCATGGGGGCCGCGCTTCCCGGGAAGGTCGTGGTCAGCCTGGGAACCAGTGACACGATCTTCGCCGCCATGGCCGCGCCGCGCACCGATCCCCGCGGCTACGGTCACGTGTTCGGGAATCCGGCGGGCGGATTCATGGCGCTGGTGTGCTTCGCGAACGGCTCGCTGGCGCGCGAGGAGATCGCGCAGCGGTTCGGCCTGGGCTGGGAGGCCTTCGCGAACGCGGTGCTGAAGGAGACCAGGCCCGGGAACGACGGCAACCTGCTGCTGCCGTTCTTCACGCCGGAGATAACGCCCCGCCTGTCCGCGCCGGCCGTACAGTGGTTCGGATCGGCGGAGTTCGAGGCCGGGCGCGCTCCCGCGGCGGCGGCGCGCGCCGTCGTCGAGGCCCAGGCGCTCAGCATGCGGCTGCATGCCGCCTTCATCGGCGAGGCGATCGACACGCTGCTCATCACCGGCGGGGCCTCGCGAAACGCGGGCATCATGCAGGTTCTGGCGGACGTCTTCCAGGCGCGCATCATGCCGCTGGCGGTGTCGAACTCGTCGGCGCTCGGCGCCGCGTTGCGTGCGGCAGCCGCGGTCGGCGGGGCGGGCTGGAACGATCTCTTCGCGCGCTTCTGCGCCCCCGACGCGGCGAACGCCGTCGAGCCGGACCCAGCGACACGTCGCGTCTATGAGGATTTGGGGCAGAAATTCGACCTTCGCGTGGAGGCCGTGGTGGCATCCGTATTTGTTAAGGGGTAAAAGAAACCAACATGTCAGCCGCAACTTTCGACTCCCCTTTCGCGGGCATCGAGCCCGTCCGCTATCTCGGCCCCGACGCGTCGTCCGCGCTGGGATTTCGCTATTACGACAAGGACCGTCTCGTGCGCGGCAAGCGAATGGAAGACCACCTGCGCGTGGCCGTCTGCTACTGGCACACGTTCGTGTGGAACGGCTTCGACGTGTTCGGCGCGGGGACGTTCAACCGCTCGTGGCACCGCGAGGGCGCCGATCCGGTGCAGCTGGCCGAGCAGAAGGCGCAGGTCGCCTTCGAGCTGTTCGAGAAGCTGGGCGTGCCGTACTTCTGCTTCCACGATCGCGACATCGCCCCGGAAGGCCGCACCCTGGCCGAGACGAACGACACGCTCGATCGCATCGTCGACGTGCTGGGCAAGCAGATGGCGCGCACCAAGGTGAAGCTGCTGTGGGGAACGGCGAACCTGTTCTCGAACGCGCGCTTCATGTCGGGCGCTTCCACGAATCCGGATCCCGAGGTGTTCGCTTATTCCGCCGCGCAGGTGAAGAAGGCGCTGGACATCACGAAGAAGCTGGGCGGCGAGAACTACGTGATGTGGGGCGGCCGTGAAGGCTACGAGACGTTGCTGAACACCGACATGAAGCGCGAGCAGGACCAGATGGGTCGCTTCATGAACATGGTGGTCGACTACAAGCACAAGATTGGCTTCAAGGGACCACTGCTGATCGAGCCGAAGCCGCGTGAGCCCACGAAGCACCAGTACGACTACGACACCGCGACGGTGTACGCGTTCTTCCAGCGCTACGGGCTGTCGCCGAACGACTTCCGCGTCAACATCGAGGCGAACCACGCCACGTTGGCGGGGCACAGCTTCGAGCACGAGGTGGCGTACGCCATCGCCAACGGCGTGTTCGGCAGCATCGACATGAACCGCGGCGACGATCAGCTGGGCTGGGACACCGACCAGTTCCCGAACGACCTGAACGAGATGGTCCTGGTGGTCGCGCGCATCGTGGCAGCCGGCGGCTTCTCGACGGGCGGCTTCAACTTCGACGCCAAGGTGCGCCGGCAGAGCAACGATCCGTCGGATCTGTTCCACGCCCACGTGGGCGGCATGGACATCCTGGCGCGCGCGCTGCTGATCGCCGACAAGATGCTGACCGACGGCAAGCTGCAGGGGTTCGTCGACGACCGCTACTCCGGTTGGAATGACGGGCTGGGCAAGGAGATCCTCGACGGGAAGCTGTCGCTCGAGCAGGTCTCCGAGCGGGTGCTGACCCAGAAGATCGAGCCGAAGCCGCGTTCGGGGCGCCAGGAGATGCTCGAGAACCTGGTCAACCGGTACCTGTAGTTTCACTCGCTGCGCCCTCTTCGCTCGTTTCGATGGGTGTGGACTGGAGTGGTGTCGGGGAATTGTAGGTGGGAGCTAGCGGGTAGGGGGTTGGAAGCCCACATTGGGTCGGTGGTGAATGAAGAGCGGTCGGGGGAGGGGCTGTCCGAGCATGTCGCGCAGACCGTGCAAACGGTCGCTTCGCTGCGGTCGCGGGCGGAGCAGCGGGTGTCCCGGCAGCAGCGGTCGGTCGAGCTGTTCACGCGGGCGCTGGGGCGGCCGCGGACCATCGCCGCGATCCTGAGCCTGGTCTTCGTCTGGTGCGGCGTGAACATGGCGCTGAAGCATCCCTTCGATCCGCCGCCGTTCTTCTGGCTGCAGGGGACCATCGGGTTGGTGGCCATGTTGACGGCGACGCTGATTCTGATCACGCAGAACCGGCAGACGCAGGAGGCCGAGCAGCGCTCGCAGCTGGATCTGCAGGTCAACCTGATCGCCGAGCAGAAGATCACCAAGGTGATCGAGTTGCTCGAGGAGCTGCGGCGCGATCTGCCGAGCGTCCGCAACCGCGTCGATCGGGCGGCTGACGCCATGACCCACTCCGTCGACGCCGACGCGGTGCTGTCCGCGCTCGAGCAGACCTTGGAAGCGTCGACCCACGAAGCGGTGAATCCCGCCGTGCCGGATCCGCGCGCCCCTGACCCCGGGGATCGATGAGCGGCTTTACCGTCGCGCATGCGTGAGGGATGATTGGACCCGATGAAGACCTCGCTGGTTGGATCGCTGATGCTGGGAGCCCTGCTTTCTCTGTCGGCGGCGCACGCGGCCGACAGAGCCGGGGTGGCAGAAGGGAAGCCGCCGATCGTCAAGGCCAAGGGGGCGCCCGCGGTCGAGGCAAAGCCTGCCGCCCAGGTGACGTTGAAGGGGCAGCTCACCTGCGCGAAGTGCGGGCTGCACGAGTCGTCCACCTGTCAGAACGTCCTGCGCGTGCAGGAAGCCGGCGCGAGCGAGACCAGGTACTACCTTTCGAAGAACGACGTCGCCCAGGCCCACCATGAAGAGGTGTGCGGCGGCCAGATCGCCGCCACCGTCACCGGCAGCGTCCACGACGAAGATGGAAAGAAGATCCTGACCGCCTCGGCGATCACGTTGAACTAGCCCGTCAGTCGGTGCAGCCGGTGCCCAGCGCGGCGAAGGCGGCCCGATCGAAGATGGCGACGAAGTCCGGCGCCGTCGAGCCGGTGTACGCGATCAGGCCCACCTGCAACGTCGCGGGGAGGTCCGGACGCACGAACGGCGCGAACGAGCTGCTCCACCCCGTGTCACCCGGGTGGCGGTAGTAGATGGTGATGGTCGTGCCCGCTCGACAGATGAGCAGCTCGGCGTCGGCGGCGAAGGCGCTCTCGCCATAGACGCTGCTGCCGTTCGTCGTGCTCTTGTGCTCGGCGGCGAGCTGATTCATCTCGGCCCAGCCGACGACGCCGAGCACGTAGTTTTCGGAGGTGCCGGTCGGCGCACGGGCCATGAAGCCGCCGACGTCGGCGAACTGGTTCGGGGTCTGGGAGCGATCCGAGGCGCGCCGCGCGTGCACGGTCGCGGTGGCCTTGAAGTCCCCGGTCACCAGCTTGTAGACGAGGTCGGCCTGACTGGTCTGATACCAGAGCGCGCTGGTGTGCGGCGCGATCGACAGCGCCCCGTCGGCGACCGCGATGTCGGCCAGATCAGGGCGAAAGACGGTCCACGATGGATCGAGCGACGTGCCGTCGAACTCGTCGCTGCCGAGGACGGTCGAGGACGCGCCGCCTCCGCCAGACGCGCCGCCGCTGCCGGCCGGGGTGCCGGCTGGTGCGCCGCCCTGTCCGGCCGTGCCTCCGCTGCCCTGGCCACCACCGGTGCCGCGGGGTGCGCCGCCCGACCCGGGCATGCCTCCGCTTCCCTGGCCGCCGCTACCGCCCTTCGCGCCGCCCGTCGCGCCGTCGCCCGCCGTTCCACCGGTGCTGGGGCTCGTCGCTCCGCCGCTGCTCGCGCTGCCCGTGCCACCGCTGCCGCCCGTGCCCTTGCCGCCTCCGCCGCACGCCACGCCCATCAGAACGACCCCCAGACCGATCGCGCCCGATGCCCAAGACCGATGCGACCGGCGCTCCACGCCACGAACCATAGTTCAACGGGGCCACGGGCGCCCGACGGTTCTGGCCGCGCGCGGATTCCGGTATGCTGAAGGCCTCGTGCAATCAGGTCACCAGCAGCGCGAGACGGTGGGGTGATGGGCGGGGTGGGGGGCCTGCTCGTGTCGCTGCTGCTCGCCCTGGAGATTCACGCCTCGGGTGACTGTCCCGCAGCCGCGGACGTGCAAAGGCAGCTCGGGCCTCTCCTGGGGGCGGAGCCAGCGGCGAGCCTGTCCGACGTCGCGACGATCAGACACGACCCAGACGGTTCTCTGTTCGTCTTCCTGGAAGACCGCGAGGGGCGGCCGATCGGTGATCGGCGCTTTCCGCGCGCCGGGGCCTGCCGCGATCAGCTCGAGACGGTCGCCGTCACGCTGGCCATCTGGGAAGCGCAGATTCACCCCGAGATCTCCCTCCGGCTGGATCGGCTGTCGTCCGAGGCGCCCCCGCCAGTCACGACGCCTCCGCGCTCCGAGGTCACTGTCGTGAAACGGGCCGCTCCGCCAGCGCCAACCGAGACCGCCACCTGGTCGCTGGGCGCCGCTCTCGGCGCCGGAAGGCAGGCCGATTCCTGGGCGCCGGCCGCGCGGATCGAATTGGCGGTCGGGCCGCCGGGCGGGCGGTGGCGCGGGCGTTTCGCCGCCATCGGGGTGGGGCGCCACACGCTCGACGTTCCGCCCGGGCAGGCCACCTGGTGGCGCGCATCGGCCTCGCTGGGCGTCGACGTCGACGTGGCGCGCGGGCGGCGCTGGGCGGCGGTGCTCGGGGGCGGCGCCGTCGGCGGCCTCGCCACCATCTCCGGCTCCGGCTTCGACGCGAACCGCAGCTCGCGCAGCCTGGACGCCGGGGGCGAGCTGCGCGCGCGCGTCGAATGGCGGCTGGGGCGGGTCCAGCCCTGGCTGGGGGCGTCGCTGGTCGGCTGGCTGCGCCCCCAAAAGATCGAGCTGCAAGGCGCCGATGTGCAGTCGTCCCTGCCTCGCGTCGAGCCGATGGCCGCGCTGGGCGCGGACGTTGTCTGGTGAGGTGTAACCTTTGCTGCCGCGGCGACACACGGGATCGGACATGACGTGGGCAGCGGTGCGTGACGCACGCCAGCAGACGGTCGAGACGCCCGGCGCCCCCGCGCCGTTGACGTTCGCCGCCGTCTACGCGGCGCACGCGCCGACCGTCGCCCGCTGGGCGGCCCGGCTGGGCGGGCCGTACGCCGACGTCGAGGACATCACCCAGGAGGTGTTCCTGGTGGTGGATCGACGGCTGGCCGAGTTTCGCGGCGACAGCCGGCTGTCGACCTGGCTGTTCAGCGTCACGTCAAAGGTGGCCGCCAACGAACGGCGCCGCCGCAAGCTGCGCCGCTGGTGGTTCCGCCTCGTGCCCGACGCGGGCGAGCACGCGCCGGCCGCGGGAGAGGCGGCGCTCGAGCAGCTGGAGACGCGCGAGCGCCGCGCGCTGTTTCACCGCGCCCTCGATCGCTTGAACGATCGCCATCGTCAGGCGCTGGTCCTGTTCGAGCTCGAGGAGATGTCGATCGACGACGTCGCCGCGCACCTGGGCTTGCGGCCCGGAAATGTCCGCGTGCTGCTGCATCGCGCCCGCGCGGCCTTCTTGAAGAGCATGATCGCGTGCGAGCTGGAAGACGCCCTGGCGACGAACGCACCAAAGGAGCGCCGATGACCGTCGCGAATGATGAGCTCCCCCGCTGGCGGGAGACGTCCCCCGATCCCAGCGCCTCGAGCGGCCGCGCCGCCGATCTGGTGGATGCCGCGCGCGAGGTGCCGCCGCTTCCGCCCCGGACGCTCGCCCGGATCGAGGCCGAGGTGATCGCGCGCCGGCCGTCGCGGGGCGCGTGGGGAATGCCCTTCGGTTTGCGGTTCGCGTTGCTGGCGGTGGTGCTGCTGGCGTCGGCGGCGACGGCCAAGGGGATGGTGATGTTGTGGCAGCGTCACGTCGCCGCCGAGGCCGCCTCGCCGACGAAGGTCCGGCACGGCGTCTCCTCCCCGTCGCGTCCGCGCGCGCCCGTGATCTCGCCGGCGCCCGCCCCGACCGCGGAGGAGACGCCGGACGACACGACGGACGCTCCGCTGCCCGCGCCACCCGCGCGGGGCCCGTCGCCACGGACCAGCGCGACGCATGCGCGACGTGTGGCGATGGCGAAGCCCACCCCGTCGCCCGAACCGCCGGCGGTGGAGACTTCCGCGACCGAGGCGCAACTGCTCGCCGGCGCGCTGTCGCGCTTGCGGCAGGCGCACGATCCGGCCGGCGCGCTGGCGCTGCTCGACGCGTACGCGCGCAAGTTCCCCGACGGCGTCCTGCAGTCGGAGGCCTTGAGCACACGCATCGAGGCCGTGCTCCGCATGGACGATCGCAAGACGGCGCTCCGGCTCCTCGACGGACGCGCCACGTTCGCCGGTCGCCCCGGCGCCGCGCTGTTGCTCACGCGCGCCGAGCTGCGGGCCAGCGCCGGCCGCTACGCCGACGCGCTGGGCGACTTCGAGCGCGTGCTCGCTCCTCAGGGCAGCTCACCGGCCGATCAGGACCGGGCGCTGTACGGTCGCGCCGTCTCCCTGGGACACCTCGGGCAGGATGCGCGCGCTCGCGCCGATCTGATCGCGTACCAGCAGCGTTTCCCCGACGGAAAGCACGCCGCCGAGGTGGCGCGGCTGCTCGGAAAACGCCCGTGACGGGTCGCTCAGGGCGGCGCTGACATCCGACGATGAATTGATTTCAGGCCGACCGTAACCTTTTTCCGCGCGGCGACACCCAGCGGACCGACATGAAGACATCAATTGGAAAAGGACCCTCAGAGGGTCCTTTGGATCCCCCGCGGATGAGTGCCATCGAGCGGAGCCCGACGGCACTCACGCGACTTCGCCGCCTGCTGGGCGTCGTCATTTGCCTGGTGGGGTTGGGCGGGTGCGGGGCCCACAACGTCATCGGCACCGCCAAGGATGGCGGTCCGGCCGACACCGGCAAGCCGACCGTCGACGCGGGCCCCCTGTGCACGCCCCTCGCCACGACCGAGGCCACCTGCTCGGGCGGGGTCGATGACGACTGCGACGGTTTCATCGATTGCCTCGATACCGATTGCGACGGGCAGTCGTGCGGCGACGGCCTCACCTGCAGCGGCGGCGCGTGCCGCGCCCCCTGCGCGCCGGGCGCGGCCAGCTGTCTGCCCACCTTGCCGACCATCCAGAACGTTCGCGTGACGACCCACGGCGATACCGCCACCATCGACTTCGAGCCGGTGGCCGGCGCGCTCGACTACCGCATCTATCCCGAGCCGGCCGACGGCGACTGGCTGATCGGGCAGGCCGGCGAGGTGGGGGTCAAGAACGGGATCTATCGCTGCGCCGGCGACCGCGTGTTCCAGGCCCGCGAGGCCGACACCGCGAATTTGTTCGACTGCTCGCTGTCCGGCTGCGACAACGCGCGCCACAACTACGTCCGCTCCGACGCCGAGTCGGTGCTCGGCTACGTGTACCTCACGCCGGCGGCCGATCGCCTGCCGGTCTATCGCATCGCCGATCCGAACGGCGGCGGTGGCTTCCGCAACGCCGACTGGGTGGTGCCGATCTACGCCGAGGCCAACAGCGCCGAGTACGTCGTCGATCCCGCGAAGCGCGCGGCGCTGCTGGCGCAGGGGTGGCGCGACGACGGGATCGTGTTCTACGCGCCCAACCCGGCGATGACGACGGCGGCCACGACGATGCTCTACCGCATCAAGTACGCGCCGGGCGCCGACTGGCAGGGGGACAACGTCGTGTTCTTCTTCACCGACGGCCCCGAGCACGACGCGCGCGCGGCGCAGCCGCCGGCGGAGATCGCGGACCTGGGGCCGCGGTTCCCCATCCTCGCCGCGCAGGAGACGGGCAGCGTGGCCCTGCACCGGGTGACCTACCCGGGCAGCTTCGATGTGCTGGCCGCGGGCGACGCCCGCTACGATCAGGTGCTGCACCAGGGGGTGCGTCCGCTCTGGTCGCTGACCTGGCCCGGCATCACCAAGCAGACCCGCTTCATCATCGAGGCGCTGGACACCGGCTGCCCGTTCGCGAACGGCTACATCGCCGCCATGCACAAGGACGCCGACGTCGATCGGACGAGCGGGCAGCCGTTCAACCAGCCGTCGCTCACCCTCGACGAGGCGCGCCTGTCTTCGGGCGAGGTCTTCGTCAACGGCCAGCACGACCCGAGCAATCGCCCCAAGCCCGTCGCGCGCGCTTACGTCGACGTGACGCCGACGGCGCAGCCTGCCATGGACTTCCTGGCGACGTTCGACGTGGGCGGGCAGTGGGATCCCTTCACGAAGTGGCAGGACAACAACGCCTTCATCTTCCGCAACGCCACCTGGGCCATCGACACCAGCGGCTGCACCGACAACTTCACCTTCGGCCCGGTGCTGGGGCAGTTCGTGCTCGGCATGGCCGACGGCGGGTCGAGCTGCAACGTCAGCATGACGCCCAAGCAGGTCCCCACGAAGATCGCCGCCGATCACTTCCTGCACGTGCGCATGGCCACGGACATTCCGTCGACCGGTCGCCGCTACCCGCAGATCATGATCACGACGGTGCCGCTGATGGATGATCCGGCGCCCGACGCCAGCAACATCGACAACGTCCCCGTGCATGCGCGCCTGGGCTCGGCCCCCTACGAGCTGGTGGGGCCCGACATGATCGCCGGAACGGCCGACGATCTGCCACCGTCGGGGGGGCAGTCGATCGTGGTGCAACCGTTCGGCGGCTATCAGGAGACGCAGATCGAGTACTGCGACACGCGCGGCTGGGGCGTCAGCCAGCAGTGCGACCGCGCCAACGTCTACGGCTTCCACGGCGGCGACTATCAACAGACGTGGACGCAGCCCTGGACCCCCGTGCCCGTGCAGGGTGACGTCGCGGGCTACGATCGTCCCGTGCAGTGGGACGTGTACACGTCGACCTCGCGGGTGTACGTGTTCATGGACGGCAAGCCGTCGGCGTGCGCGGTGCTGCCCGCGGGGCGCATGCCGGTCGGTCCGGTCACCGTCGCGTACCGCGCCGTCGTCTATCACTGCGGCATCGACGAGACCATCACGCCCGACGACACCGGACATCAGTACGAGCACGACTACAGCCTGTGCCACAGCGACCGCCACATGGACGACATGGGCATCGAGCTCGCCGCGCCCGAGCCGGCGTGGGACGAGACGGTGCTTCCCTGCGGGACGAAGTGGTATGGCGGCACGTAGCCCGTCCGGGCCGCGCCGCGCCTGGATCGCCTGGGGACTGGTGCTCGGCACCGCCGCCTGCAGCGGTCAGGGCGCGGGCGTCGGGAACGGCGCTGGCGGCGCTGGCGGTACCCCAGCGGGGACCAACGATCCCGATCCCTCGTTCACGCCCGAGGACCGGGCGGCGCTGGCGGCCCTGCGCTACGACGATTCACCCCCTCCGCCCGATCTCAGCAACCGCTTCGCCGACGATCCGGCCGCCCGGGCCTTCGGGCAGCGGCTGTTCTTCGAGACGGCGCTGTCGGGACAGCTGCTCGAGGGCGACAACGACGGCACGATCGCGACCCTGGGAACGCGGGGACAGGCGGGCCGCGTGAGCTGCGCGGGGTGCCACGTGCCCGCCGGCGGCTTCGTCGACACGCGCAGCCCGCATCACCAGGTCTCGCTGGGGGCGCAGTGGACCTTGCGGCGCTCGCCCACGCTGCTCGAGGTGGCGTTCGCGCCGCTCTACAACTGGGACGGTCGGCGCGACGCGATCTGGAATCAGGCGATCGGCGTCATGGAGAGCAACCGCGAATTCAACTCGGGGCGGCTGTTCGTGGCCGAGCAGCTGTTCCGGCTCTATCGCCCCGACTACGAGGCGCTCTTCGGCGCGCTGCCGCCGCTCGACGACCCGGCCCATTTTCCGCAGCTCGCCCCGGAGACCACCGGCTGCGTGGAGATCAACACCAGCCAGGGCTCGCAGTTCGTCTGTCGGGGCCTGCCGGGCGACGGGGCCGACTACGACGGCATGAGCGCCGCGGATCAGGCCGCCGTCACCGGCGTCACCGTCAACGCCGCCAAGGCCCTGGAAGCGTACGTGCGGCAGCTCCGATGCGGCGCGGGGCCGTTCGACGCCTGGCTCGACGGGGACGAGCAGGCGATGTCGCGCAGCGCGCAGCGCGGGGCCGCGCTGTTCGTGGGGCGCGCGGGCTGCGTCTCCTGCCACGGCGGCGCCCGCCTGACCGACGGTGCGTTCCACAACGTGGGGCTCAGCCCGGCCGTGGTCGCGGTGGCGATCCAGGACCTGAACGACACCGGCGCCGCGGGCGGCGTCGCCGCGGCGCTGGCCGATCCGCTGAGCACGGCGGGCGTGTGGAGCGACGGCGATCGGCACGCGCTTCCGGCGTCGCCTCCTCCCACGTTCGCGGGTGCGTTCCGCACGCCGACCTTGCGCTGTGCCTCGTCTCACCCGAGCTTCATGCACACGGGGCAGATGAGCGCGCTGGATCAGGTGATCGCGTTCTTCGATCGGGGCGGCGACGCGCCCGGCGGCTACCCGGGCATGAACGAGCTCGTGCCGCTCGGGCTCATCGCTCGCGAGCGCGCGGATCTCGCGGCGTTTCTGGGCGCGCTCGCCGGGCCGGGGCCCGACGTCGCCTTGCGGGCTCCCCCACAGCCATGAAAAATCTCCTCCTCTCCTCGTCGATGGTCTGGCTGGCGGCATGCGGTGCGGGCGCGGGCGGCGCCTTGCCCGACGCGGCGCCCGTCGATGTTCCCACCGCGCCGACGGACGCGACCGCGCTGCCGGACGTTCCCTTCGATCACCCCGACCCGCCGCCGACCTACGTGCCGCAGCCGGGGACCTGCGGCTTCGATTCACCCGCCTTCTGCGACACCTTCGAGACGGGCCCCTCGCAAGGGGGCCGCGCCGGCGAGCTCGATCCGGCGCACTGGAGCGTCGTGCGGGGCTCGCCCTACAACAGCGCCAGCTTCGACGACGCCTTCGGCATCGGGCCGGCGCTGATCGGGACGTGCCGCGCCGATCTCTCCAACGCGCGCGTGCTGCCCGACTCCGACGTGCTGATCTGCGATCCCATCGCCACCATCCCCACCCGCCACGTGCTCGCCACCACGGCCGCGCAGAACTACGGCCTGTCGACCTACCGCATTCGCCAGCCCTTCGACTTCACGGGGCGCATGGGAACGATCAAGCTCGACATCGATCTCTCCAACAACGGCCTGGGCGGCTGGCCCGCCCTGATCCTCGCCGAGGATCCGTCCGCCGCGCCCAGCTTCGACTGGCAAGAGCGTGGCTCCGGCCCGCGCAACGGCATCGAGATCGAGTTCGGCACCGGCTGGTGCAACACGCCCCACACGCTCGAGCCGATCATCTACACCTTCGCGGACTACCTGCAGACGTCGTTCATCCCCTCGTTCGACTGCGCGATCGCCCACGCCATGACCGCGCCCGATTCCCTCAACCACGTCGAGATCTACCTGACGCAGACCCACGTCGAGGTGTGGACGTCGGACGCTTCGCCCGACGGCGTGACGTTCCCCAACCTGCACCTGCTGTGGGCGGGAGACGTGGCGCTGCCATTTTCGCGCGGCTACGTCAGCCTGGCCCTGCGCAATCACGCGACGATGAAGTACTGGCTGGGCTCGGCGGCGCTCGCGCGCTGGGACAACGTCGGCTTCGACGGCCCGGTCGTCACCGGCTGGCGCGACTACAGCGCGCCTGATTCGCTGACGCCCACCCAGGGGCTGTCCGGCTGCACCATGAACGGCCCCGCCTGCCAGTGGGAGGGGGACGTCATCCCCGCGTATCCCAGCGACGACGGACGCGTGCTGTGCGCGCAGACGGCCTGCACGTACGACGGACAGGGGCGCAACGTCGGCTACGTCATCCCCAACCTGGACGAGTCGGTCGCACCCGTGGCCTTGCACTTCTCGGGCGTCACCCGGGGAGACGCGACCCGGGCCCGGCTGATCCTCGCCGCCGAATATCCGTGGTTCTCCTGGAACAACGTCTTCCCGCCGCCCACGCAGCTCGACCTGCGCTTCCGCGTGAACGGCGGCGCCTGGCACGACCGCTTCATCACCACCGTCGAGGCCAACGCGTTCATCGATTTTTCGCCCGACCTGGGTGGCGCCGGCGCGGGGGCGGGCCTCTTGAATCAGGCCATCGACGTCGATCCGGCGGAGCTGCAAGACGGCGACAACCTGGTCGAGCTGCAGGCGGACGGGACGTGGACCGGGAGCTACCGCGTGGCGGTGACCGGCGTCGATCTGGTGCTCGACGACGAGGTGACCCCGTGAGGCGATGGTGGTGCCGGTTCGACTACCGCGTGCCGTGACCGGCGCTATTGGCGACGCGGCGTCTCGCCGCCGCGCAGCTCGACGATCATCATCTCGAGCGGCTTGTTCGAATCGTTGAAGTCGCCGTGCAGCTCGCCGGTCGCGCTGTTCGCCGATCGCGCCGTCGTGCCGGTTCGCGGCCAGCTCGTTCACCTGAAGCCGCAGGCTGCCCTACCTGCTCGATCACCCCAACGGGTACATCGTGCCTCGCCAGGACGCGCTGGTCCTGGGGGGAACCTTCGAAGCGGGGATCTCGGAAGCACGCACCGACCCCGCCACCTGCCAGCGCATCCTCGCCGACAACCGCCGGTTCTTCGCCGGGTGAGGGTCGCGCCGGATCGAGAAGCGCTACCCGCCGACGATGCGGACCGAGCGAACGGTGCGCTCCATCGCCAGCAGGACGGCGCCGGTCAGCTCGGCCTTGTCGCCGAGCGACGAGGGGACGATGGCGACGCCGTGGGGGAGCAACGCGTGGCGGGCCACTGCGCCGCGCACCTCGTGCAACAGCGCCTCGCCCGCCGCCGCCACCGGGCCGCCCAGGACGATCATCTCGGGGTTGAGCACGTTCAGCAGGAACGAGATGCCGCGCCCCAGGTGCTCGCCCGCCTGCGCGAGGATCTTGCGCGCCACCACATCGCCCTCCGCCGCCGCCGCCGCGATCGCCGCCGCGTCGACCGGGTGGGCCAGGTTCGCCAGCACCGTCTGTTCCTGTCTCTCGACCGCCTCGCTGATGGAGCGCGACAGCGCCATCGACGAGGCCACCGCCTCGAGGCAGCCGCGCCGGCCGCACGCGCAGGGGGGACCGTCCTCCACCACCGGACAGTGCCCGATCTCGCCCGAGAACCCGCTCTGCCCGTAGAACAGCTTGCCGTCGAGGACGACGCCCGAGCCGACGCCGCTGCCGACGTACACCCAGACGAAGGAGCGGACGCCGCGCGCCGCGCCCACCCGCCCCTCGGCCACGGCGCTGGCCTGGGTGATGTTGTTGACAACCACCGGCACCCGCAGCTCCTCGGCCAGGGCGTCGCGCAGCGGAAAATCGCGCCAACCCAGGTTCGGGGCCAGCACGCACACGCCCGATTCGTGATCGACCAGGCCCGGCACCGTGGCGCCGACGGCGTCGACCCGCGCCTGAGGCACCTTCGCCGCGCGCAGCGCCTCGGCCACCAGCGACCGGATCGTCTTCATGGTGCGCCCCGGCTGCCCGTGCACCGAGGGGCGCCCGCGCACCAGCCGGATCACGCCGCGCGCGCCGGCCACCGCCACCGTCGTCGAGCGCACCCCGAAGTGAATGCCGAGGTAGGCCGACCGGGCGTCATTGAACTCCAGCATGCGGGCGGGACGGCCGCCGCCCGACACCGACTCGCCGAACCCCACCTCGCGAACGACCCCCTGATCGAGCAGCTCGAAGATGATGGTCGAGACGGTGGGCTTGGTCAGCTTCGAGCGGCGCGCCAGCTCGGTGCGCGAGATGCGGCCGCCGCGGCGGACCAGATCGAGGATGATCGATCGATTTACCTCGCGTATCGCCCGGTTATCTCCCTTGTCCAGCATCGAAGAAGCCCGCGGAGGCTAATGCCCGCACCGACGGAAGACAAGCGCGCGTCGTCGGCTTCGGGCGGGTAAGCTGCGCCGCGATGGAGTCATCCAGACGGAAACAATTCGCGCCGGCCCTGGTTTTTGCCCTGGGAATCGACGCCATGGGCGCATGTTCCGGGCTGCCCGGCGCCAATCGGCCGGGGAACGAGGTGCCGCCCGACGTCCAGGCGCGGCGGTTCGGGCGGTGGATTTGCGGCTCCGAGCTTCCCCAGGGGCGCCCCTCGTCGTCGTTCGAGCTGCTGCGCCACCTGGGGCCACGCAAGGCCTGGGACCTCGAAGTCGACGCCGATGGGCTGGCGGCCCTGCAGGTCGTGGGTCATCACGGCCGGGCCCGCCAAGGGTGCTGGACCGAGATGACGCTCGCCGAGATGACCACCTTGGAGACGCTGGTCCGTGACAATGCGATCTGCGAGCGCCTCGAGGATCCGCGCGCCACGGAGCCCCACAACGCGTTCGACGTCGATCTGCACCTGGCGTCGGCAACCTGCACGAAACACTTCGGCGCGACGGCGTTGCTGCGGGCGCCCCAGGGGCAGAAATTCGCGAACGGGACGCAGCATGTCCTCGATCAGATCGCCGGCGGCTCGTTCCGGCGCATGGAGGAGATCGTGACGTCGATGGTCCCCGCCCCCGAACGGGCGCGCGGCAGGACGTTGCCGGCGAACGTGGCGGCGGTCTCGGGGCGCCTGACCTGCGCGAAGGATCGTCCGACGATCTACGAGGCGGGCGATCCCTGGCTGCTGCAATATTCATTTCAGAAGGGTTTCCTGTGGCGGCGCGACCTGGAAGTGTCGGCGCGGGGCGCGCTGAGCCTGGCGTTCGCCAGCCTGCAGAACGAGGCGAAGTATTCGTGCACGGGGCAGCTCACCGACGGCGAGCTGAAGCGGCTGCGCGACGTCCTCGATTCCAGCCACCCGTGCGACCTGACGGGCCCCCCGCCACGCGGGCGCGACGACCACGCCTACGTCAGCGTCAACAGCGGCGCCGACAGCAGCAAGGTCGACTGCCGCTATCACGCCCTGCGCCAGGAAGATCTGCGCGATGGCTTCAAGGGGCGGCGGTTCGACGGATTCATGACCGACCTGGTGTCGCAGCTCGCGGGGGAGGGGGGCGTCGATCCCTTCGACGCGGAGCGGGGCGTGCTGGTCGAGAAGAAGGCGGCGCCCCACGGTCGCAAGACGGCGTCCAAGGACGACCACCCCACGCGCGCGCCGGCCGTCGTCTCCGATCGCTCCGCCAGCGCGACGTTCCAGCGGTGATCACTGGCCGCGGCCGCCAATTGGTATTGCCGATTGTGCAACCCCCGTGGCAACGTGGTTGCTTAACCGGGGGGATGGAAGAAAATGAGCATGAAGCGATCGGGACTGAATTGTTTCTTGGCGGCGCTCGGCGCCGTGACCCTGGCCGCGGGATGCGGCTCGAGCAGCCCGAGCGGCACCGGCGGAAGCGCCGGTAGCGTCGGCGCGGGTGGACACGGCGGGACCGCCGCCGGTGGAAACGCCGGCGACCTCGGCGGCGCGGCCGGTTCGATACCCGGCGCTGGCGGCACGGGCATCGGCGGCGGGAGCGCGGGCGCCGCGGGCGGCGGAAGCTCCGTGGGCGGCGCCGGCGGGGGCGTCTCGACGGGCGGCGCCGCGGGCGGGTCGGCCGGTGCTGGAGTCGCCGGAACCAGCGGCACGGCGGGCGCGGCTGGTGGCAAGGAGGGCGGTGCCGGCGGCTCGGCGGCTGGCGGCTCGGCGGCTGGCGGCGCCGGTGGTGGCACGGCTGGTCCCGGCAAGGTCGGCATCGTGGCGCTCACCGAGTCGAGCACCCCTTACAATTTCCCGTCGCCCATCGGCCCGATGACGATCACCGCGGCGGGCGCCGTGGCCACGTACGCGCTGGCCGGCAGCGGCTCGAACGGTTGTACGACGACGACGGTCGGAGCGTGCCAGCTGTACACGAGCTGCGCGGCGACGACGACGACGCAGCCGACGATCGTCGACCCGGGCGCCGTGAACATCACGGGGCTCAGCATGGCCGTGCCGGTCAACATGATGGTCGCGAGCGGGGGATACATCAGCGCCGCCTACTCCTCGTATCTGTGGACGGCGTCCACCCCTGCGACGGTCACGGTCGCCGGCTCGGCCAGCGTGCCGGCCTACACGATGACCATCACCGCGCCGAACCCGATCACCTTGACGGCGCCCACCGCCTCTTCGATCGGACAGAGCGGCCCCGCCTACACGATCGCGCGCGGAACCAACCTGGTGGTGACGTGGACCGGCGGCGTTGAAGGGAATGTCGTGGTGAGCGCCCAGAGCGGCAGCGGCTCGACCGGAGTCTCCGTGACCTGCACGGTGGCCGCTTCGACGGGAACGGTCACGATTCCGGCCAGCGTGCTCGGCAACCTCGGTGCGACCGGCAGCTTCACGGCCAGCGTGACCACCTCCGCCACCAAGACCGTCAGTGACTGGCTGATGGACTTTCAGGCCACCGTCGGCTCCGCCCAGGGGACCGCCACCTTCAACTGAGCGAGTGCCGTCGAGGCGT
>DASYCK010000222.1:0-5665 GCA_036500205.1 Polyangia bacterium | reverse complement strand
CACCGCCCCCAACCTCGCCACCCCGCAGCCCAGCCTGCGCGGCCACGGCGCGTCCGGCGCCCACGGCGCGCCCGGCGCCCACGGCGCCCACGGCGCGCCCGGATCGAACTCGCGCATTCCCGCTCCGCCTCCGGGACGAATTCCTGGTCCCCCCACGGGCGCGCCGAAGACGCTCTTCGGAATGCCGGCGCCGAATCTCTCGCTGCCGCAACCCCAGGGACAGGCGCCGCGCGCGGTGCCGGCGCCGGCGGGCGCTCCTCCTCGCACGATGCGCACGTCGATGCCGTCGTTCCCGGCCGTTCCGTCGGGGACGCAATCGTTCGACATCTCGGGACCCGCCTCGACACCGACCAAGCCGAAGGGCAAGGGGCTCACCATCGCGTTGCTGCTGCTGCTCGTGGTGGGCGGGGCGGGCGCCGGCGGGTACTACTGGTTTCAGAATCGCCCCGGCAAGGTCGAGATCGCGACCGTTCCGGCGGAGGCGACGATCCTGGTCGACAACGTCAAGGTGGCGGAGAAGTCGCCGTTCACCCTGGAGAAGCCCCCCGGCCCCTACACGGTGTCGGTGGTTCGCCCCGGCTACACCCGCAACGACCAGAGCGTCGTCGTCCATGCCGGCCAGTCCGCCAACCTGGCGGTGTCGCTGGAGCCCTCCGCCGACACTGGCTTCGAGCTGACGAGCGTGCCGCCGGGGGGGCTGGTCTGGCTGGACGGCAATCCGATCGGCGGTCCCGACGGTCAGGCCCGCACCGACTTCCGCGCCTACAAGATCCCGCCGGGAAAGCACCTGTTCGAGATCAAGGGCGATCCGAAGTTGCAGCCGTGGAGTCAAGAGGTCGTGATCGAGCCGGGCGTGATCACCAAGATCAAGGCGACCCTGTCGACGGTGGGCGAGCCCCCCAAGGTGGCGACGCCTCCGTCCGGCGGCCTGGCCGCGGAGCAGCCGAAGGGGGAGGGCGCGGCGAAGCCCGGCGGCCTGGCGCTGGGCGCGACACCGGCCCACCGGCGTCCCGCGCGTCCCGCGCGCGAGCGTTCGGACGACGACAGCTCGTCGTCATCACGCTTGGGGGGGGACGACGATTCGGGGGGCGGCGACTGCACCATCACCGTGGGGACGCGCCCCTGGTCCGAGGTCTGGATCGACGGCAAGAACACCGGCCGCCATACGCCGTACTCGGAGAGCATCCCCTGCGGCAGGCACAAGCTGGTCTTCAAGCGGCCCGACATGAACCTGCTCCGCAACGAGAGCGTGAACATCAAGCCGGGCGAGAAGTTCAGGCAGTCGTATCCGCTCGAAGAGGAATAGGAAAGGCGCCCATTGTCCACGGCCGCACCCGCGGCGCCAGATGACGGAATGAGCGCGAGGCCCCCCTCGCGCTCCGACGTTCTGGCGGCCGAATGGCGAGACTATTTTCTGCGCGCTCACGAGGCGCCCCGTCACCCAGGCGCCCGCGACTTCATGAACGCGGATCTGCGGGAGGCGCTGACCCGCCTCATCCCGTCGGACGCGCGGGTGCTCGAGGTGGGGTGCGGTTGGGGCGATCTGATCGGCGCGCTGCCGCAGCGCGAGCGGATGGGGATCGACTTCCTGCCCCAGAATGTCGAAGAGGCGCGGCGGCACTACCCGGACGTGAAGTTCGAGGTGGCCGACGCGCTGGACAGGCCGGCGAGCACGGGGGGCTGGAACGCCATCGTCTGCGATCGCCTGGTGCACAGCGTGCTCGACGTGAAGGCCTTGCTGGAAGGGCTGGGGGCGCGTCTGGCCGACGACGGGCGGATCTATCTGACGGTGTTCAACTTCCTGTGGGAGATCCCGGCGCGCATCGCGGAGTGGGCGGGCTGGAAGCGCCCGGCGCCCACGGCGAACTGGCTGTCGGACAGCGACTTCCGCAACCTGTTCGATCTGACCGGCCTCGAGATCGTGCGCGCCGAGGATCGCATGATGTTGCCGGTCGAGGTCCCCGGCGTCGCCAGAGGGGTGAACCACTTCCTGGCGCGGGTCCCGCCGCTCGAACGGCTGACCCTGTACCGCATCTACGTGCTGCGGAAGCGTCGGCGCGAGACGGCGCCTCGCCCCATGAGCGTCAGCGTGATCGTGCCGGCGCGCAACGAGGCGGGCAACGTCCAGGCGGCCATCGATCGCACGCCGGTCATGGGAGAGCGCACCGAGCTGATCTTCGTCGAGGGGCACTCGTCCGACGACACCTGGGCGACGATAAAGCGGTGCGTGGCCGCCTATCGGGGACCGCTGCAGCTGTCGGCGTTCCAGCAGACGGGCAAGGGAAAGGGTGACGCCGTTCGTCTGGGGTTCGCCAAGGCGACCGGCGATCTGCTTATGATCCTCGACGCCGATCTGACGGTCCCGCCCGAGGATCTGCCGGGCTTCTACGAGGTGGCGGCGCGTGGACAGGCCGACTTCGTGCAAGGGACGAGGCTCGTCTATCCGATGGAGCGGGGGGCGATGCGGTTCTTCAACAAGCTCGGCAACGTCGCCTTCTCGCAGCTGTTCACGTATCTGCTGCAGCAGCCGATTCGCGACACGTTGTGCGGCACCAAGGTGCTGCGGCGAACTGACTACGAGCGCATCGCCGCCAACCGGTCCTACTTCGGCGACTTCGATCCGTTCGGCGACTTCGACCTGATCTTCGGGGCCGCCCGCCTCAACCTGAAGATCGCGGAGATCCCCGTGCGCTATCGCGATCGCACGTACGGCGAGACCAACATCTCGCGGTGGAAGCACGGCGTCCTGCTGTTGAAGATGTCGATGCTGGCGGCGCGCAAGCTGAAGTTCGTCTAGGCCATGGCGGCGATAACCGACGAGCAGCGCGCGCGCACGCTGGCGCGCTTCGCCGATCATCAACGGGCCTGGGATTCGAACGCGGCCCTGCGCGCGCTGTACGCCGACTGGTACGGAAGGATCAGGGCGCAGCTACCCGACCCCGGGCTCGGTCCCTGGGTCGAGCTCGGCTCGGGCCCCGGGTTTGCCCGGCGGTTCATCCCCGCGTTGCAGCTCTCGGACGTGGTGCGGGCCCCCTGGCACGATCACGAGATCAGCGCGGACGCGCTGCCGTTTGCCGCCGGCTCGCTGGGCGCGCTCGTGCTGTTCGACGTGCTTCACCACCTCGCTGCTCCGGCGGCCTTCTTCACCGAGGCGACGCGCGCGCTGGCGCCCGGCGGGCGGATCATCTTGTGCGAGCCCTACGTCAGCGCGCTGTCGTTTCCCGTGTATCGCTGGTTCCACGAGGAGCCGCTGATCATGAAGGCCGATCCTTTCGCCGACCACTCCGCAGACGCGGAGAGCCGCGATCCCTTCGACTCCAACCAGGCGATCCCCACGCTGATGTTCGCGCGAGAGGGGGGGCGGAACACGTTCTGCACCCGCTTCCCCGCGCTGGAGGTGACGAAGGTCGAGCGGCTGGCGGGCCTGGCCTACCCCAGCTCGGGGGGCTTCAACGCGCGACCGATGCTGCCGTTTCCCTTGTGGCGGGCGCTGTGCCGCATCGAGAAAGCCCTGCCGGAATGGGCCTTTCGCCTCATCGGATTTCGTGTCCTGATCGTGCTGCGGAAGAATTCGCGCTGAGGATCGCAAGATCCGTGGCTGACGCCCCCTTTTCCACCGGGAGGTTCTTCGATGCGCAGCCGAGCCCAAGACAAGCAGGTCAGGCAGGTCTCGCGGTTGCTCGCGTTGCTGGCGACCGGCGCCTTCGCGGGCTGCGGACACTCCGATGCGGGTGGAATGTCGAGCTCGGGGGGAAGCGGTGAGGCGACGGGGGGCAACTCGGGCAGCGGGGGCGTGAACGGGTCCGGAGGCCTCACCAGCACGGGGGGGAGCGTCGGCAGCGGGGGCGTCAGCGGTTCGGGCGGGGCGCCCGGCACGGGCGGGGCGCCGAGCACGGGCGGGCGCCCCGGCAGCGGCGGCGCCAGCAGCACGGGCGGCGCGCCGGCGGCGAGCGGCGGCAGGCCCGGCGCGGCGGGCGCGGGCGGTCGCGCCGGAACTCCGGGCGCCACCGGCGGCTCGAGCACCGGCGGGGTCTCGGCGAGCGGCGGAGCGCCAGGCCGCGGCGGCGCCGGCGGGGCCACCACCGGCGCGCTCATTCACAACGACGGCTTCTGGAAAGACACGTCGGGCACGCCGATCTACTCGCAGGGGGGAGGGGTGCTGAGGGTGGGCGCCACCTACTACTGGTACGGCGCGAAGTACAACGGGGCGGTCACCTACGCCGCGAACCCGAAAGGGAAGAACAGCGACACCAGCTTCGCCGCCGTGACCTGCTACTCATCGACCGACCTCGCCACCTGGAAGCTCGAGGGGAACATCCTCACCGCGGCTGGTCTGGGGGCGGACGTCGATTCGTCGACCTGGATCGGGCGCATGGGCGTCGTCTACAACGCGAACACGAAGAAGTACGTCCTCATCACCCAGTACAGCGGTCCGGCAGGGACGGGCGAGCTGTTCGCGACCAGCAGCACCCCGACCGGAACGTTCGCCTTCGATCACGTGCAGACGTCGGTCACCAACGTCGCCAACACCACCACCGGTGATCAGACGATCTTCATCGACGACGACGGCGCGGCCTACCTCATCTGTTCCAGCAGCAGCGGCCGCAGCAATCTGTACGTGGCGCCCCTCCGCGCCTCGGACTCTCTCAACGTCGAGCCGGCGACCCGTATCTTCGGCGGGGCGGGGCGCGAGGGGAACACGATGTTCAAGTACAACGGCACGTACTACTTCTGCTCGTCGGATCTCCACGGCTGGAACGCCTCGCACAGCTACTACATCGCGGCCACCAACATCATGGGCCCGTACGGCGCCGAAGGGATCATCGGGAACACCGACAACGACTTCAGCCACGTCTCGCAGACCGGCTTCTTCATCACCGTGAAGGGGACGGCGGGGACGACCGTCATCTTCGCCGGCGATCGCTGGAGTGACTTCGCCGGCAACGGTCTGGGTTACAACCAGTGGTGTCCGCTGTCGTTCACAACGACCGACGGCACGAAGCCGACGATGCAGTCGGTCTCAGCCTGGACCCTGGACGCGGCCGCGGGAACCTGGAGCGTCGCTCCGGACAACAACTTCGCGCTCAACCCCAGCTTCGAGGCCGACCGGGTGGCGATGACGCAGCCCGCGGGCTGGACGACGACCACAACGAGCGGAAGCACCCCCTTCACCAACGTGTCGGGCGGCCGCACCGGAAACTGGAGCTGGCAGCTCGCGGCGACCGGCGCCTATCAGGCGACGCTGAGCCAGACGGTGGCCGGCCTGCCAGCCGGGACGTACACGCTGTCGGTGTGGGCCAAGAGCACGGGTGGTCAGACCAGCGCCCAGCTGTTCGCCAGAGGCTGCGGCGGCGCCGAGCAAGACGCCGCCCTCACCAAGGCGATGACCAGCTTCACGCAGGTCTCGATCGCCGGGATCGCGGTGACCGGCGGCCAGTGTCAGATCGGGGTCGCCACCACCGCGGGCGCCAACCAGTCGGTGACGCTCGACGACTTCTCGTTCGTGCGCACGGGCTCGTGAGGGCTCGCTCGTGCACCGCCGTCGAAATAGCGTCAACGCCGAGGCCGACAAGCCGCGCCGGACGCGAGGCGCGACGACGAGGAATACCCGTAGGTATTGTGAGGAGGAGCAACGAAGCGGCCGGCGCGGATCGTCGGCCGAACG
>DASYCK010000221.1:0-33088 GCA_036500205.1 Polyangia bacterium | reverse complement strand
CCCCGGACGTTCGCACCGCGCGTCCCCGGTTATCGCTCGCCAAAGAGGCGACGACTCCGGAACAGCACCGCAGCGGTTGGCCGTCCGCGGCCAACCGCGCAGGTGCCCCAGCCCCAGCCTACTTCGACTTTTTGGCCGGCTTCCCCGGCTTCGCCTTCAGCAGCATCAGCCATTCATCAATCTTCTTCGTGCGCTTGTCGAGCTCGGCACGTTGGTCGGCGATCGGCTGCTTGTCGCCGTCGAACGAGGCTGCCAGCGCCTCGGGGTAGTCGTTGGCCAGCGCGTTCAGCATGACGTCGTAGTCGGTGACGACGTTCGAGTTGCCGCCCTTGGGATCGATCGTCTGCAGCTTCTTCCCCATCGCCACGATCGCCTTGGACTGCTTCGCCTGCAGCGCCTCCACGGCCGGCTTCCCCTTGGCGCCGTCGAGGGCGGCGCGTGTCTTCTTGATGAAGGCGAACACCTCGTCGTGCAGCTTCACCTTCGTCTTGTCGTAGTCGAGCAGCCGCTGACGCTCGTCGGCGGCGAGCTGGGCGGCCAGCTTCGCGTCCGAGGCCTTCCGGCGCTCCATGCGCTCGGCCAGGCTCAGGCCGTCCGTGGGCGCCGGCGCCAGCTTGGACTTCTTCGGCGCTTCAGCGCCCCCGGCGCCCGTGTTGACCGGAGCGGCCGGCGCGGGCGGCGGAGCGGGAGCGGCGGGTGGGGGCGGCGGGGGCGCCTCCTTGGCACAACCGGCGACGACGACGCTCAACCAGGCCGCGAGGGGCAACGCGAATCGAAGGACGGGGCGAGAACGCATGGCCGAAAACAATGGACCCGATTGTTGACAACCGCAACCGTCGAGGGCCAACCTGGCCGCGCCCCGATGAAGCCGCACGCGATCGATCCGTTTCCCCGAAATCGCCTGGGCCTGGTTCGCTCTTACGTGGGCAAGAAGATCACCGCGGCGACCACCGACTTCCACTACGTGGTGGGGCGTTTGCTGTCGGTGCAGGACGACGACGTCCTGGTCATCGAGGTGGGGCGCCAGCTGGTGAAGCTTCCCCGCCACAACCTGGCCACCATTCAAGAGGCCGACGCGGCGCTCGCCGAATATGTAAAGTAGCCGGGAACCGAGGGGATCCCGTCATGCCATTGTCAGGTGAAAAAGCGCGCGCGTTGGCGGCCCGTCTGGCGGCGCTGGGAGTCAAGGACGACGACCTCGAGGAGACGTTCATCCACGCCGGCGGCAAGGGGGGCCAGAACGTCAACAAGGTCGCCACCTGTGTGATGTTGATCCATCGCCCCACGGGCACGGCCGTCAAGTGTCAGCAGGAGCGGACGCAGGGGCAGAACCGCCTCATCGCGCGCGAGCTGCTGGCCGACAAGATCGAGACCGCGCGGAAGGGACGCGCCAGCGCGCGCGCCCAGGAGGCGGCGCGGGTGCAGCGGCAGAAGCGGCGGCGCTCACGGCGCGCCAAGCAGAAGATGCTGGCCGGCAAGCACGCGCGCGCGGAGACCAAGGGCTTGCGCGCGCGCGTCCGCGAGGACTGACCCGGTCAGCTCACGGCGAGGTCGCGCCCAGGCAGATGCCGTCCTGACAGACACCCTGAGCGGAGCAGACGGTCCCCGTCACCGTCAGCGGTTTCATCGTGCTCGTGTCGACGAAGCTGACCGCGCCTGTGCAGCTCACCTCGTTCTCCATGCCCTCCGTGTACACGGGTAGCCGCGACGAATCGATCTGCTCGGGCGCGCACCGCCCCTCGATGCAGGTGTTGCCGTCGGGGCAATCGAGCATGCCCATGCAAGCCGAGACGACGCCCAGCCGGACGAACAGCGTCTTCTCGGGGACCAGGTTCAGCACGGCCGAACGCTGCACGATGGTCTTCCCGCCGTTGTCGGTGGCGGTCAGCTGGATGCGAACGCGATCGGGGGCGCCGGTGTCCGAATAGACGGCGTAGGTACCGGGCAGCTCGTAGATCTTGTCGGGATTGCCCGAGATCGTGAACTCCTGATCGCCGAGCAGGTCCATCCCGGGAAGCCGGACGATCTCCAGGTGAACGGCAGCGAGCGGCGTTGGCGCGGTGAGGTCGGTGGCCAGGCCGACGATGATCTCGGTGCGACTCTTCTCCCCCTTGCACCCTCCGACGAAGCTCAAGGCGGCGCCGAACAGCAGCGCCCTGCCGACCAGACGCGCGGTTGCCGCCATTGCTTTCGTGGAACGTCGCATCTCAGGCGCCCGCCCGTTCACGGCGTCGTGATCGTCGTGTCGGCGATGCCCAGCGTTCCCGACAGCGGTCCTTGCTTCTTCTCCGGAATCAAGAGGATCGTCGCCACCGTGGCGGCGGCCACCACCCCCACGCCGCCCCAGAACCACCAGCGATGGTAAAACGGCGTGGTCTCGGGCGGGGGCGGCAGCTCCAGCACGATGGTGACCGTGCGCGACTGCCCGGCGGCGACCGCCAGCTCGCTGCGCCCGGGCATGTAGCCGGGCGCCATCACCTCGACCTGGTGGCCGCCCACCCCCAGCTCGACCGTGACCGGCACGGCGCCCATGTCCCTTCCGTCGATGCTGACGTGCGCGCCGATCTGAGCGGCCGTGATCGTGACATGCCCGCTATGGGGAATCACCGCCAGGTCGAGCGAGAGCGTCTGCGGCGTGCCGGCCACGACGGTGATCTCGCGACGGAGCGCCATGTGGTCGGCGGCGTTCGCCTCGATGACGTGCGTCCCGGCGGGCAGCTTGGCGATCCCCTCGACGCCCAGGCTGGCGGGGCGGCCGTCGATGCGCAGGGTGGCGTCGGCGGGCTTGACCGCGATGGTCACGTCCGCCATCAGGCTCCGCATCTCGGCAACCAGCGACTCCACCTCGGCGCGCCGCTCCTTCGCCACCGGATGCCGCTGCACCGCGCTCTCGGTCAAATAGCGATCGAGGACGTCGATCGCCTCCGCGTAACGGAACAGCGCCTTGAACGTGAGCCCCAGGTTGTAGAGCACGATGGGCTCGCCCGAGATGCCGTAGGCGCCCCGGAACTCGGCCAGCGCGGCGTCGAAGTTCTGATCGCGAAACAGGGCCACACCCTGCTGAAAGTGCAGCCGCGCCTCGGCCAGCTTGGGCGCCGTGGGGGGCGTCGACGGTCCGACGACGGCTTCACCATCGCCGAGCGGCGACGTCGGTGGCGCGGGGACCGGCGCGGCGACAGTGGCCGGCGCGGGCGCGGCGACCGGTCCCTGTACCTTCGTCGGGGGCGGCTGTGATGCCGCCGGGGCGGTGGGGCTGGCCGGCGGGGGCGCCGTGACCACGGGAGGACCGAACGCCTCGGCGCGGTACCCCACTCCCGCCGTCATGAGAAGGGCCAACGCCCCCGTGAACACCACCCGAGCCGCGCCATTGCGATGCCAACGTTTCATGTGAATGGAATCCTCTCCTTGTCCAAGCTAACGCGGTCCCGGAAATTCCGTCTCGATGTTCAGGTTCGAGCCGCGGTAGCCCGCGGACTTCGAATGTCGCGGCTCGGCGGCGGGCGCCTCGGCTTCGCCGGTCCGCGTACGGCCGGACGACTGGCCAGACGACTGGCCGGACGACTTGGCGCGCGTGTTCGCCGCCCGGGCGCTTCTCGGCTCGCTCGCCGGCGCGGCCCCCGCCTCGGGCACCAGCTTCAAGATCAGCTCACGATCGCGGTCGAACGAGATCGTCTGGGCCACCGGTCCGAACCCGGTCAGCGTGGCCGTTATCCGGTGCGGGCGTCCGTCCTTGGGGAGGGTTCGCGCGAAGGGATTGCCGACCAGCTCGCCGTCGAGCTCGAGGCGGGCGCTGTCCGGATCGGTGCGGATCGCGATGCCCACCTGCGCGACCGGCGGAGCGACCGGGGGCGACACGACGGGCGCGGGCACGGCGGCGACCGCCGGCGGGGGCGGAACGTGGTGCCCACCGCGCAGCACGAACGCAGTCACGGCCGCGCCAGCCGCCACCACCACCGCCCCGATGATCAATCCGGTGCGGCGCGGCGCCGGCAAGCGGCGCTCCAGCCCGACCTGAGAGGCGCTGGCCCCCAGCGTCGTGTGCGCGCCCATCGCGTGCGACATCGACGCGAAGCTGGCCGACAGCGCCGCCGAGGTGAGGACCGCCCCGGAGTGAGGCGCGGCATCCGCCGCCACCACGCTGTCCATGATGAACGTGATCTCGTCGAGCGACGGCCGCTTCTCGGGCTCCTTCTCCAGCGCCCGGGCGATGACCAGGCTCAGCGCGGGCGGCACCAGGGGCTCGACGGCGTCGGGCGGCACGGGCGTCTCCGTCATGTGCTTCAGCAACAGCTCGCCGAGCGCCTCCGCCTCGAACGGCAGCCGCCCGGTCAGCATCTGGTAGCCGATGACCCCCAGCGCGTACACGTCCGTGCGGTGGTCTATCTCCTTGGCGCCCCGGCACTGCTCCGGCGACATGTACGCCGGCGTCCCGATGATGGCCCCCGTCTGCGTCTGATAGCGCACCGGCATGCCCGTCGCGAGCAATTTCGCAATACCGAAATCCAGCACCTTGACCAGATCGGACTCGCCGTCGCGGCGCACCAGGAAAACGTTGTCCGGCTTCAGATCGCGGTGGACCACCCCCTTGCCGTGGGCGGCGCGAAGCGCCCGGGCGATGCCGCTCATGATGTGCGCGGCCCGCCCCAGGGGGACCTTCTTCACCGACCGCAGCAGGTTGCCCAGGCTCTCCCCCTCCAGCCACTCCATGACGAGATAGGGGGTGCCCTCGGGTAGCTCGCCGAAATCGAGCACCTCGACGATGTGCTCGTTACGGATCTCGGTGGCGGCGCGCGCCTCGTTGAAGAACCGGTGCACGACCTCGGGGTTGCGGTCAGCCCCCGGATGCAGGACCTTGATGGCGACGCTGCGGTTGATGTGGGGGTGCTCGGCCCGAAAGACGACGCCCATGCCCCCTTCGCCGATTTTGTCCCGAACGACGTAGTTACCGATGGTTCGCCCGATCATGTCCTTGCCCGCGCCCGGTCGATGATTCCTACACCCAACCGGTGCGTCCACCAACTGGAAACGGGAACGGGCGCCGCCCGCGCGCGGCGCCGGCCCTGGGGACCGGCACACGCGCACGGCGCGACCCGGGAAACGGGACGGAATCAGGCGTCGAGCAGGTCGAGCGAGCCGAGGTAGTCCCCCTTCCCCAGCTCGACCCCACCGTGGCGCAGCAGGTCGTACGCCGTCGTCACGTGAAAGTAGAAATTGGGGAGCTGGCGCGCCAGCAGGAACTCATCGGCCTTCAACGCCTTGCCGGGCGGGTAGGCGATCTTGCAGACCGTGTCGGGGGTGGTGCGCGAGAAATCCTCGGCGCGAAGCGTGTCGAGATAGCCGACGCACTTGCCGATGCGGGCGCGCAGCTCCTCCATGGTGGTCTCGTTGTCCTCGTGACGGGGCGCTTCCTTGCCCGCCAAGGTGGCGCCGGTGCCCTTCGCGATGTCGCAAGCGATGCGCACCTGGGCGAGGAACGGCAACATGTCGGGGAAGAGCCGCATGGTGCAGAAGTTGTTGACGTCGAAGTTGCGCGTCTTGGCGGACTGCTGGGCCTTCTCCAGCAGCGTGTCCAGATTCTTCAGGGTGCGGACGAACTGGCGAACGGCGAGGTAGTACATGGCGGTCTCCCTTGGGCCAGTCCGCTATTGGACGGCGGGGCTGGATCTAGCCCAAGTTCCCCGTCGTTCAAGGCGACGGCGAGGCGATGGGCGCGGAGGCCTGAAGATCAGGTCCGACGCGCGGCCGTCGCGACGCGCACGGCGGAGAACTTCGGGTGGCCGGCGCAGCTCGGCGGATTCAGCTTCCTCAGCTCGAGGCGAAAATGCCCCGCCGGAACCCGCGCCTCGAGCGCGTCCACCATCCGTCGCGCCAGCGACTCGAGGAGGCGATGCGGCTCCCCCGCGCCGATCGTCACCACCAGCTCGGCGAGCGCGCTGTAGTCGACCGTGTCGGCCAGTCGATCGGTGCGCTGCCCGAAGTCACCGTCGAGGTCCACCTCCAGATCCACCTCGAACTTGCGCAGGCTCTTGCGCTCGATGGCGGTGGCGCCGTGACGCCCCTCGAAGCCGATGTCACGCAGCACGATGGTGATCATGAGGATCCCGCGAACGACGGGCCGGGGACCGCCTCAGCTCGCGCCCGCTTCTTCAGCCTCGGCCTCGGCTTCCTTGCGCAGCTTCCGCTTGATGATCTCGCGCTTGACCGGTCCGCACTGATCGATCAGCAAGCGCCCGATCAGGTGATCGTTCTCGTGCTGCATGGCCCGGGCGAACAGCGCCTCCCCCGACATCTCGAACGGCTTGCCGTCGAGGTCGAGCGCCCGCACCCGGGCGCGCATCCCCCGCTTCACCGGCACGTAGATCCCGGGAAACGACAGGCAACCTTCGTCGCCGGTCTGCGCCTCGTCGGACAGCTCGATGATCTCGGGGTTGATGAACACCCGGGGCCCGGCCGTCTCGCCATCGCCCGCGACCGGGCCGTCGATGATGAACAGGCGCAAGGGAACCCCCACCTGGATGGCCGCCAGGCCGGCGCCGTTCGCGTCGAACATCGTCTCGGCCATGTCCGCCACCAGGGTGCGCAGGTCCTCGCCGCCGAAAACGTGGACGTCCTGAGACTTCTCCCGGAGGCGGGCGTCGGGATAGCGCAAGATGGGGCGGAGGGCCATGACCTGTCAGGATGACATTGCCGCTTTGACGTGACAAGCCTGGCGCCGCCGAAACCGGCGCGGACCCGGTCGTCGGGGCCGGTTTCGCGGGCTTTTCTCCGAATTCTGGCGGGCGCCCCGCCGCCCCGTTCACGAAACGCGCGTTGACATTCCCGGGGCCAAACCGTAACTTCATCCCCCCTCGGCCATCTAAATCTCCCGATGACGCTCAAGCGCTACGCGGAAGCCGACCTCCCCACCGCCTTCGGGCCGTTTCGGCTTTATGTCTATCGAATGGTGGGCGGCGCCTCCACGGACGACGCCGAGACCTCGACCGCCGAGGAGCACATGGCCATCGTGCGGGGCGACATCTCGCGGGGGAGCAACATCCTCTGCCGCGTTCACTCGGAGTGCTGGACCTCCGAGGTGCTGGGCTCGCTGAAGTGCGACTGCCGCGAGCAGCTCGACCGGGCGCTGGAGAAGATCGCCGCCGAAGGTGTCGGCGTGGTCGTCTACCTGCGCCAGGAAGGGCGCGGCATCGGCCTGGGGAACAAGATCCGCGCCTACGACTTGCAGAACCGGGGCGCCGACACCGTCGAGGCGAACCTGCGCCTGGGCTTCGAGGCCGATGCGCGCTCGTACGACGTGGCGGCCAAGATCCTGGAGGATCTCGGGGTGCGTTCGGTGCGGCTGTTGACCAACAACCCGCTGAAGATCGCCGGCCTGGAGGCAGCGGGGGTCAAGGTCGTCGATCGGCTGTCCCACTGGGTGGGCGAGAATCAACACAACGCTGGCTACCTGGCCGTGAAGAGGCGCAAGATGGGCCATCACGCCGACGTCCCCGTGCGGCTGCGCGCGCTGCCCACGGCTCGCAAGTGACCTCAACAAACTTCCTCGCCCGCCCTCGCATCGGAGCCCGTCATCACCACCTCGTCTGATTCCTTGCTCGAACGTGTCCGTGCCGTCCTTGGTCAGGTCAAGGATCCCGCGCTGCAGATGGATCTGACCGCAGCGGGGATGGTCAAGCAGGTCGAGGCGACCCCGGCCGGCGCCGTCACCGTCGACATCGAGCTGACCACGCCCGCCTGCCCCTCGCGCGACGTCATCACCCGTTCCGTCGAGGCGGCCGTCCGCAACGTCGAGGGCGCGACCGCCGTCACCGTACGCCTGTCCTCGAAGGTGCGCGGCCGCCCCAACCACCCCGACAACCCGCGGCTCCCTGGCGTCCGCAACATCATCGCGGTCGCCGCCGGCAAGGGGGGCGTGGGCAAGTCGACGGTGACGACGAACCTGGCCGCCGCCCTGGCGGCGACGGGCGCCTCGGTGGGGATCCTGGACGCCGACGTGTACGGCCCGTCGATTCCCCAGATGATGGGCGAGCCGCAGAAGATGGCCGTCACCGAGACCGGCAACAAGATCATCCCGGCCATTCACCACGGCATGAAGGTGATCTCGATCGGCTTCTTCGTCGAGCGGGGGGGCGCCGTGATCTGGCGCGGCCCCATGGTGCACAAGCTGCTGCAGCAGTTCATCGAGGACGTCGACTGGGGCGAGCTCGATTATCTGCTCGTCGATCTGCCGCCTGGAACGGGGGACGCGCAGCTGTCGCTGTCGCAGCTGCTGCCCATCACCGGCGCGGTGATGGTGACGACGCCGCAGGAGGTGTCGATCATCGACGTCGAGAAGGCGCTGGGCATGTGGAAGCGGGTCGAGGTGCCGGTGCTGGGCGTGATCGAGAACATGAGCGGCTTCATCTGCCCGAGCTGTGGCCACCACGAGGAGATCTTCCTGCGCGGCGGCGGCCGCAAGCTGGCCGAACGCGAAGGGCTGACGTTCCTGGGCGAGGTGCCGCTGCAAGGCTCGGTGAGCCGCGGCGGCGACACCGGCCGCCCCGTCGTCATCGCCGACCCGACCTCGCAGATCGCCCGCATGTTCCAGTCGATCGCCGGCACCGTCGCCTGCGCCCTCTCCGTCCGCAACACCCCGGATCCCAGCACCGGCAAGCGCAGCGCCAAGCTGACGCTGATCCGCTGAGCCGTCTGCTGGGGCAGCGCCCCCTACGTGCTACGTGCTTTGCTGAGAGCCGCGCTGCAGCTCGCGCAGGACCGCCTTGGCGACGGCCTTCAAGGTATCGAACACGCCGACGCCCGTGGTGGCGCTGGCCTCGAACTCGGGGACGCCGGTGGGGTTCAGCAGCTCGCGCAGTTGCTCGATCGGTGCGACGTTCGGCAGGTCGCGCTTGTTGTACTGAATCACGTACGGCAGCTTGTCGAGATCGTAGCCCTGCTCGGCCAGGTTGATGCGCAGGTTGTCGAGCGACTCGATGTTCGCCTCCATGCGCTCGATCTGCGAGTCGACCACGAACACCATGCCGTCGACCCCCTTCAGGATCAGCTTGCGGCTGGCGTCGTAGAACACCTGGCCCGGCACCGTGTACAGGTGGAAGCGGGTCTTGAAGCCACGGATCTCGCCCAGCGACAGCGGAAGGAAGTCGAAGAACAGCGTCCGCTCGGTCTCGGTGGCGAGCGAGATCATCTTCCCCTTCGCCTCGGGGCTGGTCTTCGCGTAGATGTAGTGCAGGTTCGTCGTCTTGCCGCACAGCCCCGGTCCGTAATAGACCAGCTTGCAGTTGATTTCGCGAGACGAGTAGTTGATGAAGCTCATGAGGGGAAGGGCTTCACCTAGTCGTTGAAGAGGTTGTCGATGTCTTTATCGGTGATCTCGGTGAGGATCGACGGCTGGCTCTTCGACTGCGCCTTGGTGGACACCGCGTCGAAGATGCGGGCCATCTCGTCGGACGATTTCTTCACGCGCAGCCGCACCAGGCCCAGCGACGACCGCTCGTCGAACAGCACGACCAGGATGGCGCGCCCGCCGACCAGGGTGATGTGCACGTGGATCTTCTCGCCCTCGTGGAACTGGCTGGTGAAGTCCTTCTCGCGCAGGATCTTCGAGATGCCACCGGTGGCCGCCACGTTGCCCGCCGTCAGCGACGACAGCGACGTCACGTCGAGGTCTTCCACGTCGCCCGCCTCGGCGATCGCCTGACCATCGCGGCCAATCAGTAACACCGCCTTCGCGTTGGCGTCCCGATGCAAGCGCTGACAGACCATGGTGATCTGCTGCTGCTCTTCGGGAAACATCACGTCGGGGCCGGCCATCGCGCTCCTTCAGGCAAGTTCAACACGTCGGAATCAAAAGGATATCAGTACCGATAGTCACAGATAACACCATGCCCCGACGGGTTCAAGTTGCGCAACCCGCTGTTTCGACGAAAAGCGCATCCGCCTGACGGCTCAAATTTCCCGCCGGCCGTCGATGGCCCGCGCCAAAGTCACCTGATCGGCATATTCCAGCTCGCCGCCGATGGGGACGCCGGTGGCGATGCGGGTGGGGAGAATGCCCAGCGGCCGCACCAACTTGGAGATGTAGACGGCGGTGGCCTCCCCCTCGACGCTGGGGCTGGTCGCCAGGATCACCTCGATGATGCCGGAGGCGCAGCGCTTGATCAGCTCGGCCACGCGCAGGTCCTCGGGGCCGATGCCGTCGAGCGGCGACAGGATCCCGTGCAGCACGTGGTACCGGCCGCGAAAGCCCCCCGCCCGCTCGATGGCGACGACGTCCTGCGGCTGGGCCACCACGCAGACGATGCTGGGGTCGCGCCGCGCGTCCGCGCAGATGGCGCAGGGATCGCGCTCGGTGAGATCACAGCAGACGCTGCAGAAACGGATCTTCTGCTTGATGTCGACGATGGCCGCCGCCAGCGCCGCCGCGTCCTCGGACGAGGCACGCAGGATGTGGAAGCTGAGACGCGCCGCCGTCTTCTCGCCGATGCCGGGCAGCTTCGCCAGCTCGCGCACCAGACGGGCGATGGGTCCCGCGTAGGCCACCGCTCAGCCCCCGAAGATCCCGGGGGGCATCGGCATGCCGCCGGTGACCCGCGCCATCTCGTTCCGCGCCACTTCGCGCGCTCGTTCGATGGCCTGGTTCACCGCCCCCACCACCAGATCCTCGATCATCTTCAGGTTGGAGGCGCCGTCGCCCATGGCCCCCAGCGCCGGATCGATCGTCAGCGACAGCAGATCGCCCGCGCCCGAGACCGCGCAGCGCACCAGGCCACCGCCGCTCTCCCCCTCGACCCGGCTGCGATCGAGCTCGTCCTTGACGCGGGTGACCTCTGCTTGCAGGCGGCCCGCCGTTCGCAACAGCTCCTGCAGATCTTTCGGTGTCGAGCCGTCCATCATGTCTTGATCTCCCGGATGGCCGCCCCGAACAGATCCTGCGCCTTCTGGATCATCGGGTGCTGCCGCGCTTCCTGCTCGCGCTTCCGCTTGTCGATGGCGAGCGCGTCGGCCTCTTGAATCGTCTCGGCGCGGACCACGGCGGACGTCGCCGCCGCCGCGTCGTGCTTGGCCACCAGCCGGACGGGCCCACCGAACTCGGTCACCAGCGCCTGCTCGATGTCGGCGCGGTTCTTCTCGGCGGACTCGACATCGGCCCGATCGACGAACCCCAGCACCAGCTTGGTGGCGTCCAGCTCGAGCACGTTGGCGTTCGCCAGCAGCGCCCCGATGCGGGGGCGCCGTTGCTCGATGGCGCTGCGGGCCCGTCGCCACGCCTCGGCCGGCGCGACCGGAAGCGGCGGGGACGAGACCACCGGGGGCGCGCTCGCCGGCTCGGGGCGCGGAACGATCGCGGCGCTCGGGGCGACCGCGCGCACCGGCGCTGCTTCGCGAATGCTCGGCGGTGACGGCGCCGGGATGCCGGTGGTCGACGAAGCGGGGGGCGCCGAGGCGCGCGCGGGCGGCTCGGTCAGGGCGCGCGCGGGCGCCCGCCCGCCCCCCGACGGCAGTCCGCCGCCGCCGGAAGAACCGAGCCGTCCTTCCAGGGCCTCCAGGCGGTCGAGCAGATCGCCGAGCGGTTCGAGCGGTTCGGCCTGGCACAGATCGACGGCCGCCATCTCCAGGATGAGCCGCGGATTCGACGCTTTCCCCGCCTCCTCGACGGCGCGCGCCCAGCGATCGAACAGCACCGCCACGCGATCCGAATCGCCGGCCGCGCCCGGCGTCGCCTCGCCGATGGCCGCCGTCGCCAGCGCGCGCATCTCCTCGATCTCCTCGGGCGTGGCGTCGACCAGATCGCCCAGCTCGGCGCCCCCGATCCGAGCCACCACCTCGAGGTCGCGCAGCAGGCCGAGAAACGCGCGCGCCAGCTGCCCCAGATCCAGACCCCGCTCGACCGCCGCCGCCAGCAGCCGCAAGGTCGCCGCGACGTCGCGGCGCAGAACATGGCGCGCCAGGTCGACCAGCAGCGAGCGGTCGGCCACCCCCAGCACCTCGGAGACCACGTCGCGCGAGATCGTGGCGTCCCCGACGTAGGCGATCACCTGATCGAGCAGCGACAGCCCGTCGCGCACCGACCCCGCCGCCTGCCGCGCCAGCAGCCGCAGCCCGTCGGGCTCGAAGGCGATGCCCTCGCTCTTCAGGATCCCTTCCAGGTGGGTGACCAGGCGCGCCGTCGGGATCAGCTTGAAATCGTAGCGCTGGCAGCGCGACAGGATGGTGGTGGGGATCTTGTGCGCCTCGGTGGTGGCGAAGATGAACACCACGTGGGCGGGCGGTTCCTCCAGCGTCTTCAGCAGCGCGTTGAACGCGCTGGTCGACAGCATGTGGACCTCGTCGATGATGTAGATCTTGAGGCGCCCCTTGGACGGCAGATAACGGACCCCTTCACGCAGGGTGCGGACGTCGTCGACGCCGGTGTTGGACGCCCCGTCGATCTCGACGATGTCGACCGAGTTCCCGGCGGCGATCTCCAGGCAGGCCTCGCAGACCCCGCAGGGCTCGGCCGTGGGGCCCTTCACGCAGGACAGCGCCTTGGCCAGGATGCGCGCCGCGCTGGTCTTCCCCACGCCGCGCGCCCCCGTGAACAGAAACGCGTGGTGCACGCGGTTCTGGGCGATGGCGTTCGTCAACGTGCGCCCGACGTGCTCCTGCCCCACCAGCTCGGTGAACCGCTGCGGGCGATATTTTCGCGCCAGGACCAGATACGACATGACCGCTCACTCTACCTCAGAGTCGCGCGTGCGGGAGCCACGGCGAGGCGATCGATGCGACGGTCGGCATCGCCCCTAGGACGACGTCACCGTCCCCGCCAGCAGCTGGTCCAACAGATCGGGCTCGATGTTTCCCCCGGAGATCAACACCACCACGCGGCGACCACGCACCCGGGCCGGATCCTCCAGCAACGCCGCCAGCGCGGGCGCCGCCGAGGCCTCGCACAGGATGCCCAGGGTCCGGTACGCGTAGACGATGGCACGCCGGATCGCCACCTCGCTGACCAGCGCGATCTCCGGGAAGTAGTCGCGGGCCATGCCGAACGTTCGCTCGCTGACGGCGCCCTCCAACCCTTCGGCCAACGTGGGGCCGCCGTCGTAGGTGGTGTAAGCGCGCCCCTCGTCGAGCGAGCGGCGCATGGCGCAGTTGGCCTCGGGCGACACGCCCAGCAAGCGGATCCCGCGCGGCACCACCTCGACGCCGATCCCGCCCGCCAGGCCGCCGCCCCCCACCGGCACCACGATCTGCTGGACATCGGGCAGCTGGGCCAGGATCTCGCGGGCCAGCAGGCCGCCGTTGGCGGCGATCACGTGGTCGTCGTCGAACGCCGACACGAACGTCAAGGTCGGATCGGCGGCGACCCGGCGGCGCGCCTCGGCCTCGGCGTCGTCGTAGGTGGCGCCCACCACCTCGACGGTGGCGCCCAGCGCGGCGATGCCGGCCCGCTTCAGCGCGGGCGCCTGCGCCGACACCAGGATGGTCGCCTCGAGGTCCAGCTCCCGAGCCGCCAGCGCCACCCCCAGGCCGTGGTTCCCCGCCGATGCCGCGATCACCCGCGGCACCGCCGCACCGGAGGCGCGCGGGATCGCCGCCAGCCGCGCCACCGCGCCGCGCAGCTTGAACGAGCCAGTGCGCTGCAAGCACTCGAGCTTCAACCAAACGTCGGCCCCCGTGCGCCGCCCCAGCGCAGGCGCGGGGACGAGCGGGGTCACACGGGTCAGGCGGCGGACGCGCTCGCCGATCGCGCCCCCCGTGACCTCGCGCCAGATGTCGGGATCGAACAGACGCTCCACTTCGCAACGCTAGCAGAGTTGCCGCGTGATCTGGCGCGGCGCGCCTGAAAAAGGCCGGCACGCCGCGTCCGCGCGCGGTAGCGTCCCGTAATGTCACAGGCCTTCGTCTCGTCACAGGCGTTCGTCTCGCTGGACCGGCTGGTCCGCGGCGGTCACGTCGCGGCAGGTGAAGCGGCGCGCATCGGCTGGCTGTGGGACGAGATCCGCCGGCTGAAGCGGGAGAAGAACGTCTTCATCCCCGCCCACAACTACCAGGTGCCCGAGGTGCAGGCGATCGCGGACACCGTGGGGGATTCGTTCGAGCTGGCGGTGAAGGCGCGCGACATAGACGCCCGCTTCGTGGTGTTCTGCGGGGTGCGGTTCATGGCCGAGGGGTGCTACACCCTGTCGCCCGAGCGCCCGGTCTATCTTCCCAACCTGCAGGCGCTGTGCTCGCTGGCCGAGGTCGACGCCGACGAGCTGGCCGAGCGGCAGGAGTTCCTGCGTTCGCTGGGGCGGAAGTTCTCCACGATAACGTACGTGAACACGTACGCGGACGTGAAGGCGCTGTCGGACAGCTGCTGCACCAGCTCGAACGCGGCGAAGATCGCGGCGCGGCTCGACACGCCCGACATCCTGTTCGTGCCCGATCAGAACCTGGCCTACCAGGTGGCGATGAAGACGAAGCGGATGTATCTGCCGCCGCCTGAGCCGAACCGGTTCGATCCCAAGAGCTACCTGGCCATGATCGAACCGCTCGTGCGCGAAGGCGCGCGGCAGGGGCTGGTGGGGAACGTCTTCGCCTGGGAGGGCGCCTGCCACGTCCACCACCAGATGACCGTCGACGACATCACCCGCCTGCGCGCCGAGGATCCCGAGGTCGTGGTGATCGTCCACGGCGAGGTGCGGCCGGCGCTGCAGCGGGCCGCCGACGAGGTGCTGTCGACGGCGCAGATGGCGAAGTACGTCGAGGCGCATCCGGAGAAGCAGCGCCTCGCCATCCTGACCGAGTGCGGGCTGGTGGTGCGCATGGAGCTGGAGCACCCGGAGAAGCAGTTCTACAAGCCGTGCCGGCTCTGCCAGTACATGAAGGCGATCGATCTGGAGAACGTCTACGAGACCTTGCGCGACGAGCCGGCCGACCGCCGCATCACCGTCCCCGAGGACGTCCGCGTCGGCGCCGCCCGCGCCATGGAGCGCATGATCACGCTGGCGAGCTGACGCCTACGCGACGCTCGGAACGTGAACGAGATGCGTTGCAGGGTAAGATGCCAGTGTGATGCCTCCGACCGGGATAACGCGAATCGGCTTGCCCTGGCTGTTTCGTCGGACCTCCGGCGTCGCTGGTCTCGCTCTCTTGAGCGCTTGCGCTGCGGGACCGTCTTCCCACGAGACGGGGGCGATGGGAGGCGTCTCCGGCATGATGGCCAGCGGCGGGGGGGCCTCGGGAGCCGCGGGCGCTGCCGGCATTTCAGGCGCGGCGTGCCCCATCGAGACCAGCGCCGCGGCTCCCACGCTTTCCACGGACTGCGAGACACCGGCGCGGGCGGTTGATCCGATCTTCACTTGTGGGCGCGCGGACTGTGCCGTCACCAAGGCCCTGGATCTGGCATGCGGCACGCTTCCGGTCAAACCTTGGATTTCCGCAACGGCGGATGGAGCCGTGTTGATGGCCAAGACGGTCGCCGGGCCTGGAAGCGCCGCCCTGGTGCGGCTGATGACGGTCGCGGCCATGGAGAATCGCGTCGAGGACCCGAGCTTGTCTGATCCGAAAACGCTGTCGTTCGTGACGCTGGGAAGCCAGATGACCACCAGCGCCAGCGGGGCGACATGGCTGGTCGACCGCAGCGCACCTTCCCTCACCGTGGTTCACGAGACGGACGCGGGTTGGGTGAGAGCCCGGTCCGACAGTCCCTATGACGGTGAGCTGGGCAGCGTCAGCCTCGTCGGCGATGAACTGAGATATCTGACGTACGCCACGGAGGACGGGCACGTCCCCCACCTGCTCACGCGGGCTGGTTCTTGCCTGACGGATCAGGTTCTCGGCGCGCCCAACACGTTCTCGACGGTGGTCAAGACCGACGGCGCAGGGCAACCCTGGGTCACTTGGCTCACCAATCCCGCCGCCTTGTACCTGCGCAGTCCCGGCGGCGACGTCGAGGATCTCTCCGCCCTGGTGGGGGCCCTGGACTCCAGCAGATCGCCACGTCTTCGCCTCCTCCCTGGAGGTCTCGACGGGACGGCTGCCTTTCCGATCGTCGCGCTGAACGTCGCGAACGGGATTGCGGTGCTTTCGAGGAACGAGGCGGAGCCCGTCTGGCAATCGGTCGTTCTGCCTTTTGCAACCGACACCTTTGCCCCCGTTGCCGGTTGTCCAACGGAGGCGTCCTACGATTGTTCTGACGACCCGTGCGCCGGGATGACCACGTGTGCGGCTCAAAGAAGCGGCGCCAGCAGCGGGTTCGATCTTGTCCGTACCCAATCGGGCGCGACGTTCGTGGCGTGGGTCGAGTTCGCGGCCGAGGGAACGTACGCGCTTCAGAAAGCGTTGACGTCCGGCGAGCTTCCCGGGTGCTTCTGCGGTTGGAGCGAAACGAGCGGCACCGGAACGGCCGAGCTGGTGGTGGCCCGCCTCGGCGGCTCGGCGCCTGTTCTCGGTCGGTTCCGGTTCGACATGCGCGGCGCGATCCTGTCCCTGGACCGCGACGTCGTGATGGCCGCGCGCGGCGATACGCTGGTCATTGCGGGGCAATTGAGCGGCGACAACGTTCCCGCGCTGACCTATCTGGAGGTCGACACGGCCCTGTTGCCTTGACCGTCGGGGCGGGACGCCCTACGCCGCGATGATCGTCGCGGCCAGATCGTACTCGGCGGAATGCGTGACCTTGGCGCGCAGGATCGTGCCCGGTGGGGGGGGCGGCGCGTCGGCGGAGGCGTCCGCGAAGCTGAGGTAGACCTGCCCGTCGATCTCGGGGGCCTGCCCTTCGTGACGGCCCATCAGCAGGTACTCGGACTCGTCGCTGGCCCCCTCGACGAGGACCTCCAGCTCGCGGCCACGCATGGCGCGCAGCTTCTTCTTCGAGATGTCGCGCTGGATGCGCAGCAGCTCGCGGCGGCGGGCGTCGACCTCTTTCTTGGGCACGCGGCCCGGCAGCAACGCCGCCGTCGTCCCCTCTTCCTGCGAGTAATTGAAGACGCCCACCCGATCGAGCGAGGCCTCGCGCACGAAGTCGCACAGCCGCTGAAAGGCCTCCTCGGTCTCGCCGGGGTGGCCCACGATGAACGTCGTTCGCAGGGTCAGCCCGGGAACGCGCGCCCGCGCCCGCTCGACCAGGTCGCGCACCACCCGCTCGCCGTAACCGCGGCGCATCTTCTTGAGGACATCGCTGTCGATGTGCTGGATCGGCACGTCGAGGTATTTCGCCACCCGGTCGCGCGCCGCCATGACGTCGAGCAGGTCGTCCCCGCAGGCGCTCGGATAGGCGTAGTGCAGGCGCAGCCAGCGGAGTCCCTCGACGTCGGCCAGGCTGTCCAGCAGCGAGGCCAGCGTGGGCAGCTTCCCGCCGAACGCGGCGGCGTCCAGATCGGTTCCGTAGGTGGTCAGGTCCTGCGCCACCAGGCAGATCTCCTTCGTCCCCGCCGCCGCCAGCGCCTCGACCTCGCGGCGCACCGACTCGGGCGCGCGGCTGCGCTGCGCGCCGCGCAGCTTGGGGATGATGCAGAACGCGCAGGGGCGATCGCACCCCTCGGCGATCTTCACGTAGGTGGTGTGGCGCGCCATCGACGGCTGGCGCGGCGAGTGATCGTCGTACAGATAGCGCGGCGTCTCCAGCACGCTCACCCGGTCGCCGCGGCCGGCGATGGCGTCGGTGATCATCCCCACCTCGTCGGTGCCGAGGAAGTGATCGACCTCGGGCATCTCCGTCGACAGCTCCTCGGAGTAGCGCTGCGACAGGCACCCCGTCACCACCAGGCGCTGGCAGCTGCCGCTCTCCTTGTGGCGCGCCATCTCGAGGATTGCGTCGATCGACTCCTGCTTGGCCTCGCCGATGAAGCCGCAGGTGTTGACGACGATGACCTGGGCGTCCTCGGGGGCGCCCACGATCTGATGACCGGCGCCCAGCGTCTGCCCGAGCATGACCTCGGTATCGACGCGGTTCTTCGGACAGCCCAGGGATACGAAATGAACGTTCATGGCGGGAAAGCGCGGCAGTCTAGCATCCGCCGGCCCAACTGGCTGGTCGGGGGGGAAATGAGCGGTCTTCTCAAGGGAACGCGAAGATCTTCTTCTCGCCGTACTGCTTCACCAGGTCGGCCACGTAGCGCTCCACGAACTCGCGCCGCTGCACCACGGCGCGGATCTCGGCGTCGGTCAGGATCTCGTTGCCGTCCGGCTCCCGCAGCAGCCGGCGCAGGGTGGGGACGTCGATAAGTGCCAGCGCCTGGTGCACCCGGCGCGAGAACTTCTGTTGCCTCAGCAGCAACACCCGGTTCTTCTCCGTCCCCTGCGGCTCGAGGAAGAACGACATGGTGTTGTCCATGAAGAACAGGTGGCTGCCATCGTCCGAAGTCTTCATGTTGCCGCCCGAATAGCGGTCGGGGTTGCCGGTCAGGAAGTCGAACACGATCAGGATCGCGACCTGGGCCATGAAGGCCCGCCGCTCGAAGGGGATGGCCTCCCCCTGGGTCAGCCAGGTGGTGATCTGCTGGTGCCCGTCGACGGTGTCCAGGTCGGAGTCCTTGATGACCGGGATCCAGTACGAGGCCTCGCCCGCCACCATGCCGTTGGGACCGATGATGGTCTCGGCGCGGATGCGCGGCAGCGCCGGCAAGGTGTCCGGATGGAGCATCCCGAACAGCTCGTCCTTCGACAGCGACCGCGACGCGGCCGGGGGCACGGCGTCCAGGCCCAGCAGTCGGTTCAGCCGGTAGGCGGCGATCTCCTTGCGCGGGACCGTCTGCGCGTTCGTCTGCACCGGCTTCCAGGCGGCCCGCGACCCGTCCGCGAAGTCGACCCTGAACGACAGCGACGAGCCGCCGCGGTTCAGCTTCAGGCGGGTCACCGGCTGCTTGCGGATGCGGTCGAGCAGCATCTCGTCGGACATGCCGAGGAACGTGCCCGATGACTCCAGCGCCACCTCGGGGGAGGCCTCGCCCGACAGCTCCTGGCGTGGCCGCAGCGAAGCGACGCGCGCGGGGGCGCCCGCGCCGCGGCCGCCACCGCGGGCGTCCCGGAGCGCCCGCGCCTCGCGCACCGCCCAGGCCCCCCCGAACCCGGTGCCCGCCAGCAAGGTCGCCGCCACCGTCAGCTCGATCAGCACGCACCCGGGGAGACGCATCGTGAATTTCTATCTTGGCGACAAACGCCGGCGCGCTGCAAATTTCGCGAACTCCGGGTAGTTTATCGGGCAAGGAGCCTCGATGTCGTTCACGCCCGCGTTCGTCTGTTCGATGTGTCGCAAGCCCATTGCCGTGGGCGCGAAGCTGATCCGCTGCTCGGTGAGCACCTGCAACAACGGTCGGGTCAAGCTGGTGTTCTGCTCGGCCGGCTGCTGGGACAGCCACCTGCCGACCGCCCGCCACCGCAGCGCCTACTTCGTCGAGGAGATCGCCCGACGCGAGTAGCCCCGCCGGCTCACAGCGCCAGCGTGGCCTCGATCGCCTTCTTCAGCGTCCCCTTCGACGTCAGGCCCGTCACCACCCGCGCGATTCTGCCGTCCTTCGTCACCAGCACGATCGTCGGCAGCGCCTTCACCCGGTAGAGCTCGTTGGCGGTCCCTTCGTCGTAGACGACCGGATAGGGGGCGCCGTGCTCGACCAGGAATCGCGCCACCTCGTCGGGGGTCGTCTGCGGACCGTCGGAGTCGACGCCCAGGAACGTCACGCCCTGCGACCCCAGCTCGGCCGACAGCTGATGCATGGTGGGGAGCATGGCCAGACAGGGCGGGCACCAGGTGGCCCAGAAATCCAGCACCACGACCTTCCCGCGCAACGACGACAGGGCGATGGCGCCCGGCTTGCCGTCGATGCGCGGCAACGTGAAGTCGGGCGCGGGCGCGCCCCGCGACACCGGTCCCAGGGTCCCCGCGTTGCCGGCGGTCCAGACCACGCCGCCCGCCAGCCCCGCCACCAGCACGGCCAGCGCCGCCCAGCCCGCGACGAGGCCCCGGCGCAGCACCGCGGGCGTGGCCGGCTCGGCCAGACGGCCGACCGGACGGCCGCGGGCGATGCGCAGCGCCAGCAACGTGAGCACCCCGGCCCAGGCGCCCGCCACCAGATAAGAAGCTTGCGCCCAGCGGTGGGGCGGCTCGCGCTCCGAGATGATCACGCCGGCGCGAAACAGCGCGCGCGTCACCATGAAAGGAACCGCCGCCGCGCAGCCCAGCTCCAGATCCACGGAGGGCTCGCGCTTGCCCCCGGCACCCACGACGATGACCAGCGCCGCCACCAGCGCCACCGGGACCGCTTCGGTCAGCTCACCGACCACCACCGAGACGACCCGCATGCCACCGCCGGCGTCCAGACCCGCGAAGGCGTCCGCCAGGTTCACGAAACGGAGCGTGATGGCGGCCGCCAGGCACCACCCCACCAGCAGGAAGAAGCCCCCTTTTTCGACCGCCTCGATCTCGCGCAGCGCCCGCGCCGGCGCGACCAGCAGGCCACCCAGGACCCGCGGGAAGCGCCGCAACTGCGCGCCGAGCGCGCTCCGACTCTGTGACACGTCAGCGATTCCGTTCGTATAGCAGGCGCAAGCCGTCGAGGGTCAGCATGTCGTCACACTCGTCGATGGTCGTCGCCTCGGCGGCCACCATCGGCGCCAGCCCGCCCGTGGCCACGACCCGTGGCTGAAAATCGACCTCGGCGCGGATGCGCGTCACCAGTGCGTCGACCAGGCCGGCGTAGCCGAACAGCAACCCCGACTGCAGGCTGGCCACCGTGTTCTTGCCGATGGCCGTCTTGGGGCGCGCGATCTCCACCCGAGGCAGCTTGGCGGTGCGATTGTAGAGGGCGTCCGCCGACACCATCAGGCCTGGGGCGATGATCCCCCCCGCATAGTCGCCCCGGGGGGTGATGACGTCGAACGTGGTGGCGGTGCCGAAGTCGACGATGACGGCGCCCTGGGTCCAGCGCGCGTGCGCGGCCACGGCGTTGACGATGCGGTCGGCCCCGACCTCGCGCGGGTTGTCGCACAGGATAGAGATGCCGGTCTTGATCCCCGGGCCCACCCAGAGCGGCGCGCGGTGCAGGTAGTTGTCGCAGAACCCCTGGATGGGGAACTGCACGGCCGGCACCACCGTCGAGACCATGATGGCGCTGACGTCCGCGAACGACAGGCCGGTCATCTGGAACAGCGGCGCCAGCAGGGCGGCGTACTCGTCGCTGGTGCGGCTGGCCCGCGTGTCGAGGCGAAAGTGCGCCTTGGGGCCGGCGGGCGACGCCGACGGCGCACCGTCGACGTCGTAGACCCCTACGACGATATTCGTGTTTCCAACGTCTATGGCTAGCAGCATGGCCGCGACCAAGCAGGTTATCATCCCCGCCGGATGGTTTCGGATCGGAACCGGTGGCGCCGGACATTGATAGGCACGCTCGCGCTCCTCGCGAGTATCTCGGTTTTGCTGTTCGGCGCCGTCTGGCTGTTCGATTTCTTCTACTTGCACCGCCGCGTCAGCCCCACCGAGGGCCCCCTGACCCGGCTGCTCGACTTCGATCCGGACACCCTGCAGAACGCGCTGGGTAGCCTGGCCCAGATCATCGCCGCGGTGCTCGGCATCGCCATCACCGTCGTCTCGATCGTCGTGCAGCTGGCCGCCAACCGCTACACGTCACGGGTCGCGGACATGTTCTTCCGGGACAAGACCAACCTGGCGGTGATGGGCTTCTTCGTCGTCTCCTGCATCAACGCGGTCTGGGTCAGCCTGGCCGTCAGCCGCGCCTACGTCCCCACTGCCACCGTCATCGTCACCGTGGGGATCGTGACGGCCAGCCTGCTGGCCCTCATCCCCTACTTCGCCTACGTGTTCGACTTCCTCGATCCCGAGAAGGTCATCGATCGCATCGGTCAGCAGACGCTTCGCACGGCCCTTCACGAGACCAGCCACGACCGCTCCGACATGGAGATGCGCCAGGGGCAGACGGTGACCAGCATGGAGCAACTGGCCGACATCGCCGTAAACGCGCTGGCGCAAAAAGACAAGGTCATCGCCTCGGACGCCATCCGGGCGCTGCGGGGCGTGATCGTGAAGTATCTGCCCGAGAAAGAACGCCTGCCCGCCCCCTGGTTCGCCATCGGCCGCGCGCTGCGGGACAACCCCGACTTCGTGGCGCTGGCTCCCGTGTCGCTGGGCGATCTGGCGCGCGACCGCACCTGGCTGGAATGGAAGGGGCTGCGCCAGATGCGGGGCGTGTTCCTCGAGGCCCAGAAGGAGATGACCGAGATGGCGCATGTGGTCGCCATCGAGACCCGCTATGTCGGCGAGGCGGCCCTGGCCTGCCAGGACGCCGAGGTGGCCGCGCTGGCCGTGAAGTTCATGAACACCTATCTGCGCGCCGCCCTGAACGCCCGCGACGTGCGGACGGCGTACAACGTGCTGAACCAGTACCGGCAGCTGGCCGAGGCGATGCTGCGGGTCGGGCAGCCCGCCACCCTCGACCGGGTCGCCGAGATCGCCACCCGCTTCAAGTACTACGCGCAGCTGGCGCAGGGAATGGGCCTCGGCTTCGTCGCCGAGACGGCCGCCTACGACCTGTGCACGCTGTGCGAGCTGGCCTGCGAGGGGGCGTCCCCCGTGCACGACCGGCTGCTGGGCACCTTCCTGGAGATCGACAAGGAGGCGGAGGACTCGGCCCAGGAGCGGGCGCTGCGCGGCATCCGGAAGGCGCAAGCGAAGCTCGCCGCGTATTATCTGCTGCGCAAAATGATCGAACCGGCCCAGAAGATCTTCGCCGACATGGCGATGGAGACGACCGAGCGCCTGCGCTCGATCCGCGACGAGCTGCTCTCCATCACCACCAAGGACTTCTGGGAGGTCACCGATCGCGGCACGAACTTCGACTACGTCGACGAGCCCCGCAAGGCGCGGCTGCGTGAGTTCTTCGGTTGGTTCCCCGACCTCGGGGAGCCGGGAAGCCCCGTCCGATCCACGCCGGCGCCTTCAGATCCCGCGGGAACCCCTTCGTGAGCGGGGGGGGCGGGAAGTCTTCGTCGCTCGGCCGCCGCCGGGGCCTGCTGCTTGCCCTGGTCTGCGCGGCGCCGCTGCTGGCCGTCGCCTGCGGTGGCGGGGCCCTGAAATACACCGTCGACGATTCGACGATGGACGCCGTTCCGGCCAACGAACGCGCCAGCGTCCTGGCGGCCTATCGGGACCTGGAGCTCGCCAACGACGAACGCCGCCAGGCGGACGGCCGGCTCGAGGCGCTCCAGCACGATGCCGACGTCGCCAACCTGGAAAAGCAGCAGGCGCGGCTGGAGATCGAGAAGGCGATCGCCGAGCAGGAGGGGGCCAAGGCCGCCCGGGACGACAATCAAGCGAACTCCGCCGCCCACAACAAGACGGTGGCCGACCTGGGGTTGAAGGTGTCGGACGCCAAGCTCGACTGGCTGGATCAGAAGAAGGACTGGTTCAAGCAAGGCCGCAACGCTGCCGAAGCACACATCGAGACCGCCCGGGCGCGCGTCGAGCTGGAAAAAGCCAAGGTGGCGCGACGAAAAGGCATAAAAGCCGCCGGGGACATCGAGATCTCGGACTACGAGAACCAGTGGAAGAGCCGGAGTGCGGACTGGGACGCGGAGAAAAAGGACAGCGCGTCCGAGGAAAACGACGCGAAAAAGAAAGAAGGACGGTGGCGGAACCTGGACACCCAGTTCCGGAAGATGAAGGGGTAGCTCGTTTGGCTGGCATTTGGCCAGGACAGGCGGCTACACTCGATCGTCCCCGAGGACTCGACGCTTGAGCGCCCCGATCAATCACGACACGGTCCGCGAAGCGGTCGCGGAGAAGCTGGCTGCCGAGGCAGCCGAGCCGCTCTCGTATAACTTCCACCCCGACAACCCGCGCATCCTGGTCGTCGACGACGAGAAGGTGATTCGCGACATCCTGGCCGACTTCCTCAAGGAAGAGGGTTACGTCGTCAACACGGTCGAGGACGGCGCGCAGGCCATCGAGGAGCTGCGCCGGTCGAGCTACAACCTGGTCATCTCGGACCTGAAGATGCCGAAGATGGGCGGCCTCGAGCTGGTGCAGAAGATCTCCGAGGAGAGCCTGCCGGTCCTCACCGTCATCATGACCGGCTTCGGGACCGTCGAGACGGCCATCGAGGCCATGAAGCGCGGCGCCTACGACTACATCCTCAAGCCGTTCAAGGTCGAGGAGGTCGTCCACATCGTGCAGCGCGGGCTCGATCGACAGCGCCTGCAGCACGAGAACATCCGCCTCAAGGACGCGCTCTCCATCTATCGAATCAGCGAGGCGATCGCCACGTCGCTGTCGGTCGACACCGTGCTCGACCTGGTGCTCGATGCCACCATCGACGCCGTGGGCGCCGACGTGGTCAGCCTGCTGATGGAGGACCCGCACCGCGAGGGGCGCTTCACCGAGCGGATGCGCAAGATCTCCGAGCGCCTGGGCCCCGACGCGGCCGCGCCCATGCTGAACCTGGACGAGGTGCTGCCGGTGTTCCGGGAGGATCGTCCGCTGCTCGTCCACGGCAGCCGCGCCAACCAGTACCTCGACAAGCCGCAAGAGCCGCTGTCGCGCCAGCTGGTCAGCTTCTGCTCGATCCCTCTGAAGCTGAAGGGGCGGATCATCGGCATGCTGAACGTCTACAGCTACACGCGCGGCGCGAAGTTCAGCGAAGGCCAGCGCAAGATGCTGTACGTGCTGGGCAGCCGCGCCGCGGTGTCGATCGAGAACGCGCGCCTGTACGAGAACCTGGTCGACGCCAACAAGGATCTCACCGCCGCCAACGTCTCGCTGGAGGAGAACTTCCAGCAGACCATCATCGGCTTCGCGCACGCGCTGGAGGAGTCGGACCGCTACACCCGCGGCCACTCCGAGCGGGTGTCGATGTACGCGCGGCTCATCGCCATCGGCCTGAAGCTGTCCGAGCCCGACATCGCCACCGTGGTCAAGGTCGGGCTGATGCACGACGTGGGCAAGATCGGCATCCGCAACGACAAGCTGAACAAGCCCGGCAAGCTGACCCCCGAGGAGCTGGCGATGTTCCGCTCGCACCCGGCGAAGGGGAAGCGGATCCTCGAGCCGATCCCGTTCATGCGCGACATCGTCCCCGGCTGCTATTGCCACCACGAGGCGTGGGACGGCTCGGGATATCCGCAGGGCTTGATGTCCGATCACATCCCGCTGATCGGCCGCATCGTCGCCGTCGCGGACGCCTACGACGCCATGACGTCCGACCGCGCCTATCGCAAGGCCCTGCCGCACGAGATCGCCTGTGGCGAGCTGGAGCGCTGCTCGGGGGCGCAGTTCGATCCCGAGATCGTCCCGGTTTTCCTCGTGCAGATCGAGGATTTCAGGAAGCTCGAAGCGGCCGCCGGGCACCTGATCCCGCGCTAGCGGCGGCGCTTCGCTGTTCGCGTTTCGTGGGTTGAGGTACAGTGCCGCCCCACGCGACCACCAGGAGGCCCTCGATGACCAGGACTTGGCTGAAAAGACTGCTCGCGATCGCGCCGACCCTCGTGACCCTCGCAACAACGTCCGTCGGCTTCGCGCAGACGCCTGCGCCCGCGAAGCCCGCCGCGACAGCGAAGCCCGCCGCGACAGCCAAGCCCGCCGCCAGCGCGACCAAGCCGGCCGTCGCTCCCCCGCCCCCGAGAGCCGCCGCGAAGCCGATGCTGCCTGCCGCCGGCAAGCCGCCCCTGCCCCTCGTGGCCCCTGGGGCGGCCGGCCCCGCCGCGCCCCTCGCCGCGCCGGGCCCGAAGCCCGCCCCCGAGCTCGAGCAGCTGAAGTTCCTGCTGGGAAAGTGGCAGCACTGCGACGGGAAGCAGCTCGCGAACCCGGTGTTCGGCCCCGAGCACACGTTCAAGGCGGTGGCCGAGGCGAAGGTGGCCGCCGACGGGTTCTGGCACCAGTTCACCTACGAGGAGAAGAAGTCGCCCACGCATCACGGCTTCAAGGTCCAGGGCCTGTGGGGCTGGGACCAGGGGGGCAAGCACCTGGTCCGCGTCGGCGCGACGAACGCGGGGGATTGGGATCTGGGCTCGGCCCCGGGCCTCGAGGGCGACAAGATCGTCTGGACCGGCGACATGTCCGGTTCGATGGGCCGCATGGGCTATCGCCAGACCTTCGTGAGGAAGAGCGACAAGGAGTGGAGCTACACGTTCGAGATGAAGGATCCGACCGGGAAGCTCGCCCCCTTCAGCGAAGTCGACTGCAAGCGATAGGCACGACGGGCCCTCAGGCCTCGCGCTGGAAAGATGGCCCGCTGGCCCGACGCGCGAACGTCGGGGCGGGCCGGTTCATTTTCGGGGGGATGTGAGCGATACTACGCTCCCAATGAGTCGCCGGCTTCGATGGGGTTCCGTGATCGTCGTGGTGATCTGTCTGGGGGCTGGCGTCGGCGGGTCCGCCCGGGCGGAGGACGCGGCCGCCGCGCGCGAGCACTACGAACGCGGAACGAAGTTCTATGACATCGGGAAGTACGACGATGCCATCCACGAATTCGAGGCGGCGTACGAGGCGAAGAGCGACCCGGCGTTCATCTACAACCTGGCGCAATCGCATCGCCTGGCGGGACACAACACCGAAGCGCTGCAGCTCTACCGCAACTACCTCCGCAACTCACCGCACGCCCCCAACCGCGCCGACATCGAGGAGCGCATCCGGGCGCTCGAGAAGACGATCGCCGAGCATCCGGCGAGCAATGCTCCCGCGGTGACCCCCGCCGCGGCGCCGCCCGAGACCCCCGCCGTGGTCGGGGCTCCCCCCGCGCAGACACCGCCTCCGGCGGCTGGCCCCACCCTGGGTCCCGGCACGGGCGAAGCCAACCCGGCACCGGGCCCGCCCGGCCCGCCCTATCCGAACGCCTACCCGCCCCCCGGCCAGCCCGAGGCGAATGCGCTTCCCCCGGCCTACCCACCGATGCCGGCCGCCACGCCTCCCGCGCATTCGGGACGCAAGACGGCGGGCATCGTGATCGCCTCGGTCGGCGGCGTGTTCCTGGTCGGCGGCGCCATCGGCGGGCTGATCGCGAAATCCGAATCCAACAAGGTGCAGGATGCCGCCAAGACCAGGGGGAAGTTCGATCCGTCGGCCGAGAGCACCGGGCGCGCCGCCGAGCTGTTCCAGTGGATCGGCTACGGGGTCGGCGCCGCGGGCATCGCGCTCGGTCTCATCCTCTACGCGACGGTGCCGTCGACCCCGAGCGAAGCCGCCCCCCCTCGCGTGGCGGTGGCGCCTCTGGCGGGTCCCGGTCTGGGCGGCGCCCTCGTGCGGATGACCTTCTGATGAAATCTCTCGAGCGATTCTCCGGCTTCATGGTGGCCTTCCTCGTGGCCTTTTTGGCGCTGGTCACCGTCTCCGCCAGCTGCACCTACTCGCCCGACATCACCAGCGGCGCGCTGGTGTGCTCGGACGACGGGCAATGTCCGCGCGGATTCACCTGCTCCTTCGTCTCGAACGTCTGCTGCCAGAATGGCGATCTCACCTGCGGCACGCCGGTGGTGGTGGGCGACGCGGGCGCCGACGACACCGTGACCCATTTCGACGTGCATCCCGACGTGATCGTCGGGACCGGTGGCACGGGCCCCGCGACGGGCAGCGGGGGGGCGGGCGGCACCGCGGGGACGGTGCTGGGAACCCTGGCCGCTTATCAGGGGACCTGGACGTTCAGCACGGGGGCCACCGTGCACACGGAATGTGAAAGCAGCGGCACCTCCAACACGTCGCTGGCCACCACGACCTTGATCATTCAGGCCAGCGGGTCCGCCGATTTTCCCATCACCGGCATCTGGGACGAGTGGTCGGCTTGTACCTATGGCCTCTACGTCGACAGCCTGGGCGTGCACCTCGGCGACACCACCTGGCAGTGCTCGACGACGACCTCCGATGGACTGACCGAGACCTGGATCCTCGACAACTTCGACGTGACGACGCTCGATTCGCGGACCGGCCTGCACAACGCGACCTATTACCGAGAAGACGACTACGCGGACGGGACCTCGGATTTCTGCACGCAGACCGTCACGGCTCCGCTGACGAAGAACTGACGGAGCGGGGGGCGATTTTCCGTCCCGCGAACACCCGTATTCACATGGTCATCTCTGGTATAAGAACGCCCGATGAGCGCTGACGGCGCGGCCCCCTTCGCAGGTAACAGAATCCCCATCGCCATCGAAGAGGAGATGAAATCCTCTTTCATGGACTACGCGATGAGCGTCATCGTGTCGCGCGCGCTGCCCGATGCGCGCGACGGGTTGAAGCCCGTCCACCGGAGGATTCTGTACACCCAGCACCTGATGAACAACGTTTGGAACCGGGCGTACATCAAGTGCGCGCGCGTGGTCGGCGACGTGCTCGGTCGCTTCCACCCCCACGGTGACAGCGCCGCCTACGACGCCCTGGTGCGCCTGGCCCAGGACTTCGCGATGCGCTACACGCTCATCGACGGGCAGGGGAACTTCGGCAGCGTCGACGGCGATCCGGCGGCCGCCTACCGGTACACCGAGTGCCGAATGGAGCGGATCGGCGGCGAGCTGCTGGCCGACATCGACAAGGAGACGGTCGACTTCCAGCCCAACTACGACGACAAGGAGGTCGAGCCGACCGTCCTGCCGGCGCGCTTCCCGAACTTGCTGGTCAACGGGGCCGCCGGCATCGCCGTCGGCATGGCCACCAACATCCCGCCCCACAACCTGGGCGAGATCATCACCGCCACCATCGCGCTGGCCCGCAACCCCGACATCACCACCGACGAGCTGTTCGAGATCGTCCCTGGTCCCGACTTCCCCACCGGCGGCATCATCTGTGGCCGGGGCGGTATTCGTCAGGCCTACGAGACGGGGCGGGGCAGCCTGCTCATGCGCGCCGTCATGGCTGTCGAGGAGCACCCCAAGACGGGCCGCAAGTCGCTGGTCGCCACGGAGATCCCCTACCAGGTCAACAAGGCCAAGCTGATCGAGAAGATCGCCGAGCTGGTGCGCGACAAGCGCATCGACGGCATCGCCGACATGCGCGACGAGTCCGACCGCGAGGGGATGCGCATCGTCATCGATCTGAAGCGAGACGCCGTCCCGGAGGTGGTGCAGAACAACCTGTGGAAGATGACTCCCCTGCAGGAGTCGTTCGGCATCAACATGCTGGCCATCGTCGACTCGCGGCCCCAGCTGCTGTCGCTGAAGCAGGCGCTGGTGCACTTCCTCGCCCACCGCCGCGACGTCGTCACCCGCCGCACCCTCTACGATCTCCGCGTCGCGCGCGATCGCATGCACATCCTCGAGGGGTTGAAGATCGCCGTCGACAACATCGACGCCGTCATCGACCTCATCCGCGCCTCGAAGGACACCGAGGCGGCCCGGACCGGCCTGATGGCGAGCTTCGACCTGTCGACCCGCCAGGCCCAGGCCATCCTGGACATGCGGCTCGCCAAGTTGACCGGGCTCGAGCGCGACGCGCTGGTCGCCGAGATCAAGGAGCTGGCGCTGACCATCGCCCGGCTGGAGGAGATCCTGGGGAGCGAGACGGTGCTGCTGGCCGTCATCATCGCCGACCTGGAAGAAGTGAAAGAAGCCTACAGCGACGAGCGCCGGACCGAGATCACCGAATCGATCGCCGACATCGACATCGAGGACATGATCACGCCCGAGGAGATGGTGGTCACCGTCACCCACGGCGGGTACGTCAAGCGGAACCCGAAGAACCTGTACAAGGCCCAGCGGCGCGGGGGGCGCGGCATCACCGGCGCCGCCACGCATGAAGAAGACTTCGTGGCGCAGCTGTTCGTCGCCTCGACGCACGACGCGCTGCTGATGTTCACGAACAAGGGGCGCGCCTACTCGAAGAAGGTTTGGGAGGTTCCTCAAGCCGGGCGGACCGCCAAGGGCAAGGCCTTCGTCAACCTGATCCCGCTGCAGCAGGACGAGCGCGTGGTGGCGTTGCTGCCGGTGCGCGACTTCTCGGAGGGGGCGTTCGTGGTCATGACCACGCGCCGGGGCGCCATCAAGAAGACGTCGCTGGCGGCGTTCGGCAACATCCGCGTCTCCGGCATCATCGCGCTGTCGTTCGCCGACAACGACGATCTGGTGGCCGTGCGCATCACCGAGGGATCGTCCGACCTCCTGCTCGGCACGAGCAACGGCTGGGCCATCCGCTTCCGCGAGGAGAACGTCCGCCCCATGGGCCGCACCGCCCGCGGCGTGCGCGGCATCAAGCTGCGCGACGGCGACGAGGTGGTGGGCATGGGCGTCGTTCCCCGCGAAGGCGCCGCCACCTTGCTGACCGTCTGCGAGAAGGGGTTCGGCAAGCGAACCCCCACGGCCGACTACCCCACCAAGAATCGCGGCGGCAAGGGCGTCATCACCATCAAGACCAGCGACCGCAACGGCAAGGTGGTGGCCCTGCGCATTGTCAGCGACGACGACGATCTGATGATCATCACCGACGGCGGGAAGCTGATCCGCATGCCGGTGGCCGGCATCCCCACCATTGGCCGCAACACCCAGGGCGTCCGCCTGATTCGCCTCGACGAGGCTGAGCGAGTGGTGGCCATGGAGCGCATGGCCGAGACGGAAGAGGGGGAGCGGGTCGAGTCCCCCGAGGTGGCCGCCGCGCGCGCCGAGCTCGCGGGGCAGACCCTGGCCGAGGAAGATCTGGGCGAGGAGGCGGTCGGCGGTGACGAGGACGACGCCGACGACGAGACGCCAGAACCAGAAGACGACGGCGAGCCGCCCTCGGGCGAAGACAACGGCGGCACCGGCCCCAATTAGCCGCGATCCGCCAGGCGAAACCGCCCCCCGCGGGTTAAACTTGGGCCCCCTCATGGCGAACGCCGGTATCACCTCGCACCGCCCGACCTCCGAGAGCCTCTACGAGCGGGCCTGCCAGCTCTTCCCCGGCGGGGTCAACTCGCCGGTGCGGGCCTTCAAGGGGGTGGGCGGCAAGCCGGTGTTCGTGCACAGCGGCTCGGGCGCGCACCTGCAGGACGTCGACGGCAACCGATACCTCGACTTCGTCGGCTCGTGGGGCCCGCTCATCTTCGGGCACGCCGAGCCGGACATCATAGCCGCCATCGTGGCCGCCGCGTCATCGGGGACCAGCTTTGGCGCCTCGACGTTGCGCGAGATCGATCTGGCCGAGCGGATCCGCCTGGCCGTGCCCTCGATCGAGAAGATGCGCTTCGTGTCGTCGGGGACCGAGGCGACGATGTCGGCGATTCGCGCCGCCCGGGGGTTCACGGGACGACCGAAGATCGTGAAGATCGACGGGGGCTATCACGGCCACGCCGACACGCTGCTGGCGGCGGCCGGCTCGGGCGCGTTGACCCTGGGCATCCCCGGGTCGGCCGGCGTCCCGGCGGCGGCGGTGGCTGACACCATCGTTGTCCCCTTCAACGACCTCGAGGCGATGGAGGCGGTGTTCTCCGCCGAGGCGAACCGCGAGCAGATCGCCGCCATCATCGTCGAGCCGATCCCGGGCAACATGGGCCTGGTCCTCCCCCGCCCCGCTTATCTGCCGCGCCTGCGCTCGCTGTGCGACCAGCACGGCGCGCTGCTGATCTTCGACGAGGTGATCTCGGGGTTCCGGGTGGGGCGCGGCGGCGCCCAGGGCCTGTACGGCATCCGCCCCGATCTGACCTGTCTGGGAAAGGTGATCGGCGGGGGCTTGCCGATGGGCGTCTACGGCGGCCGGACCAACGTCATGAACGTCATCGCCCCCGAAGGCCCCGTGTACCAGGCGGGGACGCTTTCCGGAAACCCGCTGGCGGTCGCCGCCGGCATCGCCACCCTCAAGAAGCTGGACGACACCGTCTACCGCACCCTCGACATCCTGGGCGGCATGATGGAGGACGGCATGGCGCGGGTCATCCGGCGCAGCGGCGTCAAGGCGCGCGTCCAGCGGGCCGGCTCGGCGTTCACCATCTTCTTCACCGATCTGGAAGTGACCGACCTGGCCAGCGCCAGGCAGGCCGACACGGCGCGTTTCGCCAAGTTCTTCCATTCCATGCTCGATCGCGGGTTCTATCTCCCCCCGGCGCAGCTCGAAGCGGCCTTCATCTCGATGGCGCATACGCCAGAGGACATCGAGTCGTTCGTGGTGGCCGCCAAGGAAGTCTTCGCCACGCTGTGAGGGCCGCGCCGCCCCCCGCTTGATTTGCAGACCGGGGCGTGATAGCGCAACGGCCGATCATCGACCCGGAAGCGAAAAAAATGTGGCGGATTGCCGGCAACACCGGCGCCGTCGGAATCGAAGTGGCGGTTGCAATCTGCATCGGCTACTTCGGAGGCCACTGGCTGGACGGAAAGCTCCGGACGGCTCCCTGGCTCTCCTTCATCGGATTCGCAGCCGGAATTGGTGCCGCCATCAAGGCCCTCGTGCGCGTGACGAGGGCCTACAAGAAGAAGAACCCGGACACCGACTGAGAACCGCCGAATGCCCGCCGATCAACTCAAGACCATCGAACGGACCACCGTGGTGCTGGGCGTGGCGGCCGTGGCCGTGGCGGGGCTGCTCTGGGGTCCCCGGGGCATGGCGGCGTCGGGCGCCGGCGCGGCGCTGGCGGTGGCGAACTTCTGGGTGCTGCGACGGCTGGGCGCGCGGGCGGTGGCCAAGGTCGAGGCGGGCGCGTCGACCGGGCAGGCGCTGGGGCTGGTCCTCTCGCTGGCGGTCAAGATGTTGTTACTTTTCGGTCTGGTCTGGGTCGCCGTCCGCGGGCTCCGGCTGCCGGTCTTGCCGTTCACGCTGGGCATGTCGGTTTTTGTCGCCGCGATCCTGCTCGGTGGGTTGTATCTCGGCCCGCAAAGCCTCAAAGTACCCGCCGCCGGCCCGGCGGCGAACCACGACAACCAAAAAAGTTAAATCGGAAAGCCACTTCTGACATGGGACCGCACGACACCTGGTTCGAATTTCTCCCGGGCTACCTGGCCCTGAAGGACTTCTTTCATCACTACTTCGCGCGCGACTGGACCTGGCAGATGTTCCAGGCGACGCACTTCCAGATCGATCACGTGCTGGGCGCGCTGCTGGTGTTCGCGTTCCTCGCCTTCGGCGCGTTCAAGTACTCGACCGCCGTCGGTGGCGCGGGCGACGCGGGCCTCGTTCCCCCGCCCCGCTTCGGCCTGCGCAACCTGTTCGAGATGCTGGCCGACGCCATCTTCGGCC
>DASYCK010000220.1:0-15252 GCA_036500205.1 Polyangia bacterium | reverse complement strand
GCTCAGTTGTACACGACAACGGCGGGTGATCCTTGGACCGGATTGCTTGGACCACCTCGGCGTTATGGATATAACCCTCGGACGATGCCGAGCCGGGTGGTCGCCGTCGACTTGGGGACACGCCGCATCGGCGTGGCGGTGACCGACGGCCTGGGGCTGACGGCGCAACCGCACGCCACCATCGCCCGGCACGGCGGGCAGCGCGATCTCGACGCCATCGCCGCCGTGGTGAACCAGTTCGCCGCCGAGCTGGTGGTGGTGGGGCTGCCGCTCAGCCCGGAGGGGGAGGTGGGGCGCGCCGCCCGCAGCGTGCAGGCGTTCGTGGAGCGGCTGCGCACGGTGCTGTCGGTCCCCATCGAGCTGGTGGACGAGAGCTTCACCACCGTGGAGGCCGAAGAGGTTCTGCTGCGCGCCGATCTGTCGCGCGCGCGGCGCAAGCAAGTGGTCGATCGGGTGGCGGCGGCGGTCATCCTGCGCCGCTGGCTCGACGCCCAGGCAACGGGATCACAGCAGTCGTGAAACGAGACATGAAACGAGCCCTGTTCGTCTTCCTGGCATCGACGGTGGTCGGCGTCCTGGTCGTGGCCTGGCTGGCCTTCGCGGCCTGGCGCTACGGCGACAAGCCGTCGGGCACGGCCCGTGGGCGCATCGAGGTCGAGATCCCCAAGGGGGCGACGGCCGGGCAGGTGGCGGCCATCCTCAACAAGGCGGGGCTGATCGATCACCCGACGGTGTTCCGGCTGTACGCCGGGCAGCGCGGCGTGGCGGGGCGGTTCAAGGCCGGCCGCTACCTGATCTTCGCGCCCGCCACGCCCAAGCAGATGCTCGAGGTGCTGGTGAAAGGCGCCGCCGACGAGCTGGTGGCGGTGACGATCCCGCCCGGCAAGAACATCGTCGAGATCGCGGAGATCTTCGACGCCTCGGGGATCTGCACCAAGAACGAGTTCCTGGTGCAGGCGACCGATCAGGCGTTCGTGACGCAGCTGGGGTTGCCCGGGTCGACCCTTGAAGGGTACCTGTACCCCGACACGTACAAGATGCGCCCGCGAACGCCCGCCGCGCGCGTGATCGCGCCGCTGGTGCGTCGCCACCGCCAGGTCTACGAGGAGCTGCGCACCCTGCACGCCAAGGGGCTGGCCGAGCTGCATCGCACCTTGGGGTGGGATGACGCGCAGGTGGTGATCCTGGCGTCCATCGTCGAGAAGGAGACCGGGCAGGCGCAGGAGCGGCCTCGCATCGCCCAGGTGTTCCTGAATCGGCTGCGCTTCCCGACGTTCAAGCCCAAGCTGCTGCAGACGGATCCCACCATCATCTACGGCTGCACCGTGGCGGTGCCGCGCTCGGCCGCCTGTTCGAAATGGGACGGCCGCATCCACCGCATCCAGCTCGACGACAAGGACAACCTCTACAGCACCTACGCGCACGAGGGGCTGCCCCCCGGTCCCATCTCCAGTCCCGGCAAGGCCGCCATCGAGGCGGTCATGGCGCCCGACAAGACGCCGTATCTCTACTTCGTGTCGAAGAACGACGGCACGCACGTGTTCTCTCGCACCGTGTCCGAGCACGAGGCCAACGTCGTGAAGTACCAGCGCGGCGGCAAGGCCATGGGAGAACCGTGACCGAGGCGATCGATGCCGTCGGCATCGGTAAGACGTTTCATCCCGCGGCCGGTGTAGGCGAGCTTCTCCGAGGGAAACTGCGGCAAAATCCCGTTCAGGCCCTGTTCGACGTGTCGTTTCGGGTCGCGCCAGGCGAGGTGCTGTGTCTGATGGGTCCGAACGGCGCCGGCAAGTCGACCTTGTTGCGGATCCTGGCGGGCATGTTGACGCCGACGGAGGGGCGGGCGCGCGTCCTGGGCGCGGACGCCGCGGTGCCGGACGCCGACTTTCGCCGGCGGGTGGCCTTCGTGGTGGGCGAGGAGCGCAGCTTCCACTGGCCGCTCACCGGCCGGCAGAATCTGGCCTTCTTCGGGGCCCTCCATGGGCATGCGCCGGGGCCGGCGCGGGCCCAGGCGGACCTGCTCCTCGATCGCGTGGGGCTGACGGAGGCCGCCGACCGCCCGTTCAGCGCCTACTCGCGCGGCATGCGGCAGCGGCTGGCGCTGGCCCGTGGGCTGCTGGGCGCGCCCGAGGTGATTCTTCTCGACGAGCCGACCCTGGGGCTGGATCCGCTGGGGGCGCGCGATCTGCGCCGCTTCCTGCGCGACGAGGTGATCCGGGGCGCGGGGCGGACGGCCGTCGTGGGCACGAATGACCCGGCCGAGGCGCGGGCGCTCGGCGATCGCGTGCTGTTCCTCGAGCATGGGCGCACGAGCGGGGAAGCGCCCCCCGATCGCATCGAGGCGGAGTTGGGGCTGTGAGCGTCGCCCCGGCGCCGTCATCACTTTCGCCGCCGTCGCGGGCGCTGTGGTTCTGGCGCGTGCTGATGGCGTTCGGGCGGCGCGAGCTCGCCACGATGGCGGGGTATCGGGTCGCCTTCGTGGTGCGCCTGTGCTCGTTCGCGATCTCCGTGCTGGCGCTGGTGTTCTTCTCGCGGATGGTCGGCTCGACGATCAACCCGCACCTGGCCACGTATGGCGGTGACTACCTGGCGTTCGTGGTGGTGGGGCTGGTGGTGATGGACTTCCAGCAGATCGGGGTCACCAGCCTGGCGCAGCGGATCCGGAATGCGCAGCTCATGGGGCTGTTCGAGGCCGAGCTGGCCACGCCGGTGCCGTCGTGGATCGTGCTCGGCGTGGGCCCGGTGTACGAGTTCGCCGTGGCGATCGCGCGGGCGAGCCTGTATTTCGTGCTGGCGGTGGTGGTGTTCGGGGTGCGGTTCCCGCGGATGTCGGTGACGTCGCTGGTGGTGGCGGCGCCGCTGGTGGTGGGAGCGTTCGTGGGCATCGGCCTGCTGTCGGCGGCGATGCAGATGCTGGTGCGGCGGAACAACCCGGTCGCGGTGTTCCTGGCCAGCGCCTCGTTCCTGCTGTCGGGCGTCGCCTATCCAGTCTCGGTGCTCCCCCCCTCTCTTCGCCTGCTCGGGCGTGCGCTTCCCATGACGCACGCCCTTGAGCTCGTCCGCGGCGCTTTGCTTCGCGGCGCAACCCTTCCCGAGCTGGGCGGCTCGCTGCTCGCCCTGGCCCTGTTCACCGGCCTGCTCATCCCCAGCGGCGCCGCCCTCTTCATCCTCGCCCTCCGCCGCGCCCGCGCCGACGGCTCCCTGACGCACTATTAAAGACCTCCAAAGACACCGCCAAAGACGCCTCCAACGACACCTCCAAAGACACCTCCAAAGACTGGCTGCGTGTGGTCCAGCGCCCCGACACCGTCCGCGCGGCGGTCGGTGTACACTTTCTCGATGGCCGTCACTGTCGCGGACATGGCGCGTACGTGGCAGCGCCGGATGCAAGCGCGTAGGGCGAGAGCGGAGGAGCGCGCGGCTCGGCTCCTCGCGCTCTTGCCGCAGGCACGCGACCTGTTGATCGCCAGGCATGGGGCACGAACCGTCCGGTTGTTCGGCTCGCTCGCCGTCGGAGACTTCACCGAACACAGTGATGTGGATCTGGCGGTGGAGGGCTTGGATGGCTCACGCTACTTTGCCGCCCTTTCGGAGCTGATGACGCTGTTTGGGGGGCCAGTGGACCTCGTCCCCATGGAGCGCGCGGCGGCGTCGCTTCGCGACAGGATCGCGGTTGAAGGAAAGCCGCTATGAATCCGCGCGTTCAACGGCTACGGGCCGAGATCGCGAGCGACGTAGCTGCATACCAGACCCTGGTCGAGGAGCTCTCGACCCTCGCACCGCTCGATCGGCCAGCGGTGCAGCGGTCGGCGCTTGCGCAAGCTGCTGTTGCTCTTCACCACGCGTATGGCGCGATGGAATCCGCCCTCACGCGCATCGCCCGTCACCTGGAAGATGGGGCTCCGGAAGGCCCTGACTGGCACCAGTCCTTGGTCGCGGCGATGGCCCTCGACGTCGAGGGGGTCAGACCTGCCGTTCTCTCCGGCCCCACCCTGACAGCCCTTCGTCGTCTCCTTGGCTTCCGACATTTTTTTCGGCACGCCTACGCCATCGATCTCGACGGCTCGCGCCTGGAAGAGCTTCGCAACGTTGCGGTCTCTTCTCGTGACGTGGTGGTGGCTGATTTCAATCGATTCGATGCGATCCTGGCAGTTCTTGCCAGCCAATAGTCTCGTTTCGGACAGCACTTCGGTCCCAACGTGCTCGTGAAAAATGCAGCATCACCTCGGGGGGATGCTGCTGGAACGGCACAGCTCGAGCCAGCGCTCCACCGCAGTGTTGCGGAACTTGTCCTTGTGGAGGAGGAAGAAGAACTGGCGCCGGAAGTCGCGGTGGGGCACCCGGCACGGATGCAGGCTGCCCCGCGTGAACGCCTCGGCCAACGCGAGCTGCGAGACGCAGCCGATGCCCAGCCCTGCCTCCACCGCCCCCTTGATCGCCTCGGTCTGCTGCAAGGTGAGGACGATGCGCAGCTCGGCCAGCAGCCCGTGCATGGCCCGGTCGAAGGCCTGGCGCGTGCCCGAGCCGTGCTCGCGAACGATCCAGGGCGCCCGCCGCAGGTCTTCGTCCGTGAGCGCCCGCTTGCGCGCCAGCCGATCACCCGGCGCGCAGAACACCACCAGCACGTCGTCCCGCCAGGGTGTCATCTCCAGATCCGGGTGCTCGATCTCCCCCTCGATCAGCCCGACATCCAGCTCGAAGTTCGCCACCAGGCGCGCGATCTCCTCCGTGTTGGCGATGACCAGGCTGGGCTCGGCGCCCGGGTGGTCGCTCAGGTAGCGCGCCAGCAGCGGCGCCGCCAGGTAGTTCCCGATGGTCAACGTCGCCCCGACGCGCAGGTGACCGACCGCCTCGCGGCTCTCCAGGGCCCGGTCGAGCTCGCGCGCCTGGTCGAGCACCGCCTCGGCGCGTGGGCGGACGGTGCGGCCGAAGGCGCTCAGCCGCAGCCGCTTGCCGACGCGATCGAACAGCAGCACGTCGAACTGCTTTTCCAGGTCGATCAGGGCGCCGCTGGCCGCCGACTGCGACATCGCCAGCGCCCGCGCCGCCCGGCTGACGCTCTCGGTGCGCGCCACCCCGACGAAGACCTCCAGCTGCCTCAGCGTGTATCTCATATCGGTAAATCAGATGAACTATATCTGAATATCCCATTTTACCGATGTATCAAGCTCGATTAGATCAAAGGGGTCGAACGGAGATGCCATGAGCCAGCTCAGCCAAGAACACGTCGTCAGCGTCCATCACTGGAACGATTCCCTCTTCAGCTTCCGGACCACCCGGGATCCGGGCCTGCGCTTCCGCAACGGCCACTTCGTGATGGTCGGGCTCGAGGTCGAGGGGCGGCCGCTGCTGCGCGCCTACAGCGTCGTGAGCCCGAACTACGACGAGGAGCTGGAGTTCTACAGCATCAAGGTCCCGGACGGTCCGCTCACCTCGCGGCTTCAGCACGTCAAGGTGGGGGATCCCGTCTTCATCAGCCGCAAGCCGACCGGCACGTTGCTGTGGGACCACCTGTTGCCGGGCAAGCGGCTCTACCTGCTGGCCAGCGGCACCGGCCTGGCCCCCTTCATGAGCATCATCCGCGATCCCGACGTCTACGAGCGCTTCGAGAACGTCACCATCGCCCACGGCGTCCGACGCATCAGCGATCTCGGCTACCGGCAGACCATCGAGAGCGACCTGCCGGGCCACGAGCTGGTGGGCGACCAGGTGAAGAAGCAGCTGCTCTACTATCCGACCGTCACGCGCGAGCCGTTCCGCAACCAGGGGCGGCTCACCACGCTCATCGAAAACGGGAAACTTTTCGCCGATCTCGGGCTGCCGGCCCTCGATCCCGCGCACGATCGGGTGATGATCTGCGGCAGCCCCTCGATGTTGAAGGACCTGGTGACCCTGCTCGAGGCCCGCGGCTTCAACGAGGGGAACAGCGAAGGTCAGGGCGAGTACGTCATCGAGCGCGCGTTCGCCGAGAAGTAGTCCGGCCCCAGACGATCTTCCAGACGATCGAGAGGTTCGTGAGATCCGGTGCGCGCCAGGATCGACGCCGCGTGCTAAAATGGATTCTCTCGCGGCGGCTTTCACGGCCGCTGTGATCCATACGTACCTGCCTCCCTCTGGAAGGAGATAGCCGATGGCTCTGTCTGATTCCGCTGCTGGCAAGGCCGCCGATGTTCCGCCGCTGATCGGGAAGATCGCGGGGCTGCAAAACATCAAGGAGTACGCCGAGCTTCACTGGTCGGGAAACTTCGAGGACTACCTGGGCCTCATCAAGAAGAACCCGTCGGTCACCCGCACGGCGTTCCAGCGCGTCTACGACATGATCCTGTCGTACGGGCAGGAAGAGTACATCGACAACAAGAAGCGGCTCATCCGCTACAACTTCTTCAAGGATGATCACCACGGCGGGCGCGACGCCATCTACGGCCTCGACATCCCGCTCATGCGGCTGGTCAGCGTCCTGCAGAGCGCGGCCCAGCGCTACGGCACCGAGCGCCGGGTCATCTTGCTGCACGGCCCCGTGGGCAGCTCGAAGTCGACCATCGCCCGCCTCATCAAGCGGGGGATCGAGGAGTATTCGCGCACGCCCGAGGGGGCCATGTACACGTACGACTGGATTCTCCCCGAGTCGCTGGCGCTGATCGCCGGCGGGTCGCGCGAGTTCAAGTGCCCCATGCACGAGGAACCGCTGCGGCTCATCCCGCCCGAGTGGCGCGAGAAGGCGCTGGTCGATCTGGGCGTGAACGGGCAGGGGCGGCCCCACGTGCACATCGAAGGGGATCTCGACCCGGCCTGCCGGCTGGTGTTCCGCGAGCTGATGGCGCACCACAAGGGGAACTGGGCCGAGGTGGTCAAGCACATCCGGGTGCGGCGCCTCATCCTCTCCGAGCAGGACCGCATCGGCATCGGGACGTTCCAGCCCAAGGACGAGAAGAACCAGGACTCGACCGAGCTGACGGGCGACATCAACTACCGCAAGATCGCCGAGTTCGGCTCGGACAGCGATCCGCGGGCCTTCAACTTCGACGGCGAGTTCAACATCGCCAACCGCGGCATCATCGAGTTCATCGAGGTGCTGAAGCTGGACGTGGCGTTCCTCTACGACCTGCTGGGAGCGTCGCAAGAGCACAAGATCAAGCCGAAGAAGTTCGCGCAGACCGACATCGACGAGGTGATCCTCGGCCACACCAACGAGGCCGAGTACAAGAAGCTGCTGTCGAACGAGTTCATGGAGGCGTTGCGGGACCGCACGGTCAAGATCGACATCCCGTACATCACGCGCATCTCCGAGGAGCGGCGCATCTACGAGAAGGACTACAACGCCGCCAAGATCCGCGGCAAGCACATCGCCCCGCACACGCTGGAGACGGCGGCCATGTGGGCCGTGCTGACCCGCCTGGAAGACCCCAAGAAGAACCAGCTCACCCTCGTGCAGAAGATGAAGCTGTACGACGGCAAGACGTTGCCCGGCTTCACCCAGGACAACATCAAGGAGCTGCGCAAGGAGGCGGTGCGCGAGGGGATGGACGGGATCTCGCCCCGCTACATCCAGGACAAGATCTCGAACGCGCTGGTCAGCGATCGCGGTGAGGGGTGCGTGAACCCGTTCATGGTCATGAACGAGCTGGAGTCGGGGCTGCGCCACCACTCGCTGATCACCAACGACGACCAGCGCCGCAACTACGCGATGCTGCTGGGGATGGTGAAGCAGGAGTACGAGGACATCGTGAAGAACGAGGTCCAGCGCGCCATCAGCGCCGACGAAGAGGCCATCGCCAAGCTGTGCGCGAACTACATCGACAACATCAAGGCGTACACCCAGAAGGAACGGGTCAAGAACAAGTACACCGGCCAGGACGAGGAGCCTGACGAGCGCCTGATGCGGTCGATCGAGGAGAAGATCGACATCCCCGAGTCGCGGAAAGACGACTTCCGGCGCGAGATCATGAACTACATCGGCGCGCTGGCGGTCGAGGGGCGGCAGTTCGACTTCCGCACCAACGAGCGGCTGCAGAAGGCGCTGGAGCTGAAGCTGTTCGAGGACCAGAAGGACTCGATCAAGCTGACCAGCCTGGTGTCGGCGGTGGTCGATCGGGACACGCAGGAGAAGATCGACGTCGTGAAGAACCGCATGATCCGCAACTACGGGTACTGCGAGATCTGCTCCACCGACGTGCTGAACTTCGTGGCCAGCATCTTCGCCCGGGGTGACGTCAAAGACTAAGTGGGCGGGGGGACTCGCCCTCCGCAAGAAAGCGACGAAGACCAGACATGGATCCCCAGGCTCCGTCAGTCACGGTCGAGATGAACGGCACAGCCGCCGAGCTGCTGGTGCGGCTGATGGCCGAGATGGGCGCGCAGGACCCCATGGGGGTCCTGTCGCGCGCGCTCGGGATGCTGGATCAGGGGCTGGCCGCCAAGCGCCAGGGGAGGCGGCTGGGGGTGTACGACCCGGCCAGCCAGCGCTTCATGGACCTGGTGATCTGATGGCGCTGCGAATCGACCCGGATCACAGCCGCTTCCGCGACATCGTGCGGGGGAAGATCAAGCAGGACCTGCGCAAGTACATCTCGCAAGGCGAGCTGATCGGGCGCAAGGGGAAGGACCTGGTGTCGATCCCTTTGCCTCAGATCAACCCGCCCCGCTTTCACTTCGGCAGCAAGAGCGCGGGCGGCGTGGGGCAGGGCGAGGGTGAGGTGGGCGACAGCCTGGGGAAGGGAGACCCCAACGGCGACGGCAAGGGCAAGGCGGGCGACAAGCCGGGCGAGCACGCCGTCGAGGTGGAGCTGTCGCTGGAGGAGTTGGCCCAGATCCTGGGCGAGGAGCTGCGGCTCCCGCGCATCGAGCCCAAGGGAAAAGAGCGCCTCATCAGCCAGAAGGACCGCTACGTCGGCATCAGGCGGACGGGGCCCGAGTCGCTGCGCCACTTCAAGCGGACGTTTCGCCAGGCGCTGCGCCGGCAGATGATGGCGGGGACGTACACGCCCGAGCGCCCCATGATCGTCCCCATTCGCGAGGACCGGCGCTATCGGTCGTGGCGGACCACGCCGCTGCCGCAGTCGAGCGCCGTCATGATCTTCATCATGGACGTGTCCGGGTCGATGGGCGACGAGCAGAAGGAGATCGTGCGCATCGAGTCCTTCTGGATCGATACCTGGCTGCGCTCGCAATACAAGGGGCTCGAGTCGCGCTTCATCATCCACGATGCCACGGCGAAGGAGGTCGACCGCGACACCTTCTTCCGCACCCGCGAGTCCGGGGGGACGATGATCTCCAGCGCCTACAAGCTGTGCGCCAAGATGATCGAGGACGAGTTCCCGCCGTCGGAGTGGAACATCTATCCGTTCCACTTCTCCGACGGTGACAACTGGTCGGTCGACGACACCACCCAGTGCGTCGACATCCTGCGCACGCAGGTGCTGCCCCACGTGAACATGTTCTGCTACGGCCAGGTGGAGAGCCCCTACGGCTCGGGGCAGTTCATCAAGGACTTGAACGAACACTTCGACGAGGAGGACCACGTCTTCGTCTCGGAGATCAAGGGCAAGGACGCCATCATGGACTCGATCCGCGACTTCCTGGGGCGGGGGAAATAACGCTCATGGCGTCGCTTCCCACCTACCTGCACGACATTCAGCGCGAGATCGAAGCGTACGGCCGCGCCTATGGCCTCGACTTCTGGGACATCGAGTTCGAGATCCTCGACTACAAGCGGATGCAGGAGGTGGCGGCGTTCGGCGGGTTCCCGGTGCGCTACCCGCACTGGCGCTTCGGCATGGAGTTCGAGCACCTGACGAAGAGCCACGTCTACGGGCTGTCGCAGATCTACGAGATGGTCATCAACAACAACCCGGCCTACGCCTACCTGCTGGAGGGGAACTCGCTGGTCGATCAGAAGATGGTCATCGCCCACGTGCTGGGGCACGTCGACTTCTTCAAGAATAACTATTTCTTCTCGAAGACGAACCGCCGCATGATCGACGGCATGGCGAACCACGCCACGCGCATCCGCCGCCACATGGAGCGGCTGGGCGTCGACAAGGTGGAGAGCTTCGTCGACGCCTGCCTGAGTCTGGAGAACCTGATCGATCCCATGTCGCCGTTCATCGTGCGCAAGGCGCCCGACCGGCCCGAGCCGACGGAGACCGAGGCGCAGGAGATTCCCCGGCTGCGCGCCAAGAACTACATGGACAAGTTCATCAACCCGCCGGAGTACCTGGAGATCCAGCGGAAGAAGCTGGAGCGCGAGCGGGACAAGCCGCGCCGCAATCCGCCCGAGCCCGAGCGTGACGTGCTGGCGTTCCTGCTGCAGAGCGCGCCGCTCGAAGCCTGGGAGCGCGACGTGCTGGAGATCATCCGCGATGAGGCGTACTACTTCGCGCCCCAGCGGCAGACCAAGATCATGAACGAGGGCTGGGCCTCCTACTGGCACAGCAAGATCATGACCCAGCGGGCCCTGAAGGCGTCGGAGATCGTCGACTACGCCGACCACAACGCGGGCGTGATGGCGACCGCGCCCGGGCAGTGGAACCCCTACAAGGTCGGCGTCGAGCTGTTCCGCCACATCGAGGAGCGCTGGGACAAGGGGCGCTTCGGGCGCGAGTGGGACGAGTGCCGGAACCTCGACGAGCGCCGAGCCTGGGATCGCCGCCTGGGGCTGGGGCGGAAGAAGATCTTCGAGGTGCGGAAGTACTACAGCGACGTGACCTTCATCGACGAGTTCTTCACCGAGGAGTTCTGCCAGGAGAAGAAGTTCTTCTCGTTCGCGCTCAACGAGCGCTCGGGGAACTACGAGATCGACTCACGCGAGTTCCAGCAGGTGAAGCACAAGATCCTTTACCAGCTGACGAACTTCGGCGAGCCGTTCATCTTCGTCGAGGACGCCAACCACGAGAACCGCGGCGAACTGCTGCTGCATCACCGCCACGAGGGGGTCGACCTCGACGGTGATCACGCGCGCGCCACGTTGTCGTCGCTCCACCGCGTCTGGCGCCGCCCCGTCACGCTGATGACGACGTTCGAGGGCAAGCGAAAGGCGCTGCGCTTCGACGGCAAGGAGCACGCGGAGAAGGCCGCGTAGCGGACGTCGGAACTTCGAGCGGCGGTCCCGAACCGCCGCTGGTCCTCGTCGCGTTGGGGGCGGCCTTGCATGTCGGATCGCCGGCGTGCAAGAATTTCCCGGCCTCTCGATCGCCCACGTCTTCCCTCCTCCCATGGCCAAACACACGGCGGTGCCCGGTGACTGCGTCTCGAGCCTGGCGAAGGCGAACGGGTTCCTCGACTACCTGCCCGTCTACAACGACGGGGGCAACGCGGCCCTGAAGGGCAGTCGCCCCAATCCGAATCAGCTGGCGGAAGGGGACGTCGTCGAGATCCCCGACAAGAAGGCGAAGACGCTGCCGGCCGCCACCGGCAAGAGCCACAAGTTCGTCGTCAACAAGACCAAGACGACCTTGCGGCTGGTGCTGGTCGATGCCACCGACCAGCCGCTGACGGTGAAGACCTGCCTGCTGGAGGTGGGCGGACAGAACCAGGCCACGCCGCCCGATGGCACCGGCCTGGTCGAGATGGAGATCGATCCGATCGCCACCGACGGGACGCTGACCGTCACCTGGGACGCGCCGCCGCCGCCGCCCGCGCCGTCCCCCCCCGCGCCGCCGCCTGCCGCCTCGCCGCCACCCTATCCCGCGCCGATCGCGGTGGCCGACTTCGAGGACAAGCCGGACGACACGGTGACGGTCGAAACGGAAGCCACCTGGACGCTCCACCTCGGGTTCATGGAGCCCTCGGCCGTCGTGCGCGGCGGCCTGCGACGCCTCGTCAACCTCGGCTACAGGGCGACCGATGTGCAGGCCGAGGACGCCGACACCGCGGCCGTCGTGAAGGCCTACCAGCGCAAGAATGGGCTCGGCACCAAGGGCAAGGAGTCGGGGGCGATCGCGGACGTGCGATCGGACCTCGAGAAGCGGCACGACAAGCTCTGAGGCGACGCGACCATGGCCATCAAACGTGAAGCGTACGTCGCGCGCACCGCCCACGACCTCAAGCACGTCAACCACCTGGGTGTGCCGCAGTACGGGACCATCGAGCTGCGCGTCCGGCTGACCGAGGACAAGGGCTCGAAGTCGTATCTCCCCGACGCCGCCACGCCGGGACGCCCCCCCACCGGCAAGGGGAGCGACGAGTTTCACTTCGCCCCCGGGCCGCAGCTCGATCCGGGCACCTGGGCCATCGATCCCGCCAAGACCGACGAGGTCGAGCTGTGGTACCACCTGTTCAACCCTCACCGCGCCATCGAGAGCGCCCGCCTCGAGCTCTATCGCCGGTTCGACAAGACGCCGTTCTGGACCCGTGAGCTCAAGGGGGAGGAGCTGGAGGACGGGGAGCACGTCCTGACGTTCGGCGCGAAGGCGAAGTGGGACGGCAAGCTCGATCCGCCCCACGCCGATTTTCCCAGCGGCTTCGTGGGCGTCGAGCGCGCGCCCTACAAGCTGAAGCTCAGCGTGAAGGGGAGCGGGATCTGCAACGCCCAGGAGGTCTGGACCTACTTTCAGGTCCTGATCGCCAAGCTCGAGCTCGAGTACGGCCCCCAGGAGACCTTGCCCGCCACCGTCGCCGGCAAGGCCGATCACCGCAAGACCCTGGCGGAGCTGCTGACCCAGGGGGCCAAGCCACCCGCCCCTGGCGCGAAGGCGAAGGTCTTCTTGTTGAGCAACATCTTCAAGAAGGGCCACAGCATGTTCGACGACTCGCTGTTCACCGAGTACGAGAAGATGTGGGACAAGGGGGCGCTCGTCCCCCTCTTCGCCCGGGTGGCGGTGAGGGACTCCGCCGACAACGCCGTCTTCGCGCCCAAGGCGCTCGGCCAGGTGAAGTTTCTGTGGGACTGGGAGAGCAAGCTCGCCGCGCAGGCGGTGACGTTCGTCGATCAGGCGCAGGACTACGACCAGAACGCCACCACCCCCAAGGGGCAGAACTGCCACTTCGACAGGGGCGGTAAGCGCGGTCCGCTGGTGGCGCAGGTGCTGTCGGCGGCGCCCAAGAAGACCGAGCCGGTGTTCCCGTCACAGGCCGGCTACGCGCCGGCGGCGACGCTGACCGACGGCGCCTTTCCCTTCAAGGTCGACGTGGTCGCCAGCGGACGTGTCTGGTCGACATTCAGCACCGCCTGGGATGAAGGCCTGCTGGCGTCGAAGACGGGGGTGCTGTTCCAGCCGGCGCGCCAGGCGGGCGACGCGTACACCGTGACCGTCTACGTCGCGCACGACGTGAGCAAGACCGGGACGGTCGCGCTGAACGTCACCGACGACGCGCCGCTGAAGGTGCAGCCAGCGCTCACCGTCGCCACGGGAACCTTCGAGGTCTGGCGGCGCATTCAGTTCATCGGCTACAAGAAGAAGGTGGCCGCGATCTCGGACCTCACCGTCGCCACCGTGCAGGGGATCTACGAGAAGGCCTTTGTCGAGCTGAAGGATGACAGCGGCGGCTCGGCGGCCATCGTGGCCGGCACCTGGAACGCCGCCTTCACGACCGGCGTGGGAACGCTGTCGCTGCGCAATCAGGACATGGTCGATACGGCGGTCAATCAGCACGCCGCCGGAAATCACGGCTGCGATTTTCGGACTCTGGCCGCCTGGAAGGCGGCCATCGTGGCGCGAACCGGCGCGACGCTCGCGGCGGTGAACGCCTCGCTGACGGCCGCCGGCATCCGCACCGCCGCCGACTACGCCACCCACTGCAACAACGTCGGCCCCGGTATCCTGGAGAGCGTCTTCAACGGGCAGCTCGCTGCCGCCGATGGCGCGAACATCTTTCACGTCGATGGTCTGCACAACCTGACGGCGGCGGCCAGCAGCGTCCTGCGTGGGTATGCCCTCGATCTTCCCGCCGGGACCGATCGCCGCTGCGGCTACCTGCAGCTGGGCAAGCCGAGCGACTACTCGGGACCGCCGAACGATCTGCGCGAGCTCACCGGCGCGCATGAGTTCGGGCACCACTTTTTCCTGCCCCACACGCCGCAGGCGGGCGAGGCGCAGGACTACAAGGCGCACGACAAGGCCGTCCTCGACTGCTTGATGTCCTACAACTTCAGCGTGCCCCGCAAGCTGTGTGGCTTCTGCCACCTGAGGCTGCGTGGCTGGAGCAAGGCCAAGCTCGACCCGGACGGGACGAAGAACAAGAAGCCATGATTGGACGACGACACGGTCGACCCCAGAGGCGGCAACGCTCGTGGAGATAGCGGTCGCGCTGAGCAAGCCGCGCTTCCTGAACAGGGAAGCGATCGAGCTGCGGGTGCGCATTGGCAACCCCGGTCCGACGGCCATCGACGTCCCGAACCCCGAGGACAACCGCAACGCCCAGCCGGTCTACACGGTGACGGGGCCCAGCCACCCGATGGGCCACCGCTTTCATTTCAGGCAGGTGGCGCGCCACGATCCATTTCCCGCCGGGGGGAGCGAGCCGGGGATGACGGTGGTGCTGGCCCCGGGGGCGGCGCTGGAGGCCGAGCTACCGCTGCAGGCGCTGGTGGGTTTTCCTGTACCCGGCGTTCACACGCTGGTGGCCGCCCTCGAGGCGGTGGGAGACGAGGGTGTGGTCCGCGCGGTGTCGCCGCCCGTTCAGTTCGTGGTGGAGCGGCCCGCCATCCAGTCGATGGAGCTGGCGCTCGACGACGGCCTTCAGGCGTCGTCGCCGATTCGCGTACTCTGTCTGACGGGCGAGGCGCCGGCGCGCGCGCCCGCGCTGTACCAGGCCATCTTTCGCGAGGAGCGGCCGGATCTCGGAGAGATCGCGCTGGCCGCACTGGTGCCGCTGGCCGACCCGGAGCCGCGGGCAACGTCGGTGGTGGCGGCGTGGTCGAACCACGCCCGCCTCGACAGGCTTCACGATCGCTTCGGCTGGCGCGGGCCGCGCAGCGATCTCGGTCTCCATCGTCTGCCCGAAGGGCCGTTGCCCGGGCCGCTGCTGCCCGACGAGACGATGCGGCTGGTGCGGCCGGCCTTGCTGGCCGAGTCCGGCGCGGTGACCGTCGTGGCCATCGGGGGCGACGCCGAGTCCGGCGCGAACACGCTGCGAACGTTCGCGCTTCTCGACGGGGGACCGCTGCCCGCGGCGGACAGATGGCGTCTGGCCCTGCCGGCGGCGCCGACGGGGGCGCGCGCGGCGGCTGCGCCGGCCACCGTCGCTGGCGGCGGTTGCGCGGTCGTGGTGGTGCTGCCGCAAGACGACCGATCGCTGCTGATGCTCGTGGAAGCG
>DASYCK010000219.1:0-32975 GCA_036500205.1 Polyangia bacterium | reverse complement strand
GATGGCGAACACGCGATTCATGTCGATGCAGTAGTTCGCCATCAGGCTGTCGTACTGCGAGAGGATCCGGGCGACATCGCCGGTGTAATTGCTCCAGCACTGGCCGCTGTCGGGCGTGTTCGGAAAGGTGCGGACATATTCCGTCTCGAACGACGTTCCCTTGGTGAGCGTCTCGAACTCCGTATTCGGGTTCCCGCAGGCGTGCAGGCCGATCACGAGCGGGAACGGCTTCGTCCCGTCGTAGGTCGTCGGAAAATCGGTCAGCGATTCATTCGCCACCTGGATCTTGCCGTTCGCCGGCCGACCCGACTTGCCACAACCGGCGCTCGGCATCGGGGTTCCCACGCTGGTCGCGCCGCCGCTGCCTGTCGTCCCGCCGATGCCACCGGCCACACCGCCACCGGAGGCGCCGCCGCTCGCGGTCGTCCCATTCCCGCCAGCCGCTCGTCCCCCAACTCCGCTGCCACCGCGCGCCGAGCCGCCATTGCCGCCGCTGCTCGTGATCCCGCCCGACGCCGTCACGCCGCCCGAGCCAGAGCCACCACTCCCCGTCGTCACCGCGCCGCCCGAGCCAGACCCGCCACTCCCCGTCGTCACCGCGCCGCCCGAGCCAGACCCGCCGCTTCCCGAGCCCTGTGTCTTGCCGCCCGAGCCCGAGACGTTGCCCGGATCGCTGGCGCCGCATCCAGCCACCAGGCCGAAGCAGAGACAGATCAGGGCCACCCGCGCGTGACTCCGTTGGAAAATCATTGGCCTCCGTGGGTCGGTGTGGTCGGGGGGCGCACCGCTGACGCCCCGTGGTGGGAATGGACAGAGACTGATTGTCTCCCCGGAGCGCGGTTTTGAATGAAAAGTGCCCGGACGCGAAAAACACCAACGCGGTGTCCCGAACGACCTTCGATTGCGCGCTACTTTCCGTACACGGACACGATGTTGGCCTGCACGGCGTCGTCAGCCGCGTCGGTCGAGAACGTCGCGGTCATGACCCCCTCGAAGAAGTTCCCTTGAGCGCCGTTGCTGTTGTCCCCGCCCGTCCCCAGCCCGATGGCGCCCTCCTTGCGCATCGGGTTGTATCTCGAGTTCGGACGCTGGCCGTCGAACATCGTCATCAGCGCGCCGGTCTGCGCATTTCCGGCCTTGATGGCCCAGTGATTCTTTCCGGCGGCGTCACCCTTCAACATGGCCGTCACGTACTTGGAGCTCATCGGTGTGTTGCCGCTGTACGGGCTGACGTTTCCCGCCCAGAGACCGTTCTCGAGGTCCCCCATGACCCAAGGGCCGCTGCCCGAGCCCTTGCCCCAGATGGTGCAATTCCCGAAGTAGATCGCCTCCATCGTCCCTTCGCCGTTGTCCCTGCTGTTGGCCTCCATGTTTCCGTAGTCGAAGCAGCACCCGCCGTTCATGTAATCGCCGCTGGTGATCATGTACTGGGTCTCCGCGTTGTCGCCGGTCGCCGTGCCCACGGCCTTGTTGTTCCGGTAGCCGACCCCGGCCGGGTTGTGTTCCCCGTACACCTTGTGGCCACTGATCGTGATCGGCAGCGCCTTCGCGTCCGCTTCGTTGTCGCCCGTGGTCTTGGCTCCGCCCGGGCCTGCTTTCGTCAGATGGTTTCCCTTCCCTGACTGGTCATAGATGATGGAGATGGTGCAGGGGGAAGACCCGCAGAAGGTGTCCTGATCGGCGGCGTTGGCGAAGCCTCCCGGAGAGAGCACCCCGATGTCCTTGACCGTGCCGTCCGTCTTCTTCACCTGGTAGAGATTTCCACTGTAAGCGCTGAACAGCGCCCGCACCGTGCTGTGGGCCGCCACGCACGGCCCACCGGCGGCGGCGTAGATATCGCAGGGGCCGCTGGCGACGACCGGCGCGCCGCCCGACCCCGGCGCGCCCCCCGTGCTGGCGGCCCCACCCGAGCCGGTCGTTCCGCCGGTGCTGGCGGCGCCTCCCGAGGCGGCCATTCCGCCCGTGCTGGTGGCGCCTCCCGCGCCGTTGCGGCCGCCGCCGGGCGTTGGGCTCCCTCCCGAGCCCGGCTGTCCGCCGCCACCGACGACGCCGCCACTACTCACGACGCCGCCGCTGCCGACGACCCCGCCGGAGCCCGTGACGCCGCCGGTGCCACGCACCCCGCCCGTGCCATCGGCTCCCCCGGAAGCGCTCGCTCCCCCGGTCGAGGTCACGCCGCCACTTCCCGTCGCTCCGGGCTGCCCTCCCGTGCCGGTGGCGCCCCCGCTGTCCGTCGCGCCGCTGCTACCGCCCGATCCCGAGCCGTCGGCGCTCGTCAAATTACAGGCGCCCGCGCCCACCGAGAGCGCGCCGATCAATGCAATGAACCCAATGTTGATTCGCATGGTCCTCCGAGCTCCTTCTTGACGAAGGGCTATTTCTGCCCGTAGTACGCCTTCGGTCCGTGCTTGCGTAGAAAGTGCTTGTCGAGCAGCGCCGCCTGCATCGCGCCGGTCTCCGGAGCGATGCGCAACGTCTCGCTCGCCAGGCGCGCCAGATATTCCAGGATGGCCGCGTTGTGAACCGCGTCGGCCGCGTCGCGGCCCCAGGCGAAGGGCCCATGGCTCGCCACCAGCACGGCGGGCCTGTGGAGCGGCTCGAGGTTCTGGAACGTCTCGACGATCACCTCGCCGGTGTTGGCCTCGTACGCCGACTCGATCTCGGCTGAGGTCATCGGGCGGGTGCAGGGGATCTCCCCGTGCCAGTAGTCGGCGTGGGTCGTGCCGAGGGCGGGGATGGGACGTTTGGCTTGCGCCCAGGCAGTGGCGAACAGGCTGTGGGTGTGAACGATGCCGCCGACGTCGGCGAAGGCGCGGTAGAGCACCAGATGCGTGGCGAGGTCGGAGGATGGCCGCAGCTTCCCCTCCAGCACCTTGCCGTCCTCGAGGGACACGACGCTCATCTGCTCGGGGGTCAGGTCGTCGTAGCGGACACCGGAGGGCTTGATGACCACCACGCCCTCACCGCGATCGACGGCGCTGACGTTGCCGAACGTCTGGATGACCAGCCCCTCCTTCACGAGATCGAGATTTGCCTTCCAGACGGCCTCTTTCAGCGCGCTCACCATCTTCAACTCCGCTTCAGCTCCGCGCCCGGCTACGAATTTCGATCAGCCGCTTCATGACGCCGCCCAGGTTTCCTTGCCACGCACTGGTTCCGAAGGCGTCGTGCAAGGTCCGATAGATCGCGTATAGCTCGCCATAGATCGCATGGGCCGCCGGGTCGGGCTGGAAGACCTTGGGCTTGAGGCCGGTCATCGCCCGCTGGGCCGCTGGAAAGCTCTCATGCGCGCCCGCGACCACGGCGGCCGCGATCGCCGAGCCCAGGGCGGGGGTCTGGGCCGAGCGCGAGAGCTTCATGGGCCGCCCCAGCACGTCCGCATAGACCTGCATGACGAAGGCGTTCTTCTCGGCGATGCCGCCGCAGTTCACCACCTCGTCGATCCGCACCCCATACTCCTCGAAGCGATTGATGATGGTGAGCGCGCCGAAGGCGGTCGCCTCCACCAGCGCCCGGTAGATCTCGGCTGGCTTCGTGTAAAGCGTCTGCCCGAGCAGCAGACCGGTCAGGCGCTGGTCCACGAGGACGGTCCGGTTGCCGTTGTTCCAGTCGAGCGCCAGGAGACCCGATTCGCCGGGCGCGAGCCGGCTCGCCTGCTCGGTCAGCTCGACGTGACCGAGCCCGCCCGGCCTCACGTGTTCGACGAACCAGTTGAAGATGTCACCCACCGCCGACTGTCCCGCCTCGAGGCCGAAATGGCCCGGTAGCACGCTGCCGTCGACGATGCCGCAGAGACCGGGGACGTCGGCCAGCTGCTCGGTGTTCGCCCTGACCGTGATGTCGCAGGTCGAGGTGCCCATGATCTTGACCAGGGTGCCCGGCTTCACGCCGGCACCGACGGCCCCCAGATGGCAATCGAAGGCCCCCACCGCCACCGGAATGCCCGCAGCGAGGCCGGTCTTGCGGGCCCATTTCTCGCAAAGACCGCCCACGCTCGCGTCCACGCCCAGAACACGCGGGGTCAGCCGGTCGCGCAACGCGCCCAGCTTGGGATCGAGACGCGAGAGAAACTCTCTGTCCGGGTAGCCGCCCCAGGCGGTGCTGTACATCGCCTTGTGGCCGGCCGCACATACGCCCGCCACGAATCTTCCGGGCGACAGCGTGTCGGTCATGGCCGCCGGCACGAAATCGGCGAGCTCGATCCAGGAGTAGGCGGCGTCGAACACCGCCGGCGCGGTCCGCAAGGCGTGCAGAATCTTCGAGTAGAACCACTCGCTCGAATAGACGCCGCCGATCTTGGCCAGGTAGTGCGGACGCAGCTCCCGGGCGAGCGCCGTGATCTCGGCCGCCTCCGCCCACCCCGTGTGGTCCTTCCACAACCAGGCCATCGCCGCCGGTTCGTGCGAATACGCTTCGTGGAGCGCCAGCGGAATGCCCTCGGCATCGACCGGCATCGGCGTGGACCCGGTGGTGTCGACGCCGATGCCAATGACCTGAGCGGGCGCGAAACCCTTCACGGTCGCCTTGGCCATGGCCAGCGCCTCGCCAATCGTGACGTCCGCGCCTTTCAGGTAGTCGGCCGGGTGCTGACGCGCGAGCTCGGGATCGTGCCCCAGGATCACGCCGGCATCGCCATGTTCGTAGCCCCAGATGGCGGTGGCAATTTCGCGTCCATCGTCGACGTCGACGATCAATGCCCGCACGGAGTTGGTGCCGTAGTCGAGACCGAGCGTGTACTTGCTGCTCATTCGTGGCTCACCCGGCTACGACGCCCAGCCCCGATGGAGCGCATAGAACACCTCGTTTTGCCGGAGCTCCTTCTTGAACTCCGAGGCGGAGGTCTTCGCGTCGATCGACAGGAACTCGATATCCGCGATGGAAGCAAAGTCCTCCATCATCTCGTTCGTGACCGCCCGGCTGAACGCCGTGTGGTGCGAGCCGCCCGCATAGATCCAGCACGTGCAAGACTCCTCCAGGCTGGGGAGCGGCTTCCAGAGCGCGTACGCGACCGGCAACTTCGGCGTGGCATGCGCCGGCGCGATCACCTCGAGGTCGTTGACCAGGAGGCGAAAGCGATTGCCGAGATCCATGAGCCCGGCCGCCACCGCCGGGCCGGCCGAGGCGGTGAAGACCAGCCGCGCCGGATCCGCCTTGCCGCCGATGCCGAGCGGATGGACCTCCAGCTTGGGCCTGGCGGCGGCGATCGACGGGCACACCTCCAGCATGTGGGCCCCCAGCACGCACTTGCCCGCCGGATCGAGATGGTAGGTGTAATCCTCCATGAAGGAGGCTCCCCCCTCCAGTCCGGTCCCCATGACCTTCTGGGCGCGGACCAGGGCACAGGTCTTCCAGTCCCCTTCGGCGCCGAAGCCGTAGCCATCGGCCATCAGACGCTGCACCGCCAGACCGGGCAGCTGCTTCAGCCCGTGCAGGTCCTCGAAGTTCGTGGTGAAGCCCTTGAAGCCGCCGTCCTTCAGAAAGGCACGCAGGCCGAGCTCGATGCGCGCCTGCTCCCTGACCGAGCCGGCGCGACTGCCCCCCTTGCGGACGTCGGCGGCGACGTCGTACATCGCCTCGTATTCGTCGACCAGCTCGTCGACCTCACGCTCCGGGATGGCGTCCACCACCTGCACCAGATCGCCGACGCCGTAGCCGTTCACCGAATAGCCGAGCTGGAGCTGCGCCGAGACCTTGTTGCCGTCGGTGACGGCCACCTCGCGCATGTTGTCGCCGAAGCGCGCGATCTTGGCGTCCTGCCAATCGGCCCAGGCGGCCGCGGCGCGAACGAACGCCCCCAGCCTGGCCTGCACGCCCTCTTCCTGCCAGTACCCCACCACCACCTTTCGATTCAGCCTGAGCCGCGTCCAGATGAACCCGTGCTCGCGATCGCCGTGGGCCGCCTGGTTCAGGTTCATGAAGCCCATGTCGATCGACGCCCACGGGATGTCGCGGTTGTACTGGGTGTGGAGATGCGCCGCCGGCTTCTGCAGATTCTTGAGCCCGTTGATCCACATCTTCGAGGGTGAGAACGTGTGACACCAGACGACCACGCCGATGCAGTTCGTTGCGTCGTTGGCGGCCGCCACCAGCGCGCTGACGGACTCGGACGACACCAGCACGGGCTTGAACACCACCCGCACCGGAATGGCGGGGGCCTCGTCGAGGGCGCCGGCGATCTCCGTGGAGTGGGCGGCCACCTGCTTCAGCGTCTCCGGACCATAGAGCTGCTGACTCCCCGTGACGAACCAGACTTCGTACTTGGATATTTTCTCCACGCTCATGACCGCCTTGTGTCTGTCCGATGAACAATCGAGGAAGCGTCGGCCGCTACCACATCGCCTCGCCCTGCAGCCCGAACGTCGAGCCGCTCAACTTGTTGGTGGCGGTGAAGAGCCGGCCCGAATCGACGGTGGCGGTCCGCGCGTTCTCGTTCCACACGGCCCAGGTGTAGAAGAGGCGCAGCTCCGGACGCATCCAGAATCCTCGCGCGGCGGCGATGGTGGGAGAGACGGTGAACTTGGCCAGCCAGAGCGGACCCGAGCCGTTGCTCTTCTTGACCCGGTCGTAGCCCACCTCGCCCAGCAGCTTGGCGTGCTCGGTGAACGCCAGGCCCAGCCGCGTGCCGGCGGAGTACCAGTCCTGCGTGGTGCCCGCCTCGCCGAGGTCGTCGTGTTGCCACACGGCGTTCACCTGGGCCCCGAACGACGCCGCCGGCTGGACGGTCAGCACGTCGACGATGCGCCGCCGCGATTCGCTCTGACCGAAGTAGAGGGAGAAGTCGGGATAATAGAAGCGGGAGAGCGTGCCGAAGCCCGTTCCACCGCCCTTGCCGTATTGAAACGCCAGCTTGTTGTTTCCGCCCAGCACCTGCTGCACGTGCTGGACCGTGACGCCCCACCCGCCGTGCGTGACGGAGGCGCCGTTGGCATCCTTGTTGTTGCTGTAGTCGGCGATGTACTGGAATCCCACCTGGAATTCGCCGCTCTGATACGGCTTGATCCCGCGCAGCTGCAGGTCGTTACGGATCCCCAGATCGATCTGCATGGGCAGCGGGGGCGACGACGCGTCGGCCGAGCTCGGCTCACCGTCGACGGCGAACACGCCATAGCTGATCCGCAGATCGCGGCCGAGGTTGATGTCCTCGACGCCCCCGCCCACGCCGGAGGGGTTCCAGTAGAAGAAGTCGCTGATGTAGACGCTCTCGCGCTTGTAGTACCGATTCCCGGCCCAGGCCACCCCGCCGTTCAGCCACGAGATCCCCTTGATGTCGGCGTACAGATTCGGGAAGGACAGGGTCGCGCCGGTCGAGGTCGTGTACTGGGCCGGCGAGGAGGTCGTCGAGGTCGGCGAATAGCCGATGTACGTCGTCGGGATGAAGACGGTCGGCATGAAGTGAACGCTCGAGACGGTGCCGTCATCTCCCGCATAAACGACGGTGGCAATGTCCAGCTCGGCCCATACCTCGCACTCGTTTCCCAGCCGGTACTTCGACACCAGGCCGCCCGGGATGGCGAGCTGGAAGCAGGTCATCCGGCCTTTCTGGTTGCTGGCCCCGAACCCGCCCCGCAGATATCCATGCGTGCTGATGTCGCCCGCCTTCGGCTTGACGACGGGCGCGACCGGCGGGGCGACGGGCGTGGTCCCTTCCACCTGCTCCGCCCTCACATCGGCCGGAGGCTTCTGCTCATCGGCGGCCTGTTCGTCGTCGGACTGCGTGGGCTCGTCGGCCAGGGCGGACATCGACATGAAGCACGGAGCCAGCAGACCCAGTACGATGCCTGACCAGACAGGCAGCGGGTGACGAGGAGGATTCATCACCACCAGTTGTCCGGTGGCTTGGCGTTTTGTTACGCGAAGTGATGGCCGCCGCCTTTTGGCGGCGCGCGAGCTGGCCGAAGCCCGAGATTTCCCTGACAAGATCCTGACCCCGCCGACAATTCAGCCCGATCACTCGACTCTCTTGCCAGGCGACGGACCGATCGTCGCGGAGGATTCCATGCCCACGCCCTTCCCCACCTCATCGCCGTCCCCATCACGGCGACGACTCTTGACGGCCGCTCTCCTGGCGTTCTCGTTCGGTGCGCTCGGCTGCAAGAAAACCCCGGCCGCCGGCTCGGGCGGCGGCTACCGGTTTGCGTTCGTGACCAACAACTCGGCGGACTTCTGGAACATCGCCGAGAAGGGCCTGCGCAAGGCCGAGAAGGACTTTGGCATCACCGTCGACGTGTACCGTCCGCTGAAGGGAGAGGTGGCCGACCAGCAACGCTTCCTCGAGGACATCATCGTGAAGGGCTACGACGGCGCCGCGGTGAGCCCCATCAGCCCCGACGCTTTGACGGGGACGTTCGAGCGGGTGGCCGCCAAGATGCCGCTCGTCTGCCACGACTCGGACGCGCCGAACTCGAAGCGCAGCGCCTACGTGGGCACGGACAACGTCGAAGCGGGGCGCGCGGCCGGCCAGGCGGCCATCAAGGCCCTGAAGGCGGCCGGGGTGACCAAGGGCCGCGTGGGCCTGTTCGTGGGGCGCATCGACGCGCGCAACGCCATCGCGCGCAAGCAGGGCATCGACGACACGCTGGGGAAGCTGCCCGGCTTCGAGCTTCTGCCGGTGTTCCTCGATCACACGGACCGCGCCCTCGCCAAGAAGAACGTCGAGGACGCCCTGGCGCGCTATCCCGATCTGGTGCTGCTCATCGGCATCTGGTCGTACAACGGCCCGTGCATGGCGGGCGCCGTGCGTGCGTCGAGCCGCGCCACCAAACCGATCCTGATCGCCTTCGACGAGGACGAGGAGACCTTGCAGGCGGTGAAGGAAGGCGTCATCACCGCCAGCGTCGTGCAGAAGCCGTTCGACATCGGCTATCAGGCCGCCAAGGCCCTGAAGGACCTGAAAGACGGCAAGACCGTTCCCCAGGTCATCAACACCGGGATCCTCGTCGTCGACAAGACCAACCTGGAGCCGTTCTGGGCGGAGCTGCGGGAACTGAAGAAGTAGCGGCGGCGGGTCGGATGCCCGCGGCGACGAACGGGCACGCCGATGATAAAAGTTCCGCCCATGCCATTGGCCGTCGGCATCGACTTCGGGACCACCAACAGCGCCGTCGCCGTCGCTGACGACACAGGCGCGGTGCAGCTGCTGCCCTTGCCTGCCCCGGGCGGAGGCGTCGCCAACACGTGGCGCAGCATCATGTTCTTCGAGAGCGGAGACGCACCGGGGCAGGTGCTGATCAGCGCGGGGACCCCCGCGATGGAACGATTCGCGGAATCAGGGGGTCAGGGTCGGCTGGTGCAGTCGATCAAGAGCCACCTGGCCAGCGAGCTGTTCGGCGGCACGCATGCCATGGGACGCTACTACCGCATCGAAGATCTGATCGCGACGTTCCTGCGCAAGCTGCGCGGGGCCGTCAACACCGATCTGGGCCGTCGGGCCGTCGTGGGTCGCCCGGTGCGCTACTGGGGCGCCGAGACGGCCGCCGACGAGGCGCGCGCCCTGGCCCGCATGACGACCGCGCTGGCGCTGGCCGGCTTCGACGACGTGACCTTCGAATACGAGCCCGTGGCGGCCGCGCGCCGGTACGCCGCCACCCTGGATCATGAAGAGCTGGTGGTCATCGCGGACTTCGGCGGCGGGACCAGCGACTTCTCGGTCGTTCGCGTGGGCGGTGAAGCGGGCGCCACGGTGCTGGCGACCAGCGGCGTCGCGGTCGCCGGCGACGCCTTCGACGCCCGCCTGGTCGATCACGTGGTTGCCCCGTCGCTCGGGCTCGGCAGCAGCTACGAGGCGGAGTTCGGACGGCAAATGCCCGTTCCCCCGTGGCTGTTCACCAACCTGCGTCGATGGCATCACCTGTCGTTCCTGCGCTCACCCAAGACGACGGCGCTGCTGGAGAAGATCCGCCATGGCGCGTCCGACCCCCAGGGCATCGAACGGTTGATTCACATCGTCGAGGACGACCTGGGTCTGCCCCTTCACCAGGCGATCGAGGCCAACAAGCGGGCCCTCTCGGAACACGCCGCGGCGCGCTTCGTGTTCGAGCACGCCGGCCTCGCGCTGGAGGCAGACGTGTCGCGCGCAGCCTTCGACGACTGGATCGCGGAGGAGATCGGCGCCATCGATCGGGCGGTGCAGGAGGCGCTCACCGGGGCGGGCGTGGCTGCCTCGGCGGTCGAGCGGGTGTTCACCACGGGCGGATCGTCGCTGGTTCCCGCGGTGCGCGCGCGGCTGGCGGCGACCTTCGGCGCCGGGCGTCTGATAGGTGGCGACGAGCTCACCTCCGTGGCGTGGGGATTGGCCGCCGTCGCGGCCGAGCGCTGAGCGCCATCGACGCGCTGCCACCTCTCGTCCCGCGGTCGTCCCGGGAGACCGTGCGCCGCAGGCTGGCCGCTCCCGTCAGCTCAGGCGACCGACGCGACGTGCTTGCGCACGATGACCTCCAGGTGACCGGAATCGACCGCCTCGCCCTTGGTGGCAGGCTTCGAGCTGACGACGATGTAGTGGCCGCCGGCCATCTTCAGCTCGCTGCCCGCGCCGAACGTTTCGGGGATGCGTTCGGCGGGCATGCGCACGGAGGAGACGACGGTCTGCGAAGCCTGGTCGCGAAACGTGACCTTGATACGATTTCGACCGAAGGAGAACATCTGGCGACATATTGACACGGTTCGAGATTGGCCGTCCTTCTATAGGATGGCCCGATGAAGGTCCTCTTGTTCCTGACCGGCTTCAGACAGGTCGAGGAGTACGACTACTTCAGCCGGTTCTTGCAGCGACAGGACACCTTGAGTCGCGTCTGCGACGTCTTCATCTACTGCAACAACCCGGATATCTCCGAGCAGATAGTCACCTTCTATCGGGCCTTCGCCCAACAGAACAAGCGCCTCTTCATCACCTCCGTGAACGCGGGCTTCGTCATGGGGGCGGTCGAAGCGGTGAGCAACGGGATCGAGATGGGCGTCTTCACCGGCTACGACTACGTCATCCATCTGCACCCGGATGTGTTCATCACGGATGAAGCTCCCATAGTCCGCCTGCTGGAGGACAACGCCGACGACGACTGCGTATTCCTGGTGAACCACTCGCTCCCGGACGATGAACGGGCCTTCAGCTTCGACTTCTTCGTCTTCAAGCCCGGGCGGCTGACCGAGAACATCTTCATCGATGAGTTGCCTAGCTATCAGGACATTCCCGAGCATTTCCTGTTCGACATGCTCACCAGGAAGCGCGTCCCGTACAAGGTCGTACCGAGGTTCGACAGCGGCGATTGGTTTCCCAGACGAATCGACGATCAGCTCAAGCTGTATCACGAGCACGACCTCGGACTGGTCGAGGCTCTGTGGGAGGCCGGCATGGCGCGACCAGCCGAGCGCTCGACGACCGTCGTCGCGAAGTGGCAGCCTCCGGTCGTCGAGCTGCATCCGTCGTCCCCGCAAAAGCGCTGACGGGCTCCGCCCCGACGCCGCGTCCGCGGAGCGTCGGCGATCCGAGACGAGCGCCGCGACAGCACCCGCCTCGTCGAAGGGATGGCGGCGGCGCGCGGGCGCGACAGGTGCCCTGGCAGTTACTCCGCGGTCGTCGTCGATACGTCTTAAGATGCCATCATGGAACCCATCGGCGGCGCTCTGATCGCCCTCTTCGTCGTCGCTACCGCCGTGGCGCTGCTGGTCCGCTGGCTGCGCATCCCGTACACCGTGGGCCTGGTGGTGGCCGGGCTGGCGCTGGGGATGTCGTCGTTCATTCATCCGCCCGCCCTGACCAAGGACCTGCTGTTCTCGGTGTTCCTGCCGGGGCTGCTCTTCGAAGCAGCCTTCCACCTGGAGTTCAGGAGATTCCGCGCGAACCAGCTGACCATCCTGGCGCTAGCCCTGCCGGGGGTCGCGGTGGCCATCGCGCTCACCGCTGGCTTCCTGACGCCAGCCGCCGCATTTTTTCGCTTCGGGGGAAACTTCGGGCTGGTGCACGGCCTGGTCTTCGGGGCCGTCATCTCGGCGACCGATCCCATCGCCGTGGTCGCGCTGTTCAAGAACCTGGGCGTACCGTCCCGGCTCGGTGTCCTCGTCGAGGGTGAGAGCTTACTCAACGATGGCACCGCCGTGGTGTTCTTCTCGATCATCTCCGCGGCGGCCCTGGGGGCCAAGGTCTCCGTGCTCGGAGGCGCGCTGGAGTTCGCCCGCGTGGTGGGCATCGGCCTGGCGGCGGGCGGCGTGGCTGGCCTCATCGCTTCCGCGGTGATTCGTCACGTCGACGACGCGATGATCGAGATAACGGTCACCACCATCGCGGCCTACGGCTCGTTCGCGGTGGGCGAAGGCCTGCACGGCTCGGGGGTGATCGCCACGGTGGTGGCGGGAATGCTCTGCGGGAACTACGGCGCCCGCACCGGGATGAGCCCCAGCACGCGCCTGGCCGCCGAGACGTTCTGGGAATACGCGGCCTTCGCCCTCAATTCCGTGGTCTTCCTGCTCATCGGCTTCGAGGTGCGACTACCCAGGCTCCTCTCCTCCTGGCTGCCCATCGTGGTGGCCTACCTCGTGGTGACCGTGGGGCGCGGGCTGGTGATCCTGCTCGTGTCGCTGGCCCTGCGCCGGACCCGCGAAAAACTGCCCCTGAAGTGGACGGCGGTGCTGACCTGGGGGGGCCTCCGCGGGGGGCTATCGATGGTCCTGGTGCTGGCCTTGCCCTCGGGATTTCCTCACCGCGATCTCCTGATCACCTTGACGTTCGGCGTGGTCGTTCTCTCCATCTTGCTGCAGGGGCTGACGATGGGGCCGTTGCTGCGACGACTGGGAGTCGTCCGCGCCACCGACGAATCGACGGACTACGGGCGGGCCATGGCAAAGGCGTTCAGCGCGCGGGCGGCGCTCGAGGCTCTCGACGGGATCGCGGAGGTCCACGGCGCGCCGAGCGCCCTCTCCGACAAGCTCCGTACCGAGTATGACGACCGGCTGCGAGCGGCCGAGCAGGACGTGACGCGCCTGCATGGCGAGCTGAGCGAAGTGCGCGAGCGGACCGAGCGGGGCGTCCGTCGGGCGCTGCTGCTCGTCGAGAAGGAGGCCCTTTTGAAGGCGCAGCATCAGGGCGTGATCGGGGACGACGCCCTTCGCCCTGTCAGGGCCGACGCCGACGCCCGGTTGAATCACCTCGACTGGTCGGAGGAGGGAGACTGACCGCTATTCGTGCCCTGCGCTGGCCAGCGCCCGCAGCCGCGCGGGAAGGTCGGTCACCGCATAATCGAACACCAGCGTTCCCAGCCGTGACTCGAGGCCCATGACGGGAACCACGGCGCGCAGGAATCCCTCGCCCCGCGAGAGCTGCACATCGCTCGCCGGGGCTGGCAAATCCGCCAGCACGCGGTCGAGGCGCTGCCCCTTCAGCTGGGGCTCCGAAGCCGCGATCACCAGACCGTCGGCTCCCGCCACCATCGCCTGTCGCAGGTGGGGACGCTTCGCGAGCTGAGACATGTATTCCTCGACATCGCGAAGGTCGTCGCGAATCAGCTCCGCGCGCACGGCCCACTCCAGGGTCACGCCCACGACCCTGACCGCGTCGCCGAGGAGGGCGTCGGCGACCTCGATGGCGCGTTCAATGAGGCGCTCACGCTCGCGCTGGATGCCACGGCGAAGGCGCCACAGGCTGCCCCTGCGCCACCCATACATGGCGACCATGCACCCGAACAGAACCAGCAGCGCCCACAAGAAGATCCGTCGCGGCGAGACGCTGTCGATCCGGGGGCCGAGGCGGGTGGTCCAGAGATATGCGGCGACGGCGAGCAGCGCCGCCGTCACGAGCGCGGCGGCGATGCGCAATCCCTTGCGGGACCCACGGCGCCCGTCCGGCGTTGAGGAGGTCATGGCGACGGCACGGAGCAGATCATCGTCAGACTATAGTCGAAAGACCGAAGCCACTTCCTGGCGCGCACGGGCGGTCACTTGGCGACGAGCTCGATGGTGGTCGCGAGATTCCCGGCACTGGCCACCACCCGACGGCTATCGCTGCACGCTTATTTGATTTGCATACAAAGTATTTTGCGCATACAGTCGTCCCTCACGGGGAGGGAGCCGATGATGAACGTAGGTGCCGCGAGAAAAAAGCGTGAGGGCGGTGTCGAGGGTGGCTCGCCCCTGCATTCAGACCGGAAACCCCGTTTTCTGGGCGCGGCTTCGGGACGCTGGATGGTGGCGGGCACCGTCCTGTTCGTGGTGGGGGCCACGCTCGCGCTCCGCCAAGGTGGCCGGGCCGCCTGGCCAACGGTCGAGGCCACGGTGCAATCCATCCGGGTCGTCCCGGACACGACGCGCGAGAAGCCTGGGGGAGCGAGCCACGCCATCTTCCGCCCGGAGCTGCGGTATCGGTACCTCGGCCCCGACGGCCAGGCGCTGGAGGCAACGGCCTGGGCGAGCCGGTGGTCGAGCGACGCCGCGGCGGCCAGGGCGTTCATCGATGACTTTCCGCCCGGCGCTGCGGTCACGATCCGGAGAGATCCCCGCAACGGGGAGATCGTGCAGGTGAACCCCAGGACGACGTCGCTGCCGCGCGGGCTCCCCTGGCTGGCGATGCTCAGCGGGATCGCCTGTGCCGTGATCGCGCGGAAGTCGGTGCGCCGGCAGAGCCGCGAGGCCACCGGCCGGTCGACGCCCTAAGCTCGTTCTGGAGCGAGAAACGAGGACTCTCGCCAGCGGCGAGGCCAGTCACCGTCATTCGAGCGAACGCGACGCTCTTCGGGCCCGCGCCGTCGTCGAGGGCCCGCGCGCCGTCGCGCCCGCTTCCTGCTCATCGGCCTTCAACGCCGCGGCGAGCCGCGTCAGGGCGGATCGCGCCGCGCTGACCTCGGCGGCCGACATCCCGGCGAGCGCCGACTCGACCACCGCCTCGACGGTGCCGGTCGAGTCGGCGGCGAGCTCCCGCCCGCGAGCCGTCAGAACGACGAGGGTCCGCCGCCCGTCCCGGAGATCTTGACGGCGCTGCAGGAGGCCTCGGCCTTCCAGCCGCTTGAGGATGCCGGAGATCGTGCTTCGATCGAGGCGCATGACCGAGGCGATCTCCCCGGCGGGGACCCCCGGAAACCGGGCCACGATGCGCAGCACCAGGCGCTGCGGCCCCGTCACGCCCATCGTCGCAAGCATGCGCTTCGACAAGGTCTGCAGGGCATGATCCACGGTCCAGATCACCCCCAGGAACTCGATGACCTCCCCCATGGGGAGGGGCGGCGACTCAGGCGGCACCGCTCACCATCGGCGAGGCGTCCCTGGCGCCGCCCGAGGCGGCGCGACAGGCCAGGAGCACGTCGAGCATCGGGTCGATCTCCGCTTGGTCGCCAAGAAAATAAGACGCGTGAGACGAGGCGCTCTCCTCCACCCTCACGCCGAGCAAGCGCCCGGGCTCGTCGAGGGCGAACACGTCCTCGTCGGACGCGTCGTCCCCCACGTATATGGCCGTGTCGCAGCCGAAGCGGGCGCGCGCCGACAGCAGGGCCAGCCCCTTGTGCGGCGCCCCCTCGGGCAACAGATTGAAGACCAGCTTGCCTCGGATGACCCGGACGCCCGACAGCGACGCGATGGCCCGCTCGATCTCCTGCGCGGCGTGTCGCTTGGCGCGAGACTGACGGTAGTGGATGGCCAGCGACACCTGCTTGTCCTCGACCTTGACCCCTTTGAGACCGGCGAGCCGCCCGGCGAGCTCCGCGGTCCACCCCCGCACGTCCGCCCGCAACGCCCCCGGGTAGCGGGCCGCATCGATCCCATGATTGCCGACGACTTCGACCACGGGCACCCCGCTCAACCGGCCGCGGAGATCGCGCTGGCCACGGCCAGAGATGACCACGCAAGGATACAGGCGCGCCACTTCGCGGAATCGTCTCTCGGTGCGCGCGCGCATGCGCGCATCCCCCGGATCGTCGACGATGGGCGCCAGCGTGCCGTCGAAGTCGAAGGCGAGCAACACCTTCGACCAGGCGAACTGTCGCAGGACATCGACGTTGGCACGGGCGAGGAGGCGCTTCACGGGTAGATCCAGTGAACCATATTTTGATTGGCGTGCCAAGCAGATAGATTTCTTTTGTTGTACCCATCCCTGGTGAGGCCGCTCCGAGCGATTCTCGCGTCTCGAGCTCTCCACGGCCAAGTGGCGGGCCAGGCTCTCAGTCGACGCGAAAGGGAATTTCGATGTTGGTGACGCCGGCATCCGCCGCCTCGTCGCCCGCCAGCTGGGCCTGGAAGGTCACACGGTCTTCGCGGCGGACCGGGCTCTCGAAGTACAGAAAGCCCGTGACCATGCCACCGTTCTCGAGGACGCCCTCGGGCAGCCCCGCGCGGAGGACGCTCCGGGGCAGCGTGTGGTCGCCCCATTTTGCATAGGCGCGGCCGTACTGACCCTCATCTCGCGGAAGAGAGGCGGTCCATGGCGCGAGCGTCGGATAGGAACCGCTGAAGCTCGGGGCGATGAAGAAGCGGCTCGCCGAGTAGACCGGGTGAATGGTCAGCCCCGCCCCCCGATCTCCCGGGTCGAGCGGCAGCAGCGGCAAGGGCAGGTATCTCCGACCGCCCTTCCCGACCAGCGCGAAATCCTCGTATCGAAGCAGGACCGGCGCCCCGGTCTGGTTTCTGATCCGCACCTTGACCGGGGCTACGAACCCCGGCAGATCGCCAGGACGCCCCTCCCACGCCTCGCTGTCGGCCGAACACCGTAGGCCTTCGATGACGACGAAGGCGGCGCTGTCCGAGCCCTTCACGATGGTCGCCGATCTCGCCGGGACCAATTTTCCGTGCCCGCATCCGACCAACCCCGCCGCCGCGACCAGAAGCAAACATCGGTGCCGCATCGCTCGTCCCCTCCTTGTTCGAAGATGGCACACCAGTCGGGTGCGCCTGACGTTCAAGCGTGACACCATTTGATTTGCTTGCCAAGTATTTTATGTCTCCCCGAGAACAGCGCGCCGACCACCAGCCTTCTCGCTGCGTGCTACCGTGCAGGGGCGAAAGCGTCCAGATGAACCGGCATGCCGCTATCGCGTCCCGCGGGAACCTCCTTTGCGGGCGGCATGCGCTGGAGGAGTTTCATCTCCGGCGCGCCTACGTCGCGGTCGACCGTCGGCGAGCCGGCATCTCCCAGGAGGACGTCGAGCGAACCGCCGCGCGCACCTTGTTCGGGGCGCCTCGCGATCTCGATCAGTGGTCGAGCCGCTGAAAAACGAGACGGCGTGGTCCTCGAGCGCTGGCGCCACCCGACGCGACCCGCGTGCCCCCGGTGACGACGGCGCCGAGCCCGACGATCCGCGCGCCCTGCTGCTGCCGCTGCTGGTGGTGAGCAGCAAGAACGATCGCGCGGCGATGGTCGACGAACGCTGGCGCCCCCGCCACGGAAACGAGGTGATCATGCTCGTCGACCGCACGCGGGAGGGGGCGGCGCGCGATTGGCTCGACGCGGGCGGATGGACTCTCGTTCCGGAGACGCTGGCGGATGGCGGCGGTTCGACCAGCCCGCCGGCGACCTGACCCGTTGGCGGTGATGGCGGGTGGCCCGGATCGACGACGGTCAGCGCCGCGCGCGCTCGGCTCTCAGCCCCACGAGCCGCGCGAGCAGAGCGTCGATCTCGCGTTGATCGCGGAGCGCGTAGTCCGCGTGCGAGGTCTTCGACGCTCCGACGCGGGCGGTGAGCAGCTTTCCCGGCTGCTCCAGCTTGAAGACGTCCTCGTCCGTCGCGTCGTCACCGACGTACAGCGCGGCGCTGGTCCCGGCGAGCGCCCAGAGGGTCAGCAGCGCGTCCCCCTTGTGGGCGGCCGAGGCGGGGACGACGTTCACCACCAGCTTGCCAGGCACCAGGCGCATGGGAACGGGGAGTCGAGAGACGGCGCGGTTGATGACCTCGCGCGCGGTGCGTTTGTGGCGCGCGTGGCGATAGTGCACCGCCAGCGAGTATTGCTTGTCCTCGAGGTCGAGGCCGACCTGATCCGCCAGCGCCGCGGCGAGGAGCGGGCGCGCTCGGGTGACCTCCCGCTCGAAGTCGCCGAGCTCGCCCCCCGCCTCGAGGCCGTGGTTGCCCACCACGTACTTGACCTCGGCCCCGGCCAGTCGCGCCGAGACGTCCGCCTTGCTCCGGCCCGAGATGACGGCGCACGGGTAAAGGGCGCAGAGCCGTCCGAAAAGCTCGGCGGTGCGGGGCCGCATCGCAGCGTCTTCCCGGTCGCGGACGATGGGCGCCAGCGTGCCGTCGAAGTCGAAGGCCAGCAGGACATTGGACCCGGCGAGCTCCGCCAGCAGCCCGTCGTTCTCGCGAACGAGCAGGCGCTTCATACGCCCTCGGACGACGCCAGGTGAGCCGCCATCCCCAGGCGCCCCGACATGCGCTCCTTTCGACGCAACTCCGCGGCGTCGACCAGCATGCGCCCCGCCCACCGGTAGACGTTGAACTCCGAGACCACGCGACGCATGGATTTCATCCGTTCGCCCTGCTCCTCCTTGGGCATGCGGAGGGCCGCCGCCAGGGCGTCGCTCGCCTGCCGGAGATCGTAGGGATTGACGATCAGCGCCTCGGTGAGATCTCGCGCCGCGCCCGTGAACTGACTGAGCACCAGCACCCCGGCTTCATCGTCGCGCGCCGCGACGAACTCCTTGGCCACCAGATTCATGCCGTCGTGAAGGCTGCTCACGTAGCAGAGATCGGCGGCGCGGTAGTAGCGAAAGACGGTGGTGGGCTCGTGGTGCGAGCGGAGCAGCACGATCGGTTGGTAGTCTCCCACCGCCCACTTGGCATTGATCCGCGACGCCAGCGCCTCGATACGATCATTCAGCTCACGGTAGCGGTCGATCTTCGTCCGGCTGGGCGCGGCCAGCTGCGCGAACGTGAACCGGCCCCGGAACTCCGGGTAGCGCGCCAGCAGCTCATCGACGGCCGACAGGCGCTCCTCGATTCCCTTGGTGTAGTCCAGGCGATCGATTCCCACGCCGAGCAGGATATCTGGCGCCAACCCCAGCTCGCGCCGGACCAGCGCCCGGGCCTCCGCGACCGGCGGCACCTGCGCCAGCCAGTGCACGGGCCACTCGATCGAGATCGGGTACGGCCGCACCAGCGTCCGACGGGGCCCCTGGATGACGGCGGTGGCCTCCCGATCGATCCGGCTCTCCATGAATGCGTCGACCGAATCGATGAAGTTGTTGCAGTGCTGCTGGGTATGAAAGCCCAAGATGCTCGACCCGAGCAGCCCCGAGATGAGCTCCTCTCGCCAAGGGCAGATGCCGATGCGTTCGGCGTTCGGCCACGGGATGTGCCAGAACGTGATGATCGTGGCACGAGGAAGGCGTTCGCGAATCATCTTGGGCGCGAGCGCGAAGTGATAGTCCTGGACCAGCACGATGGGATCGTCGGTGTCGACCTCCTGGCACACGGCGTCGGCGAACTTACGGTTGACGCTCACGTAGTGGTCGCGGTCATCGGAACGAAAGACGGGTCGGGCGTGGGCCACGTGGCACAGGGGCCATAGCCCCTCGTTCGAGAAGCCGTAGTAGTAGCCGTTCTCCTCGGCCTCCGACAGCCACACCCGCCGGAGCGAGTACGACTCCTCTCCCGGCGGCACCCGAACGCGATCGTTTCGATCGACGGTCGCCCGATCCGCCGAGCCGCTCCCGTGGGCCACCCACACGCCCGAACAGGCCCGCATCACCGGCTCGAGGGCGCTCACGAGACCGCTGGCGGGATGCAGGACCCGGACGCCGGCGTCCGTCCTGTCGTGGATGTAGGGCTCGCGGTTCGCGAGGATGACGATGCGCTCGCCGTGCAAGTGGTGGGTCAGCGCGGACCGCAGGCGGGCCGCGCTCCAGGTTCCCGCCCGCACCTCCCCCTCGTGTTCTTGCGCCAGCCTGTCGGCCAGGGCACGGACGTCCCGGACGAGCGGCTGGAACTGCCCGCTGGCATTCCCCTGCAAGGCGCGCCGCAGGGCGAGCGTCCAGCCCCGCCAGGCCAGCCGAGCCGCGACCAGCGTCACGCCAGCCCCCCCGAGCGAGAGCACGAAGAAGGCCACCAGCAGCAGAAGCCGGGTGGTCGCCTCGCGCCGTTCCAGATAGCTGAGATCGTGGACCAACAGCACCACCCCCAGGGGCTGGGGATTTCCGGGAACGACCGTCGCGCTGAGGTTCACGCGCCCCGAGGGCAACTCGGCCGCCATCGACCACGAGGTCGTGCCTGTCGGAGCCTGTGTTCGCATCCGATCAACGACCGACCGACAGGAGAACTCCGGGGGGTACGACTCCGTCGCGGCCAGGAGGTCTCCCTGCGGCGAGCAGGCGGCCGCCGCCATGATGCGTTCGTCTCGGGCGATGTCCGCCAGCGTCTGGGTGAGCTCGGGGCGATCGGACGTCCAGTGGCGAGCCAGGCTCTCGCGCGCGGAGGCGACCGCCAGCCGGGAGCGCAGGGTCAGATCAGCCTGGAACCAATCGCGGGTGGTCCGCACCAGAGCGCCGTACCCGATGCCGGTCAGCAGCGCGAGGCCCGCCAACAGGAGGACCAGAAACCGTATCGTTCGGCGCATTCCCTGGCCTTAACACAAAATAGTTTGTTTTCCAATCATTGTATGCCAAGATGACCGGATGTCCCTCGCGGATCTCGGACTCATTGGCAACTGTCAGTTCGCGGCCCACGTGCGCAGGGACGGCGCGATCGTCTGGTGTTGCCTGCCGCGCTTCGACTCACCGCCCCTGTTCGGGGCGCTCCTCGACGAGGAGCAAGGGGGCCGGTTCTCGATCGGCCCGGCGGTCGCCGCGCTCGGGACGCAGCGCTACCTGCCGAACACGAACGTGCTCGAGACCCGCTTCGACGCCCCCGATGGTTCCTTCCGGGTCCTCGACTTCGCGCCTCGCTTCGTTCAGCACGGGCGCAGCTTTCGGCCGACCAAGCTGATCCGGATCGTCGAACCGCTCTCCGGCACGCCGCGAATCCGGGTTCTGTGCGACCCGATCATGGGCTGGTCGAAGCAACGTCCCCGCCGCGAGCTCGGCTCCCACCACGTCGCATTTCACGGCTTCGAGGCCGAGGTTCGCCTGACGACCGACGCGGCGCTGTCCTACCTCGGAAACGAACCGTTCGCGCTGACCGCGCGACGGCACTTCGTGCTCGCCTGGGGGGCTCCCGTCGAGGAGCCGCTCGAGTCCCTCTGTGAGCGCTTCCTGCTGGAGACCACCCGCTACTGGCAGCTCTGGGTCAAACACTGCGACATCCCCTCGATTCATCAGCCTGAGGTGATCCGCTCCGCGCTCGCCTTGAAGCTCCATTGCTTCGAAGACACCGGCGCCATCGTCGCCGCGCTGACGACCTCGATCCCAGAGGCGCCGTCATCGGGCCGCTCGTGGGACTATCGCTACTGCTGGCTCCGCGACGCGTACTACGCCCTGGGCGCCTTCCATCTGCTCGGGCACTTCGAGGAGCGGGAGCAGTTCCTGCAGTTCCTGCTCAACGTCGCCTCCTCCGCGCCGGGGCTGGATCTCGCCCCCCTCTACCGGATCGATGGAAGGAGCGACCTCGAGGAGCAGGTCCTCCCCGCGTGGGCCGGCTTCAACGGGGAGAAGCCCGTGCGGGTCGGCAACGGCGCCGCCCTGCACCAGCAGCATGACGTCTTCGGGGAGATGGTGCTGGCGCTCACGCCGCTGTTTCTCGACGCGCGATTTCGTGATCAGGCGACGCCGCCCGTGCTCGACCTCGTGGTGCGCTTGGCGCTGCGGGCAATCGCCGTGGCCGGACAGCCCGACACCGGGATCTGGGAGCTCCGCTCGGAGGCGAGGCCTCAGACGTTCAGTTCGCTCATGTGCTGGGCGGCGGCCGATCGAGCCAGCCGCATCGTGGGCGCCCATCGCCCCGCGCTGGCGCAGGACTTCATCGACGCAGCGGCCCGGATCCGGGAGCAGATTCTCGACCGGGCCATCGATCCCGCGCGGGGATGTCTGGTCGCCGACTACGGCGGAACCGAGGTCGACGCCGCGCTGTTGCAGGCCGTGACCCTGCGCCTGTTGTCGCCCGAGGACCCGCGCGCGCACGCCACGGTCGAGGCGATCCGGAGCGATCTCGATCAGGATGGATGGCTGCGGCGCTACCGCACCAACGACGGCCTCGGCGTGCCCAGCGTCGCCTTCATGCTGTGCTCGTTCTGGCTGGTGGAGGCGCTGGCCCGCCTGGGGCGCGGGGACGAAGCGCGGACGATGATGGCGGGAATTTGCGCGATCAAATCACCGCTCGGCCTCCTCTCGGAAGACCTGGAGCCCCGCACGGGCGTCATGTGGGGCAACTACCCGCAGGCCTATTCTCACGTGGGCCTGATCCATGCCGCGTTCGCGGCGGCGCCACGCTGGTCGGAGCTGTGGGTGTGACGCCCCCGCCCGGAAGCCGGAGGGCACCAGCGGTCCCTCGAACACGCCTTGGATAAGCCGTCGGACGGGGATGACCCGATTGGCCAGGAGGTGCGGGCGCTGCTGTCGATAAAGATCCAGTCGATCGAGCAGCTGGAGGTGGTGCTGTTCCTGCGCGAACGTCTTGGTCACGCCTGGACGCCGTCCGCCCTCGCCGCCAAGCTTCATCTCACGTCCTCCGAGGCCGAGGGCGCTCTGCGCCAGCTCCGTTCGGCACGCCTCGTCGACGTGGTGCGGAGCGACAGCACCACGTCGTTCCGATATCTTCCGGGCGATTCGAACCTATCGGAGACCGTCGAACGCCTGGCGCTCGAGTACCAGCAAAGTCCCCTCGAGATCGTGAGGATCATCAGCGCCAACGCCATCGAGCGCGTCCGGACGGGGACCTTGCGGTTCTTCGCGGATTCGTTCGTGCTGGGGAAGAAGCGCGATGGCTGAGACCGTCTACATCCTCTGCACGCTGGCCAGCAGCGCCTGCGCGCTCCTCTTGTTGCGCGGATACCGCGCTTCTAAAAGCAGGCTCCTGTTCTGGAGCAGCCTCTGCTTTTCCGGACTGGCCCTCAACAATGCCCTGCTCTTTTTCGATCTGGTCGTCGTTCCTTCGGTCGATCTGGTCCTGGTGCGGGGCGGCGTGGCGCTGGCGGCGGTGGCCGTGCTTCTCTTTGGCTTCATCTGGGATGCGCCATGAATCTCGGTGCCGCGAGTCAGTTCCTGTGGGGTGCGTTGACCTTGGGATGCTTGGTCGCCACCCTCCTCTTCGCTCGCGCGTGGCGCGCCAGCCGCGACCGCCTCTTCATGTTCCTCGCCACGGCCTTCTTCGTGCTTGCGCTCAACTGGCTCGGGCTAGCTGTCTTGCACCCGCTGACCGAAACCCGCCACCACGTCTTTCTCTTGAGATTGCTGGCCTTCGTCTTGATCATCGTTGGAATCATCGACAAGAACAGGACCGGTAGCAGCCGGTAGACGGGCGGTGCCGCCACCCCCGGGAGGTATTCCCCTCGGCCCTCTTGTCGGGAGACGACTGCGTCCGCGGCCGTGGACTGCTGGTGACGCCCCTCGGTCACATCGGCGGGCAAACGTGACCGGTACCCGGAATCCTCGGTCAACCAGTAGGGCTGCCGTTCATGGTGGCTGTAAAGATCGGTCTCACTTCGATGTCGAATCGACGGATCGCCTGGTCCCCGTGCTGGTGGAGGTCTGCCAGAAAGATCCCAAGGCTTCCTTCCTCAAGCGGTTGCGGGGCCACGATACCTCTCACCGCCTCTCAGCGAACCCCGGCAGCGACCGGATCCGCGAAGATGCGGACCGACTCCCGGGGCAACACCAAGCTCGCGCTGAAGGTGGACTACCTTCCCAGGCCGACGGAGCTGGCCCCCGCGCTGACCACCTTCGTCGTCTGGTCCATCGCCGACGACGGGGGCAGGGTCCGGAACATGGGCCAGCTCAAGATCGACAATGATCGCCAGGGATCGGGTCGATCTGGTCACCCCACTCAGAACGTTCCGGCTGGTAGTCACCGCGGAGGAGACCGGCACCGTCGAGAAGCCGAGCGAATACGTGATCCTCGAAGGAATGGTTCGACCCGGCTAACTGGCGTTCCCGCCATCGTGGGACGGCTCGAGATCGTAGACGATGTGCTTGACGACGGGGATGGCCTCGCGAATCTCCGCCGTCAGGGCCGCGCCGAACCGGCCAGCGTCGCCCACGCTCATCGTCGGGTCAGGCCGTAAGCCCAGCACCAGCATGACCGAGTCCGGCCCGAGCTGGAGTGTCCGCACCCGCTCCACGCTTCCGATGCCCGGATGGTGGGCGAGAAGGCGCCTCACCTCCGCGATCACGCGCGGGCGCGCCGCCTCGCCGATGATCAGGCCGCGGCACTCGTACCCCAGCAGCGCCGCCTCGACCATCAGCACCATCCCGATGAGCATCGAGGCGATGGCGTCGATGGCCGGCCTAGCCAAGAAGTGACCGAGGGTGAGCCCGCCCGCCGCGAGGGCGAGCCCGATCAGGGCCGCGGAGTCTTCCAGCACCGTGACGAAAATCGCCGGGTTCTTGCTGGCGCGCACGACGGACAACGTCGAGCCCTTGAAGAACTTTTCCCGTCGATATTTGTCGAACTCGCGCCGGCCGATCGCCAGCGAGATCCCCTCGAACAGCGCCGCGGTGCCGATGACGAGATAGTTGGGCCACAGGACGGTGACCACTCGCGGGTGAAACAGCGCCCGGATACCCTCGTAGATCGACAGGCCGCCGCCGCCGCCAAAGACCACCATCGCCACCACGAAGCTCCAGAAGTACAGCTCCATGCCGTACCCGAAAGGATGCGCGTCGTCAGCGGGTCGCCGGCTTCGCTGTTCGCCCAGCAGCATGAGGGCCGAGTTGCCGGTGTCGACGAAGGAGTGGATCCCCTCGGCGATCATGACCGTGCTCCCGGTAAGGCCCCCGACGGTGAACTTGGTGGCCGCGATGGCCAGGTTGGCGACCATCGCCCCCACGAGCGCCTTCTTCGACGACGCGGGCATTCGATCAGAGATCCGCGGACGCTACGGCGTCGTCGAACGACGAATTACCCTGGTGCCGACAGGAGGGACCGGGACGGTCATGGCCGCCGCACTTTGCGAAACGTGGCTTCCCCGGAAGCCGAACCAGACCGTGCCAATCAAGAGCCCGACGACGACGACTGCCGCGACCAGGATGAGATCGCGCTTGCCGCGGCCCACCCGCTTGATCTTCTTGAGGTCCTCTTCGACGACGCTCGAGGTCTGGTCGTGGTTCATGATGACAACGTGGCCCATTGCTGCCGGTGGCTGCATCCTCGAAAACCATGGGGACAGTCAGCGGAACTGTGGGGTCTTCCGCGATCTTCGCCGTCACGGGGCCGTATCCAAAGTCCCATCTCATCCTCCGTCAGCAAAGGCGATGGTGCTGAGCAATGCATTGGCGTTCTGTCTCGAATCGAGGCGTGTGTGTTGAACGACGATGGGCACGTCGGACTCGATGACACTGCTGAAGTCCGTGCCGTGAGGGATCACCTCCGGCTCGGTCAGATCGTTGAATCGCAGGTGCTTGGTGCGACGGGGAGGAATGGTGAGCCGGTACGGACCGGCCGGTTCGCGCTCGGCGAAGAATATCGTCAGCAACACATGGGCATCCTCGTCTGACGCATTGAGGATGCACGCCGTTTCATGGCTGATGAACTCGGGGGCTGGCCCGCGGCTCCCCTCCGGGATGTACCCCTCAGCGATGGCCCAGCGTTTACGACCGATGGTTTGCACGCTCACGTAACTTGCAATCGCCCCCCGAGAAGGCAAGGGCTTCACTTGCCGTAGGCGTCGCGATGCGCAGATTGAGCGGTGATGAATGGCGCGGTGAGCGAATCCCGTGGGCCGACGGTGGCCAACGTGAGGACGTCGGTGTTCGTCATCCCCACGGATGCTCCCGAATCGGACGGGACGCTGGAATGGGATCGAACGACGTTGGTCGTGGTGGAGATCTCGGCCGGCGCCGTGCGCGGACTGGGATACACCTACGCGAACAGCGCGACTGCCGCGGTGGTGCGCGACTCCCTGGAGCCACTGGTCGTGGGCCAAGACGTCTTTGCCATTCCGGCGCTGGCGGCGCGCATGGTGCAGGGCGTGCGCAACCTGGGGCGCGCGGGCATCGCTTCGATGGCGATCTCCGCGGTCGACGCGGCGCTGTGGGACACGAAGGCTCGCCTCCTCGACTTGCCGCTCGTCACGCTGCTGGGACAGGTCAGACCATCAGTGCCCGCGTACGGGAGCGGGGGATTCACCTCCTACACGCCAGCGCGGCTGGTCGAACAACTCGGGGACTGGGCAAAGGAGGGCCTCGCCTTCGTGAAGATGAAGGTGGGGCGTGACCCGGGGGCCGATCCCGAACGGGTGCGCGCGGCCCGCCAGGCGATCGGCGCGACCACGCAGCTGTTCGTCGATGCCAACGGAGCTTACGATCGCAAGCAAGCCCTCGCGTTCGCCGAGTCGTTCGCGGAAGAGGACGTCCGCTGGTTCGAGGAGCCCGTCAGCTCGGACGACCTCGAAGGATTGAGATTGCTGCGAGACCGTGCCCCTGCTGCCATGGCCATCGCCGCGGGAGAGTACGGATACGAGCCGTTCTACTATCGTCGCATGCTCGATGCAGACGCGGTCGACGTGCTGCAGGCCGATGCGAGTCGCTGCGGCGGCGTCACGGGCTTCATGGCGGCGCACGCGCTCTGCGACGCCCGAGGTCTGCCTCTGTCGGCGCATTGCGCGCCCGCGCTGCATCTTCATCTCGGCTGCGCGCTGAGTCGGGTTCGGCATCTGGAATACTTTCATGATCACCAACGTATCGAGGACATGCTGTTCGAAGGGGCGGCGTCCCCTGTCGGGGGCGTTTTGACACCGGATCTCGGTCGTCCCGGACTGGGTCTGGAATTGAAGCGCCAAGATGCCGCGCGGTATGCGGTGTGAGCCGAGGGGACACGCGCACGGGGGGCGGGTCAGGATGTTCGCGAACGTGATGGCGACCGATCTGGTAACAGCAGCGTGGATTTCCTTGGCAGCCGCCGTGGCCTGCTGCGGTGTGGTGGTCATTGACCTCCTCATCGGCCATCGCCAGAAGATGTGGGTCATGAACGTTGTCTGGCCGGTCACGGCGCTATGGGCGGGACCGCTGGGGCTCTGGGGATACTGGCGGTACGGTCGAATGCCTCAGCGTGGGAGACGTGACGCAGACGGGCCGAGCGGGCATTCTCGGCAGCCAGACCAGCCGTTCTGGGCCCTGGTCATGAAGGCGACCACCCACTGCGGCAGCGGCTGCGCGCTGGGAGACTTGGCAGCGGAGTCCTTCGCCGCTGCGGTGCCCCTTACGATCCTGGGACAGACCCTGTTCGGTGCCTGGATCTACGACTACGTCGCGGCGTATCTGCTCGGGATCGCCTTCCAGTACTACACGATCAAACCAATGCGACAGCTCTCCTGGAAAGCGTCGCTGGTGGCTGCCGTCAAGGCGGACACCCTCTCCCTGACCGCCTGGCAACTCGGGATGTACGGCTGGATGGCGGTGGTGCGGTTCACGCTCTTCGGCCGGGACCTTCCCAAGGGCAGCCCACTCTTCTGGTTCATGATGCAGATCGCGATGGTGCTGGGCTTCGCCACCGCCTATCCGGTCAATTGGTGGCTTCTGCGGGTCGGAATCAAGGAGAAGATGTAGGCCGGCTACCCCCCTCCAGTTTGCGTCGCTCCTGGAGCGCGAGCTGAAGCACCTCGGCGAGGTGAAGCGGCTTTCGGTCGGTGCTTTGCAAGATCTGTTGCCGGCAGCTGAAGCCGTCCGCGATGATCAGCGTGTCCGGGTCCGCCGCGCGAACGGCCGGCAGCAGCACCCGTTCGCCCGCCAGCATCGAGACGTCGTAGTGATCCGCCTCGAACCCGAACGAGCCGGCCATCCCACAACAACCGGAATCGAGCAGCTGGTAATCGAGCCCGAGCCGATCCAGCAACGATGTTTCCTTGGCCATGCCCAGCACCGCCTTGTGGTGGCAGTGGCCGTGCACCAGCGCCTTGCGCGGGAGCGGCGGGGGCCGATACCCCTCGTTCTCCAGGAATTCGCTCAACAGCCACGTCTGTTTGGCCAGCCGCTTGGCATCTTGATCGTCCGGGAACAGCCCGAGCAACTCGTCGCGGAAGGTGGCCACGCAGCTCGGCTCCAGTCCCACCACCGGGATCCCGGCCCGGATGTAGGGCCGGAGCACCTCCAGATTCTGCCGCCACAGGCGCTTGGCCTTGGCGAGCATTCCCCAGTCGTAGAGTGGGCGCCCGCAGCAAAGATGGCGACGTGGAATCTCCACGGCATAGCCGGCGCTCTCCAGCACGTCCACGGCGGCCTGGGCCGCTGCGGTCATGAGGAAGTTGTTGAACGTGTCCGGCCACAGGAGCACGCGCCGGGGCGCGGCGTCGGGTCCGGCGTTCGAGCCCGCGGCATCGTCCGCTCCCCGCCCCACCGGCCCCGGCATGCTCGCCGCCAGGGCGGGTGCGCGCCCCAGGAACCAGCGACGGAACGTCGGGGACGCGAAGGCGGGGAGCCGTCGCTTCTGCGACACGCCGCCCAGCCATTTCACGACCGGCGCGAAGGGCCACGTCCGCGCGAGGAAGTTCGCGACGGGGGCCACGTGCGCGGCGAGCCGGGCCCACCAGTAGATCAGCCCCATCGCGTACGCGGCGCGTGGGCGGAGACGTCCCTGGTAATAGTGCGAGAGAAACTCGGCCTTGTAGGTGGCCATGTCGACGTTCACGGGGCAGTCGCCCTTGCACCCCTTGCACGCCAGACAAAGATCCAGCGCCTGCTTGACGTTCTCGTCCCGCCACCCGTCCTTGACGACATCGCCACCCGCCATCTCGAACAGCAGGCGGGCGCGCCCGCGCGTCGAATCCTCCTCTTCCCGCGTGACCATGTAGCTCGGGCACATGACCCCGCCCTCGCTGCGCCGGCAAGCCCCCACGCCCACGCACCGCGCGGTGGCGTTGGCGAAGGAGCCGCCATCGTCCGGGAACGCGAAGTGCGTCTTCAGTCGTCGGGGCGCGTAGTCCGGACCCTTGCGGAGGTTCTGCTCGGGGCCGTAGGCGTCCACCAGCTTGCCTGGATTCATCTTCCCCGTCGGATCCCACAACCGCTTGAACACGCCGAACGCGCGAACCAGGTCCTCGCCGAACATCTTCGGTAACAGCCACGCCCGCGCCTGACCGTCCCCGTGCTCACCCGACAGTGAGCCCCCGTTCGCGACCACCAGGTCGGCCGCCTTGCGCAGGAAGGCCAGCCAGCGCTTCACGCCTTCCGCCGTCAGCAGGTCGAAGTCGATGCGACAGTGAACGCATCCCTGACCGAAGTGCCCGTACAGCGCGGCGTGATAGCCGAACTCGTCGAGCAGCTTGCGGAACTGACGCAGATACCCGCCCAGCTTCTCGGGCGGAACCGCGGCGTCTTCCCATCCCGGGTGGGTCTCCCTCATGCCGGGGACCAGCGCCGTGGCGCCCAGGCCCGACTCCCGGACCTCCCACAATTTGTGTTCCTGCTTCTCGTCGTCGAACAGCTTCATCGAGGGCGCGTTCCGACCGCGCCTCAGCGCCGCCATCAACTTCTTTGCTTGATTGTCGGTGTCGACCTTGTCGTGCCCGCCGAACTCGACCATCAGCCAACCCTTACCTTCGGGCAGCATCTTGACGTCGTCGGGGTGCATTCCCTTCTTCTTCATGTAGCCGATCAGCTCGTCGTCTATGCCTTCCAGCCCCACCGGCTTGTGCTCGACGATCTCGACGACGTGATCGGCCGCGGCATAGACGTCCGGGTAACCGAGGACCAGCAGGGTGCGCACGGGCTTGTCCTCGATGAGCGTGACCGTGGCCTCCAGCACCACGACGCAGGTGCCCTCAGACCCCACCAGCGCCTGGGCCACGTCGAAGTGATTCTCGTCGAGCAGGGCGTCGAGGTTGTAACCCGACACGCGGCGCGGGATGTTCGGATAGCGACCGCGGATCTCGTCGGCGCATTCGTCGCGGAGCGCCCGCAGTCCGGCGTAGATCTCGCCGCGCCGGCCTCCGGCTGCCACGATCTCGTCAAGCTGCGCGGCGGTGGTCTGGCCCACCACGATTCGCAGGCCGTCGTAGGTGAGGACATGGAGGCTGCGCACCTGGTGCCGCGTCAGCGGCCCCGGTCCATAAAGCTGCGCCATCACCGAGTGAACGCCGCACGAGTTGTTCCCGATCATCCCCCCCAGGGTGTTGCGGCTGTGGGTCGCGGGGTCGGGCCCGAACGTCAGGCCGTGAACCTTGGCCTCCTGGCGGAGCTGGTCGAGGTTGCATCCCGGCTCGACCCGGGCGACCCGCGCCACCGGATCGATCTGCAGCACCCGGTTCATGTACTTCGAATAGTCGATGACCACCGCCACGTTGCACGTCTGCCCCGCCAGACTGGTGCCACCGCCCCGCGACGTGATGGGCGCGCCATGCTTGCGGCACAGCGCCACCGTCGCGATCACGTCCTCCACGGTGCGGGGTAGCACCACCCCGATCGGGACCTGGCGGTAGTTCGAGGCGTCGGTCGAGTAGGCGGCGCGGCTACCGCTGTCGAAGCGAACCTCGCCCGTGACCGCCTTGCCAAGCTCGACCTCCAGCTCCCTCACGGCGACCGACGTCGCGGGGTCGCGCGCTCGTTCTCCCGTCACCGTGACGCGCCCTGGATAGTGCACGGGCTGGAGCTTCAGGTGGACGGCCGACGCCGCTCTCTTCTTGGTGTCCTCGCCTTCGGCCCCGCGCGTAGACCGGCGCCCCGGTGATGTCCCGTCGAGCACCTACTTGTGCTTTCGGTGCGGCAGCCACTTGGCGACCATCTCGGTGAAGCTCTGGTGAAGAATCCCGCCTTCGTCGGGATCGCCCTTCAGCAGCGTGGAGGTGTATTTCGCCGCCTGCTCCAAGGATATGTGCGGGGGCAGCGGGGGAACGTCGGGATCGGTCACCACCTCCAGCACCACCGGGCGGTCTGCGGCGAACGCCGCGTCCCAGGCCTCGCCCAGCTTGTCTGGCGTGTCGACCCGGAGCCCCCGCAAGCCCACCATCTCGGCGTAGCGCGCGTAGGGAAAGTCGATGACGTCCTGAGACGCCTCGAACTTGGGATTTCCCTCCATCACTCGCATCTCCCAGGTGACCTGGTTCAAGTCATGATTGTTGAGGACCAGGATCACCAGCCGCGGGTCCGACCATTCCTTCCAGTAATGCGCGATGGTCAGCAGCCCGTTGTTGCCCAGCATCTGCATGGCGCCGTCGCCGACCATCGCCACCGGTACACGGTCGGGATAAGCGAACTTGGCGGCGACGGCGTAAGGCACGCCCGGGCACATGGTGGCCAGGTTCCCCGACAGGCTGGCCATCATGCCGGCGCGAATCTTGATGTCGCGCGCGTACCAGTTCGCCGCCGATCCCGAGTCGGAGCTGAGGATCGCGTTGTCCGGCAGCCGCGGCGAGAGCTCCCAGAATACGCGCTGCGGGTTGATGGGATTCGCCGGGTGCATGGCCCGCGCCTCCAGCAACTCCCACCACTCCTCGACGTTCCCGGCGATGGTCTCGCGCCAGTCGCGCTTCTCCTTGCGTCGCAACAGCGGAATGAGGGCCCGCAGGGTCTCGCGGCTGTCGCCGGCCAGGTTCAGCTCCATCGGATAGCGGATGCCCAGCATCTTCGGGTCGAGATCGATCTGCACGCCCCGCGCCTGCCCCTCGCGGGGCAGGAACTCCGAATAGGGAAAGCTCGACCCGACCATGAGCAGGGTGTCGCAGTCCATCATCATGTCCCAGCTCGGCTTGGTGCCGAGCAGACCGATCGATCCCGTGACGAACGGCAGCGCGTCCGGGACCACCGCCTTGCCCAGCAGCGCCTTGGCGATCCCCGCGCCCAGCAGGTCGGCCACCTCGAGCACCTCCGCGGAGGCGCCCAGGGCCCCCGCCCCGACCAGCATCGCCACCTTCTTTCCGGCGTTCAGGATCTCGGCCGCCTTCGCCAGATCCGAGTTGGTGGGGATCACCCGGGGCGCGCTGTAGGCGTGATCCGAGTGCACGGTTCCGTGCGCGCGCGGTGGCACCTCCACGGCGTCCATGTCCTGCACGTCATTCGGAACGATGATGCAGGTCACCGTACGCTCGGCCTTGGCGATGCGCATGGCCCGATCGACGAGATGCCGCACCTGAGCAGGATCGGAGACCATGTGAACGAACTCGTGCGCGACGTCCTTGAACAGCGAGATCAGATCGACCTCCTGCTGATAGGCGCCGCCCAGCGCCTTGCGCGACTGTTGTCCCACGATGGCCACGACGGGCTGATGGTCCATCTTCGCGTCATAGAGGCCGTTGAGGAGGTGAATGGCGCCGGGACCGGAGGTGGCGAGGCACACGCCCACCTCGCCCGTGAACTTGGCGTGAGCGCAGGCCATGAACGCCGCCATCTCCTCGTGACTGGTCCGCACCAGCTTGAACTTGTCCCCGGCGCGCCCCATCGCGCCCATGATCCCGTTGATGCCGTCGCCGGGGAAGCCGTAGATGCGATTGACTCCCCACGCCGACAGCCGTTGCAACAAGAAGTCACCCACCGTCATCGACATGTGCTCGTCCTCTCGGTCCCACGTTTGTCGACCGCGCCGCGCTCGTCGCCACGCCGTCCCGCGCGCACAACGTGGTGACTGGTGGCGTCCGCGTCAATCCCCAATGATGCTTGTTGACGACCAAACGCCACGCTTCTGCGACGGGGCGCGCCGATCACGGGGTGCTAAGGTATGCGCCGATGTCCGGGCTCGCGTTGCTCAGCGAATTCGTCGCTTCACTCGGGTTGGTGTCGATATCCGGTTACGTCCTGACCGGTCAGATCGAGCGCTTGGGCGCGCGACTCGACTTCACGCCTGGCCTGCTCGGGCTGGTCGTGGCGCTGGGGGCCGACTCCCCCGAGATCGCGTCGGCGGTGTCGGCCCTGATCCACGGCCGCACCGAGGTCGGCGCCGGGGTCGTGTTCGGCTCGAACATCTTCAACATAGCCGGGCTGCTGGGCGTCGGCGCCATCGTGG
>DASYCK010000218.1:0-5674 GCA_036500205.1 Polyangia bacterium | reverse complement strand
CTTCCGAAGGTCACGGTGCAGAACAAGACGACCAACGAGACCCGGACCGTCTGCGACCTCGGCCGCGCGGCGGGCTCACACCTCTGGGCGGACATCGGTGGATTCCGGACCCCGCCGCTCCGTGGGCTCGCGGCGCGGGCGCCCTACTTCCACGACGGGCAGGCCAGGACCATCGAGGACGCCGTCGAGTACTTCGACCGGCGGTTCCAGATCGGTCTCAGCGGCGGCCAGAGGCAGGATCTCGTGGCCTTCCTGCGCGCGCTCTGAGAGCGCCGCTGCCACGAACGCCACCTTGCCCTTCGACGAGACCTGGCCCCTCGGGCCAGGTCTCGTCGAGTTGATCGGGAGATCATGAGCACACGCGAGCACAACGAATCGCCGTGGGCGTCAGCCGGAGACGGGACCGAAGAGCAGACCGCCCCCGTCACCCAGCCGGCGCACCGCGACCGCCGCCAAGGCCCGCCCGACAAGCTGCCGTCGCCCTGGGTCCCAGGCACGCGCTTCAGCGACTACGAGATCGAGTCACGGCTCGCCGTGGGGGGAATGGCGGAGATTTGGCGCGCCAAGATCAAGGGTCTCGAGGGCTTCGAAAAGAGGATCGTGATCAAGACGATGCTCTCCGAGCTTCACCATCGGCAGGACATGACGGAGATGTTCGCCCGCGAGGCGTCGCTCGCCGCCCGGCTCAGTCATCCGAACATCGTCGACGTGCTCGACTTCGGTCAGCTCGAGGGGCGTTACTTCATGGCGATGGAGTACGTTCCCGGACTCACGCTGCGGGTCGCCCACCGGAGAATGGTGGCCAGCGGCCGCCGGCTGCCGCTGGTGGCGACGCTGCACGTTCTGCGCGACGTCTGTGGGGCGCTGCAACACCTTCACGATCTCGAGGATGCCAGCGGGCACATGGGCCTCTTGCATCGTGACGTCAGCCCGGACAACGTCATCCTGTCGACGAGCGGCGCCGCCAAGCTGATCGACTTCGGGGCCGCCCGGGCCGTCGCCAGGACCGAGCCTGGGCGATTGTTCGTCGGCAAGTACCGCTACGCCGCCCCCGAGCGAATCCGCCACCAGAGCGAGGACTGCCGCAGCGACGTCTACTCCGTCGGCGTGATGCTCTACGAGTGCCTGGTCGGCAGGCGCCCGTTCGAGGGCTCCGACGCGGAGGTGGTGAGGGCCGCCCTCTCGAGCCCCGCCTGCGATCCTTGCGCGCCCCTGCCCGACCTCCAGCCGAGCGTGGGAGCGCTGGTGAGGAAGGCGACGGCGCACAACCCCCGCGACCGGTTCGCGAGCGCGCGGGAGCTGGGAGCCGCGCTCGCCGGGTGCCTCGGCGAGCTGGGAGCATCGAGCAGGGAACGCGACGTGACGGACGCCCTCTCGACGCTGCTCGAGGCAACGCCAGGCCCCGTTCCCATCCCGGGGCTCGGCCCGGATCTCGAGGCGGTCCCGGAGGTCATCGAGGTCTCCTCGAACGATTCCGGGATGGCGCTCAGCGAGCGGGAGATCATCGAGGCATCGGGACCGCTGCGGCTATCGACGCCGGCCGACGACACCAGGCGCGTGACCTTGCCCGTGCCGGCCGAAGCGATCGCGTCCGGACCGATCGCGGTCGCGGCGCCGGCTCCGGCCGGCGTCCAGGCACCGCCGATTCACGGGAGCCTCGTCGACGCTCTCCGGGGAGCGGCCACCCGCAGCGGAACCAGCGTGGTTGGGTGGCGGAGCACGCCCGCGTCGACGCCAGACGGGCGTGCCCTCCCCGAGCCCGGCGTCGAGCTCTTCGATCGCGGGATCAAGCTGCGGGCCGAAGGGCGATACGGAGAAGCCCTCGAGTCGTGGGAGAAGGCGCTGGCGCTCGCGCCCGAGAACCGCCTCTATCAATCACACGTCCAGCGGCTGCGCACCCAGCTCGCCGTCCTCCGCCGGCTCCCCGCCGACGACGAATTCCGCCCGCGCTGACCGCCGATTCGCGCGGCCGCGCGCGCCAATGCACAGGCGCCTAATGTTTGATGCCGAGCTTTCGGAGCATCACGCAAAACGTCGTGTAAGGGACACCGGCCAAGCGCGCCGCGGCCCGGCGTCCTCCCGCGGTCGCCATCTTGGAACGAAGGAACGTCTCACGGTAGCGCCGTTCCGCGGCGTCGAGCGACAGGGCGGAGACCGAGGGGACCACGTTGCCCGCGGCCAGCATCTCGACGTCTCGCTGCGCCGCCGCGACCTGCCGCTTCAGCTTGGCGAGCTTGGCGAGAGGCTTGAGCCCCTTGTCCAACCAGTCCTCCAGGGACGCGGCGGCCACCAGGCGCTCCATGCCGAGGTCCCTGGCCGCCTGGACCTCCGGGACGGAGGGGTCCTCCACGATGAACACCGGCTCGATGCCCGGAGCGATCCGCCGCAGCTCGACGGCCACGGCGATCCCGCGTCCACCCCGGAACATGAGATTGATGAGAGCAACCTCGGGCTGTTCGCCGCTCGCTGCTTCGTAGGCGCTGGTCGCCGTGCCCGCGACCAGCGGGCGAATCCCGCGATGCTGCCAGGACCACGCCTTGATGGCGGCCACCCGGTGCGCCGTCGTCTCGACGACCAGCACGACCGGTGTGCGGCTGGCCGCGAGAGCCCCCCGTCGGGCCTCTGAATCGTCCGCCGCCTCCGACTTGAAGTCCGCTTCGGGAATGATCGAATCGTGCGAGCCAGTGTCCATCCGCCCCGATTATCTCATCGGTGATGTCGTCTGAGCGACGAGAATGGGCAGGCTCAAACAAACAAACAATCGGCTATTGACCACTCTCAACACGCCCGAGACAGTCGGTTAGCTCGCTGACCTGTTCAATGGGCTGCCAATAACCCGCCCGATGGCCCGCCAATAGACCGCGTCACTTCTCCGGCGTCGGACAATACGAGAGTCGCATATCGATAACGCCGTCACCCTCCCCTCAAGTCGGCTCAACGTTGGGAGAGGCGGCCGCTGCATTCGAATCGACGTGGGGCGAGCTGAAAGTTGCCGTCAGCGCGTCGCGCCCCGCTTGGCCGGCTTGGCCCGCTTCGCCGACTTGGTCCGCGTCGCCGACTTGTTGGTGGACTTGGCCCGCTTGCCTTCATAGCGCGGGGTGCGCGGGTGACGCTTGTAGAGCAGGAGCACCCGGCCGACCATCTGAACCACGTTGATCCCGGGCTCGGCGCCCAGGCGGTCCGCGACCTCGTGGCGATCGGTCGGACACTCGCCGCCGATCTTCACCTTGATGAGCTCGTGATCGGCCAGCGCCTGCTCCACCTGCTTGACCACCCCCTCGGTCACCCCGGCCTTGCCGATCTGAACGATGGCGGACATCGGGTGGCCGTGCCCCCGCAGGGCGCGCCGCAGCTCACTCACGGGCATCAATGTCATGCTCCCCACTACCACAGTCGGCGCGACGCGTCCCCCCATGACGCTCCCCTCGATTGCTGGCATCATCTCCGGCTGGCGCGCGACGGCGCCCGGCGACAAGACGCGATGCTTCGACACGTGGCGGTGGGAGTCCTGGGGGCGATCCTCAGCTCGGCGTGCATCCCGCTCCCGGATTTCCCGCCGCTGCCGCAGGATCCCCCGCCGCTGGGCAGCGCGACCGACGTCGACGGGAACACCTACCCGACCGTGGTGATCGGCACCCAGGAGTGGATGGCCGGCAACCTGAAAGCTACCCGGTACAACGACGGAACGCCGATCCCGATCACGGAGGACGCGTTCGTCTGGGCCAATCTCAGCACGGGCTCCTACAGCTGGTACGACGACGACATCGCCAACAAGGACGTCTACGGCGCCCTCTACAACTGGTACGTCATTCAGTACCTCCAACTGCGGAGCCGAATCGACGACATCTGCCCGACGAATTTCTACCTGCCGAGCCGCGACGTCTGGGCGGCCCTCGTCGACGCGCTGGGCGGCGCGGCAGTGGCCAGCGGAGCGCTGAAAGAAACTGGAACGGCGCACTGGGCTCCCCCCAACACCGGCGCCACCAATCAATCGAGCTTCGCGGCGCTTCCAGGGGGGAACCGCGACGCCGCCGGGAGCTTCGTCGCCAAAGGCCAAAGCGGCTCCTGGTGGGGCTCCGACGACTCCGACGCCCCCGACCTCGCCGTCGCGTCGTCTTTGTACCTGGACGACGCGAGCACGACCGCCACCATCGCGACCAGCGCCTACGAGGAGGGTCTCGCGATTCGCTGCATGCGCGACGTGACGCCGAACTGACGGACCTGCGGCGAGCGTGACCGGCCGCACCCCTTGCCATCGTCGCCGGGCGGGCCAACGATGTCGTATGTATCATCGGCTGGGACCATGACCGACGAAACGCACCCGCAGCTCGGAAGAGAGGCCGCCAAGGCGCTGCGGGCGAAGGTCGCCGACCTGGTCCTGGAGACCACCGCCGAGTGCATCTGGCTGATCGACGCCGAAGCGCGCACGACTTTCGTGAACCGGCGACTCGCCGATCTCCTGGGCTACACCGAGGAGGAGATGATCGGACAGCCGGTCTTCGCCTTCGTCGATCCGACGCGCTGGCCGGCGACCGAGCGCAACTTGCACCAGCGTGCGCTGGGGGTCGAGGATCGACAGGAGCTCCAGCTCGTTCGGAAGGACGGAACCCGGATCTGGATCCTGGGCTCTGCCAACCCCCTCTTCGATCGCGACGGTGAGTATGCGGGCGCGCTCGCCTTGCTCGGTGACCTGACCGCGCAGAAGGAGCGGGAGGAGCGCCTTCGGTCGGAGATCTCGGCTCTCCGCGAGCGCCTCGCGGAGGCGAGGAGACCGGTGGCCGTCGAGCCCCCTTCCCCGTATCGAGAGCCCTTCCGCACCGCGATCGTCCTCGGCGTCTGCGGGACGCTGGTCGCCGGCGTCGCGGCGCTGACGTTGGGCGGAGTGGTTCGCGGACTGCTTGCTGGCTCTACGACGCCCGAAGATCCGGGCCTCTGAGCTATTCGGCCGCGGCCACCGCCACCTGCGGCTTGGGCTGGGCCGCGCCCGCCTTGCGCATGACCGCCAGGTAGATCGGGTACATGAGCGCCATCACCAGCGTCATCACGCTCATCACCACCCAGCCGAGAACGGGATAGTGCAGAAGCCGCCCGTCCGCCTCCTGCACGACGATCAACCCTGCCACTGACGAGGCCACCCCGCCGGAGAACTGCTGCATCGAGGCATTGATCGACATGAAGGCCCCTCGGTCCGGCATGTCGGGGACCGCCGAGATGATCGCGCTGGCCGAGATCATCCGGCAGGTGATCGCCACGAAGAGGATGGCGTTGATGACGATCACCGTCACCAGCGGCGTCACGCCCAGGTTGCAGTAGATGCCGACCAGCACCGCCCCACCCAGCGAGCCGATGGCGAACACCTTGTACTTGCCGATTGCGTCGGCGAGCTTGCCGAGCAGGGGCCCGGCGACCAGCGTCACCGCGCCGGTGCTCATGTAGATGACGGGGATCTTGGCGCTGGCGATTCCGAGGTTGTTCATCGTAAACGTGCTGCCGAACGGCATCAGCATGAACCCGCCCGTCGCCAGCATCATCGTGGCCAAGAACGTCTGCAGATAGCGCCCCTGGCTCACCGTCGCGATCAGGTGGCGGACCGGATTACGCGTCGAGGGCACCTTCAGGTGCTCGACGATCGGCTCGAGGCGCGCGGCGATGACCAGACCGATCGGCGCGCCCA
>DASYCK010000217.1:0-15199 GCA_036500205.1 Polyangia bacterium | reverse complement strand
TGACCGCCTTCAATCACGGCTACACCCCCTATCTTTGGGGCAGCATGAACACGCCCCTCGTCTATCGCCGCGAAAACAGCCTGCCCGCCCCCTTCTGGTCGGCGCCGTTCTCCCTCGACGACCACGGGAACGCCTACGACTACATCCTCGTGCAAGGCTTCGCTCACGGCGACCCGATCCCCAAGGCAGCCTCCACCCTGGGGCTGCATCCGACCCTGGCGAAGGAGGTCGGAAGGTGGCGCCTCTACAAGGTCCACTGACCCTCTCGCTTCCGAGCGGCGGTGGGGGGCACCGTCACTTCATCCGATGGCCCTCTTGAAAGGTCACCTTGATGGGCACCTCTTTGCCGTCACGGACGACCACGGCCGTCGAGCTGTCGCCAGGTTTGCTGGCGGAGAGCGCGTACATGAAGTCCTCGACGTTGTGGATCTGGTGGGTGCCCAGCTTGATGAGGATGTCGCCGCGACGGAGGCCGGCGGTCTCGGCGGGGCCGCCGGGGCGCACCCCCGACAGCAGCACGCCGGGGGCGCCGTTCGGAGGGCCGGCGTAGTCGGGGATGGTGCCCAGCGACGCGCCGAAGGTGCGCATGTCGCCCTCCGTGGGTCCCACCACGATGTGACGCGGGGTCAACGGCTCGGCGCGGTTGGCGAGCGACTCCACCAGCGCGGCCGAGGCGAGCGCGATCTGTCCCGCCCCCGCCGCATTGATCTTGTCGGCCGTGTCGCTGGGGCGGTGGTAGTCCTGGTGCGTGCCGGTGAAGAAGTGCGCCACCGGAATTCCCGCGGCGGCGAACGGCATCTGATCGCTGGCGCCGAAACCGTCGGCGCCGCCTGCCGTGCCGCTGCATTCGATGTGCGCCGCGCCGCAGGCGGCGGCGAGGAGCCCCGGCCACTCCTCGGCCGAGCCCTGGCCCAGCACGGCCACCCGGTTGTCGCGGAGGCGCCCCACCATGTCCAGGTTCACCATGGCGATGACATCGCGCATGGCCAGCGCCGCGGGCGGCGTGCGCGTGAAGTAGGTCGAGCCCAGATCGCCCTCCTCCTCGCCCGAGAAGGCGACGACGATGACGTCGCGACGAAGCCGCGCCCGATGGCTGCCGAGGATGCGCGCCGCTTCGATCAAGGTCGCCGCGCCCGAGCCGTTGTCGTCGGCGCCCGGATGCGCGCGATGACTGTCGGGCTCCATCGAATGACGCCCCCCCAGGCCCAGATGATCGTAGTGCGCGCCCAGGACCACCACGCCGGGCAGACGTTGGGCGTCGGGGGCGCCGGCGACGACCCGCGCCACGACATTGAACGCCGGCGTCTTGGCGACGGTCAGCGTGACCTTCATGCTACCGCTCACGGGCTGCCGTGACGCGAGGCGCGCCAGCGTCTTCGCGAACGCCGCCCGCTTGACGAACATCACTGGCAGCCCGGCGTCGCCGTAGCCTTCGGCACGCAAGACGGGGAACGCCGCCTCGTCCGGCGCCGTCGCTGGCTCCGCCCGCGTTCCCCTGGCGGGCGGGGGAGGCGCGTCGACGACGAGCAGCGCCTTGGCCCCCTTCTCGCGCGCCACGAACGCCTTGTGCCGGACATCGCCGGCGCGGCGGCGCGCTTCGCCGTCCGTGAACGGCGCGCCGTCGGGCGCGAACCGCCGCACCACCACGAGCTTCCCCTTCACGTCGAGCCCCGCGTAGTCGTTCACCTTCGCCGCATCGTCGACGATGCCGTAGCCGGCCAGCACGAGCGGCCCCTTGGCGACCCCCTCGGCGGAGTACGCGGCCGGAGCAAACGCCCCCGCCGCCATCGCGACGCCGCCCAGGGCGAGCGACGTCTCCGTCCCCAGCTTGATCTCGGTGGGGACCGGAAAGATCTGGCGAAAGCTGCCGCTGTCGCCCGCCGCCTTCAGCCCGGCGCGCTGCAGGCCCGCCTCCATGTACGTCCCGGCCGCCTGCAATCCCGCCGTGCCGACGCCGCGCCCTTCCCGCTCGGGGTCGGCCAGCCAGCGGATGTCGGCCAGGATGCGATCGGCCGCCGACTCGCCGAACCGTCGCACGACCTTCTCGTCCCAGCGCGCGACGAAGACGTTCGTGTCGTGCCGCCCCGGCGGCGTGGCCCGGTTCGACGAGAACGCCAGGTGCCCGCTGGCCGGCGAGAACATGGGGAAGCCATCGAAGCCCTCCGCCGTCGTCACCCGTTCCAGGTTCGCCCCCGAGGCGTCGATGGCCCACAGATCGAACTCGCGCCCCTTCGGATCGCCGTAGTTGGACGAAAAGATGAGCCGTCGTTCAGACGACATCGGGCCCGACGGAAAGAACGACGGCGCGAACGAGGCGGCGTCGAGGTAGGTGATCTGCCGCGCGTTGCCGCCGTCGGCGTCCGCCATCCACAGCTCGAGCTTGCTGGGCCGCACCAGCCCCTGCTGCAACATCCGCTGGTACTCGTCACGCTCGGGTCCGGGCGCGGGGCGCGAGGCGCGCCAGGCGATGTGGGAGCAGTCGGCATCGAAGACGGCGCCGCCGTCATAGCCGAGCGCGTGGGTCAGCCGGCGGACGTTCTTGCCGTCGGCGTCCATGCGGTAGATGTCGAGGTCGCCGTCGCGCAGCGAGGTGAAGACGATCGATCCATCGACGGGACAGGCGGTGGCCTCGGCGTCGTAGCCGGGGGTGTCCGTCAAGCGGCGCAGGTTCGAGCCGTCGGCGGCGGCGCGAAAGATGTCGTACGCCGGATAGATCGCCCACACGTACCCGTGCGAACGATCGGGCGGCGGCGGACAGGCAGCGCCCCCCAGGTGCGTCGAGGAGAAGATCACGTCCTTCGTCCCCGGCAGAAAAAATCCGCACGTGGTCGCCCCCGCCCCGCTCGAGACCGGGATGGGCCGGGGATCGGGCACCGTCACCGGCAGGCGATAGATGCGGTCGCAGCCCGGAGCCCCCGCCTCGGCTTGCCCATGGGCCTGAAAGATCAGCTCGGCGCCGTTGGGCGACCAGTACGCCTCGGCGTTCTCGCCACCGAACGTCAGCTGCCGCAGATCGAGCAGATGAACCTCGTCCGGACGCGCCCCGACCGCCCGCGCCGGAGCGATCGCCGCCGCCGGGACGGCCGACGTCGAGGCATTCGGCGCGGCGGTGCGACAGCCGACCGAAAGCGCCAACGCGAGAACGACGAGCGACCGAGCGAGGCGGAGAGGCATCGCCGCATCGTCGCACGAAGGGGTCCCCTTCTCACCGCGATTCCAAGAATTTGGTCGCTGGCTTTTCGGACCCCGCGGTGGTTGACTAGCGGCGCGTTTACGTTGCGGATTTCCCGCTCGGACGGAGGAACCAGGATGCGTTCGTTCTCGCTCTCGCTCGCCCTCGCGATCGTACTGCCGTTGTTCATGTTGTCCCAGGTCGGTTGCACGGGCGATCCCGACGACCCCATGACCTGGGCCAAACAGCTGAAGGATCTGCGCAACCAGAAGGAAGCGCTCGATCACCTGGCGAACATGGACGTCGAAAAGGCGCGCCCCGCCGTGCCGGCGTTGATCGCGCTCTATCAAGACGACAAGCGCCCCGAGCACCTCGAGGCGCTGGCCCGCTACAAGGACGATCGCACGAAGCCGCTGCTGATCGAGGCGCTCGACTACAGCGACGACGACTTCGACCGCGCCACCATCGCGGCCGGGGTGCTCGGCGACATGAAGGCGACCGACGCCGTCGACGCGCTGATCGCCGCCGCCGCGAAGCCGCTGCCCATCAAGTCGCGCGCCAACAATGCCAAGCTGGCGGCCATCCGCGCCCTGGTCCGCATCGGCGACAAGAAGGCGGTCCCCACGCTGGTGAAGATCCTGGGGACGTCGGCCGACGAGCAGGACTTCGTGCTGAACCAGAAGGCCGCCCTGGGCCTGGCCGAGCTGCGCGATCCGTCATCCATTCCCGCCCTCATCAAGGGCCTGTTCATGACGGGCCGGGGCGCGAACATCTTCCAGGAGTGTCGCCTGGCGCTGGTGCGCATCGGGCAGCCCGCCATCGATCCGATGATCGAGCTGTTGAACCGCAAGAACGCCGACATCGAGGAGATGGGGAAGCAGCTGAAGTTCGACGAGGTGACGCCGGGCGTGATCCCGTTCAAGGCCGCCTCGATGCTGGGCGATCTGCGCGCCCGCAAGGCCATCCCGGCCCTGCAGGCCAAGCTGAAGGAGAAGCAGCAAGGGGGCGAGCACACCGCGATCGTGATCGCGCTCGGCCTGATCGGGGCGCCCGCCGGCGTCGACACGCTGATCAGCGTGCTGAAGGACCCCAAGGCGGAACCGTCGGTGCGGGTGTCGGCCGCGGACGGGCTCTACCTGTCGGGCGATCGCCGGGCCGTCCCCACGTTGCTGGAGATCGCCAAATCCGGTTACGTGACCGTGGAGGGGCAGAAAGCGTCCGATCTGCGCGCCACCGCGGCCATCGACCTGTCGCGCATCGCTGGGCCGGCGACGTTCGACGCGTTCAAGGCGCTGGCCGACAAGGAGAAGGACGCCGAAGGGGCGTTCGGCATGGCGCTCGACCGCATGCTGGTGGCCAAGGAGTGCGGGACCGACCTCGCCTGTTATGGCAAGAAGCTGAGCGATCCCTCCTGGACGCGGGCCGAGAAGGCCGCGTTCGCCATCGGCTTCTCGGGCGACGCCGCCAAGGGTGTCCCCATGCTGCTGGGGGCGTTCAAGCCGCTCGCCTCGATCAACCAGGAGCGCTTCCCCGTCCACATGGCGCTGCTGTACGCGCTGACCCGCCTCGCGCCCAAGGGCTGCAAGGAGTGCGTCGACAAGCTGGACAAGCAGATCGAGCGCGACGAGAAGGCGATCCGCATCCCGGGCGCGCGCGACCTGCTGGGCGAGACCCGGGTGGCGCTGGCCATCATTCAGACCAAGGACGACTCGGCCATGCCGGCGGCGGCCGCGGAGGAAGGGGCTGCCCCCGCCGCCGAGGAGAAGCCGGCCAAGGGCGCCCAAGGGAACAAGGGAAAGAAGAAAGCCGGCAAGGCGGCCGGCAAGAAGAAGGGCAAGAAGAAGTAGCCAGTCAGGCGTGCGCGGCCTGACCCGGGACCACCCCGGTCAGGCGCGCTTTTCGTGCGTGGCGACGATGGTGGTCGAGATGCCGCCGCGCACGTTGAACGCCCCTTCGACCCGCAGCTTCCGAGGGGCGATGGCCGCCACCAGGTCGTCGAGGATGCGGTTCGTCACGGCCTCGTGGAAGGCGCCCTCGTCGCGGTACGACCAGAGGTAGAGCTTCCAGGACTTCAGCTCGACGCACAGCTGGTCGGGGACGTACTCGATCTGGATGCGCGCGAAGTCGGGCTGCCCGGTCTTCGGACAGAGGCAGGTGAACTCGGGACAGTCGAAGCGGATGACGTAGTCCCGCTCGGGAGCCGGGTTGGGGAAGGTCTCGAGGTTCTTGCTGGGTCCGGTCGGCATGACGGCCGGGAACATAGCAGCGCCGGAGCGAAATGTTGCCGAAACGGCGCACCGCTCACTTCGCTTCTGAGGGGTTTGACACGGTAAGTGAGAACACGGTACCGTCCCGACCCACCGCGATGACGACGACGAAATCGTTCCGCACGCTAGTCCCCCTGTTGCTGCTCGCCCTCCCGTTTCCCGCCGTTGCCGCCACCGTCAAGGGAACCGTCAAGATTCCCGACAGCGTCCGGTCGGGGCGCATGAATCAGGGCTACTGGCGGCTGGAAAACGGCAATGTCCCGGTCCGGGCCAGCGCCAAGAAGTTCGGCACCGTCGTCGTCCTGGACGGGATCAGCGGGGCGCACCCGCCGCCCCCCAAGACGGTCAGCGTGGAGATCTCGGCGCTGAACGCCACCCCGCGCTTCGTGGTGGTCGGTCCGGGCTCGGTCGTCGAGTTCAAGAACACCGGCAAGATCACCCACGAGCTGTCGGTGCCGGCGGACGAGACCTTCATGCCGGTCGAGCGGCTGAACCCGGGGACGTTCCGTCACCAGAAGTTCGGCGTGCCCGGCGGCTACCTGGTCCGCTGCTCCGAGTACCCCAGCCTGGCGATCTCGGTGATCGTGGTCGACTCCCCTTATTACGCGGTGGTGGACGACAGCGGCGCCTTCTCGATCCCGGGGGTGCCGGATACCAAAGCAAATCTGAAGGTCTGGACGGGGGGGCGCTGGGCCCACGAAGAGAGCATCGACACCGCTGCCAAGCAGGACGTCTCGATTCGCATCGAGGGCACCAAGGCCTCGAAGGAGCCCGAGGTGAAGGAAGGCGATTCTGAAGCCAAAGAGCCCGATCCCAAGGGATCGGCGGAGTAGCCGGAGCCCCCATGTTTCTTTCCAAGATCTGGTTCATCCTGGTGGCGCTGTTCGCGGGTGTCGCGCTGTCGATCGCCTTGACCGCGCCTCGACCGATGGTGCAAAAGCTCGAAGAGGCCGAGGGGCAGCGGCTCGATCGGGCGCAGTACGCCACCGAGCAGATGCTGAAGGTCGACGCCCACAAGTGGATCGACCGGGTGGCCCGGCTGGGCCGCGACGCCGTGCTGGCCGAGGCGCTCGACAGCGCGTCGCGCGGCAGCGGCGAGCTGGGGGTGCAGCACCGCACGGTGCAGGTCCGCATCCAGGCCCTGCTGCCGGATCTGGCGGGCGCCGGGATCGCCACCATCGTCGCCCTCGACGCCACTGGCCGGGTGGTCGCCCGGGTGGGCGACGAGGACAAGAGCTTCGGCGAGAACATCGGTGGGGCCGAGCTGGTCGATGATGCCCTGCGCGGCTTCCTGTCGGACGACGTGTGGGGCGCTGGCGGCAAGTTGCTGCGGGTCGCGGGCGCGCCGGTACTGTCGAAGAGTCGCGACCGCATCGTGGGCGCGCTGTACGTGGGCGCCGAGACGGGCGATCAGTTCGCGGAGCGCCTGAAAAAGAACCTCGACGTCGACGTGGCGTTGATGCTGCGGGGCAAGGTCATCGCCTCGACCTTGCCGTCCGAGGTGCTGTCGGGGCTGCCCGACATGGTCGAGCAGCATCACAGCGACATCGCGAACCTGAAGCGCACGCCCGCGCTCCCCATCGAGGTGGGCAGCGACACCTATCTGGCCGTGGCGGCGCCGTTCCCCGGTCAGGCCGGCCTGCAGAAGGCCTACTACGTGCTGATCGGGAAGAAGCCGGTGCACGCCGATGTCCGCTCGTTGCTGGCCAGCACGTCGGCGCGCGATCTGAAGTGGGGCAGCTTCCCGTGGATTCCGCTGCTGCTGACCATGCTGGGCATCGTGGCCATCGGGCTGCTGCTGCAACGGATCGAGGTCGAGGGACCGATCAGGCGCATGCGCGCCGAGCTGCGCGCGCTGATCCGCCTCGACGGCGCGAAGCTGGACGACCACAAGTACGGTGGTGGGTTCGGCGGCATCGCCCGCGACATCAACGCCGCGCTCGAGCACGTCTCGCTGGCCCTGTCGGGCGCGCATCCGCTGGGCGGAGGCTCGATGGGGGCTGACGCCCCCGAGGCGGGGAGCGCGTTCGCGGCGGAGTCGCACTTCTCGCAGGCGCCGCGCCCGTCGGGCCCGCCGCTAATTCCGGGCCTGGGCGCCCCTCCGCCGCCGTCGTTCGCGCCACCGGCCGACGAGCCGCAGGCGCCGCCGCCGTCTTTCCCGGCGCCGCCGTCGTTTCCGGCCCCGCAACAGTCCGCTCCCGTCGATCCGGCCGTCGAAGAAGACGCGCACATCCGCGAGGTCTACGAGCAGTTCATCGCCACGAAGAAGCAGTGCGGAGAATCGACGTCCGGCCTGACCGTGGAGAAGTTCAGCCAGCGCCTGCACGACAACCGCGCCGCCCTCATGGCCAAGCACGACTGCCGCACCGTCCGCTTCACGGTCTACGTGAAGGACGGCAAGGCGTCGCTGCGCGCGACGCCCATCAAGTAGCGCGCGGTCGTCGCGGCGCGCCCCGTGGTCGAGCGTGGCCCGGCAACGGATCACCTATTCCCGTTCCGGGCGCGGCGGCCACGGACGGGGAGGTATGCGATGATGGAGACGTGCCGTTCGAAGACGTAATCATCCGCCGGGTACGCCGGAACGGAACGGTCGACGTTCTCGGGTACTGGCGCCCTGATGCACACGTTCTCGAGATCGAGCGCGCGGGGTTCCCCCTCGCCGACGCGGGGATCCACCCAGTGGAGGGCGACCTACCTTGGGTGTTCGACGAAATCGCGCCGGATGGGTTTCTGGCCTCGCGGTTCGCCGGTTGGTACCCGGCGCTCGGCCTTCCCCCCGTGCGCTCGGCTTGGTCGGCGGGACAGGTGCTGGCGGCGATCTCTCGCCGCGGCCACGACCTCGCGGGAAATCTCATCGTGGGCGAAGAAAGCTATCAGCGATATCTGGAGATCTTCACGCCTCCGCGCCAACCGGGACCAGATCGCGAGGAGGCGGTTCGCCACTATCCCACGTTCGTCGATCAGGTCTTGAGCGAACAGGTGGGCTCGTCGGTCGGTGGTTCGCGGCCGAAATTCGCGTTGCGCCTTCGAGATGGCCAAGGGCTGATCGTGAAGTTCACGCCGCCGCTGGAGAGCGAAGCGGGGCGTCGCTGGGCAGACCTGCTTCGCATGGAGGCGCATGCCGCCGCGATCCTGTCCGGCGCCGGGATAGCCGCAGTGGACGCGCGCTATCTCGAACAAGGTGGACGCGGGTTCCTCGAAATCGACCGCTTCGATCGCACGGCAGGCGGACGGATCGGACACGTCACCCTCTTTTATCTGGGACTGGGGCGATACGGCGAGGCTACCGGGCCTGCCTCGGTGATCGGGCGACTCGTCAGCGATGCCGTGATCGACGCCGGGGAGGCCGTCCGTTTCGCGCGCATTCACGCATTCTCCGCCGCGATCGGCAACAGCGATACGCACCTCGGCAACTACGGGTTGCTCATCGGCGACGACGGCAGGACCACCCTGGCGCCAGCGTACGACGTCGTCCCCATGGCGTTTGCGCCCCGGCATGACGAACTTCCCGATCGCCTCGTCCAGCACAACCCGGAACCCGATCCGGAGACCCGAAAGTTGGTCGAAGCCATGATCGTTGCTGTCGAAGGCGACGACGGCATCGGAGCAGACTTCAAGGAGAAGTGGCTGGCCACCGTACGCTGAAGGCGCCACGGCGCAGTCACGCGTCCAGGGGACCCATTCAGGCCAGTCTCCGTGTGGCAGGAGTTGCAGCCGCCCTCCGTCTGCATGTCCGTCATCGCGCGTGAGGCGCCCGCGCTGTTGGTGAGCTTCACGCTGTACGGCGTCTTGATGGTTGTGGTGCTGTAGAAGTTCACCATCAAAATAATCAATGGTCGGCCGATTTCGGCCGCCGCACGGCGGCGAAGTCACTGCCCTAGCAGAAGCTCGTCGGCCGTCTGGTCCTGCCCCGCCGCGGGCGCCGTCTCGGTCGGCGCGGTCCCGTCGAGGAACACCTCGTCGAAGCCATCGGGGCCGGCCTCTTTCCCGGGTGCGGGCAGCAGCCCCGTGGCCTTGTCGATCCGCTGCACCACGATCCCGGGCGGCTGCACGAAGTCGCGCACCGGCTGCCCCGCCAGCGCCTTCACCATGAAGTCGGTCCAGATGGGGAGCGCCGTCTTCGCGCCCGCCTCGCCCCGTCCCAGCTTTTTCTGATCGTCGAAACCGACCCACACGGCCGCCAGCAGCTCGGGCGTGAAGCCGATGAACCAGGCGTCCCGCAGGGCGTTCGACGTGCCGGTCTTTCCGGCGGCGGGCCGTCGCAACCGCCCCGCCGCCGACGCGGCCGTCCCCTCCTGAATCACGCTGCGCATGAGCGACACGACCACGTAGGCGACGTCCGGCGAGATCGCCGCCACGGGGGCCGCCGGCGAGATCACCTCGTCCCCCACCTTCGTCACCAGCACCGGATCGGCGCGCAGCCCGCCCGCCGCGAACGTCGAATAAGCGTTCGCCATCTCCAGCGGATGGACGGTGGTCGCGCCCAGCGCCAGCGCCAGCCCCACGTCGTCGGCGATGGGGGACGTCACCCCTACCCGCCCCGCCATCCCCTTCACGGCGGGGATCCCCACCTGCTCCAGCAGCTTGATGGCGACCGTGTTGATCGAATGCGCCAGCGCCACGCGCAGCCGCACCGGCCCACGAAACTCTTCCTTCTCGTAGTTCTGCGGCTTCCAGCGGTCGTAGACGTCGGGCGCGTCGTTCACGATCGAGGCGGCGGTGAACCGACGCGACTCGATCGCCGCCGCGTACAGGATCGGCTTGAAGGCCGATCCCGGGATGCGCACGGCGCGCGCCGCCCGGTTGAAGCCGCCCGGCCGAAAATCATAGCCGCCCACCTCGGCCAGGATCTGCTTGGTCAGCGGGTTCATCACGATCATCGCCGCCTGCGGCCCGAGGTCGAGGGCCAGCGACAGCAGCGGCCCCTCGGCGTTCGGGTTCACCTTCTTCAGATCGATCTTGGTGTCCGGATGTGCGCGATCGGGGGCGAGCCGCACCCGCACCAGATCCCCCTCGGTGAACCGATCGAGCAGCGGCTTCGTCCCCTTCGTGTAGCGGGGCTCGAGCGACAGATCGACCACGCCGCTCTGCCCGCCCACGTCGACCACGAGCTGGCCGAGGCGCGGGTCCATGGGGTTCCGCTCCGTCGCCACCACGATGCCGTCGTAGATCTGCGGAGGATTCTTCCCGGCGCGCGAGACCGCCAGCGCCGCGCGATGCTTGATGAGCGCCTTCCCGGTCACGTGTCCGTCGGGACCACGAAAGCCCTGACGGGCGTCGACCTCTTCCAGCCCGTGCTCCAGCGCCTGGCGTGCCTGCGCCTGCAGCTTGGCGTCGATGGTGGTCTGCACGCGCAGCCCCAGCTCGGCGACCGGCTGATCCTGGAAGCGCTCGTTCAACCAGCGCGACACCTCGTCGACGGCCTCCGCCGCCAGCTCGGGCGAAGGGGCCGTGTCGCGCGAGATGACGATGGGGGCCTTGGCCAGCTTCTCGGCGGTGGCGCGATCGAGATACCCGCGTTCGACCAGCTGCCCCAGCACGTAACGCTGCCGCGTCTTCGCGGCCTCGGGGTGCTTGCGCGGCGACAGCCGCTCGGGGCTCTGCGGCAGGCCGGCCAGCAGCGCCGCCTCGGCGACGTCGATCTGCCGCACCGACTTGCCGAAGAAGAAGCGCGCCGCCTCCTCGCAGCCGTAGCGGCCGTGACCGTAGTAGATCTGGTTCAGGTACAGCTCGAGGATCTGCTCCTTCGACAGCTTCTGCGACAGCCGGCGGGCCAGGATGATCTCCTGCACCTTGCGGCGCAGGGTTCGCTCGGGCGTCAGCAGGAACGTCTTGATCACCTGCTGCGTGATCGTCGAGCCCCCCTGCGCGGTACGGCCGCGCAGCACGTTCTCGACGAACGCGCGCACCATGCCCCGGTAGTCGAGGCCGTCGTGGTGCCAGTAATCGGCGTCCTCGGCGGAGACGACGGCGTCGATGAGGATCTTGGGGATCTCGGCGTAGGGGACGAACGTACGCTTCTCCGCGCCCAGCTCGGCGATCACGGCGCCGTTGCGGTCGAGCAGCCGGGTCACCTGCTTGGGCCGGTAGTCCCGCAACGACTCGACGGCGGGCAGGCGGGCGTCGTTGCCGAAGTAGACGAACAGGCCGATCAGCCCCGCCCCCCCCAGCACGACGGCGAGAAGACCGAGGCCAACGGCCGCGCGAAGGAGACGTGCCACGGTAGACTTTCTGCCCCCGCTTCGGGACGATGACGAATCGGCGCCCGTCTTGCCCGAGCGGCCGCCGTCGCGCCCCGCTCTCGTACGCGTCGCCATTCGAACCTCAGTGTAGCGGTCACCCGCCCTCATTCAAGAATTACGCCCGGAGCTTCGGCGCGCCCTCGCGTTTGCGGGGTGTTCCGGCCGGAACTATGTTGGACGGCCCTCATGAAGCTCCCCCGTTTCGCCCCGAACGCGCGCTCGCCCCGTCTGCTCTGTCTCGCCCTGGGCGCCTGGCTGGCCATGACCACCGGCCTGGGCTGTCTCGGAAAGACGTTCACCCGGGACGATCCGCAGCCCGCCACCAACGGTTCGACCCAGCTCGTGCTCGACCACGTCGCCCACGACCGCAAGGCCCGCGGCCTCCCCGAGGCCAGCATCGTCCCCGAGCTTCGCCCGGCGGCGCTGAAGGGGGTGGTGGCGGTGGCGCGCGGCGACGAGTCGCTGGCGACCGCCGCCCACGCGGTGGGGCTCCGCGCCGTCCAGGAGATGGGGCGCCACGCCTGGACCTTCGCCACCGACTGCGACGACCTGGCCCGGTTGCGCCTGCCCCCGCTGGTCCTCGAGTCGCGCGAGCTGCTGATGAACGCCGCCGCCGTGGGCGGTCCCGGGGGGCGCACCTTCGTGCTCATCGTCGTGACCGAGCCGGGCGCCTCGGCGATCCGCGCCGAGCAGCTGGGAGGCGGAGGCGGCGGCACGAACCCCTCGATCGAATCCTACGTTCACCCCGTGGTGGCGCCCGGAAGATGCGGCGACCGCTGGCCGGCCTCGAAGCGCAGCGAAAGCTAGTCGCCAGGCCCCTGTTCGTCGTGCGCCTGACCCATCGATGATCGTCGCCGGCCGGCACGTTCATCGAGCTGGCGCGCGATTCGAGCTTGCGGGTTCTCCTCCTTCGATACAGATCGGTGAGGTGGCTTGCGACATCGTGTTGGTCGAAGACGACGAGGAATTCGCCGAGTCCCTGGCTGAGGTGCTGCGCGACGAGGGGCATGGCGTGACCGTCTTCACGCTGCCCGAGGAGGCGATCGAGTGGTTGCTGTCCGGACAGCGGGCCGCCCTGGTGCTGCTCGACCTGCGCACGCCGGGCATGAGCGCGCAGCGGTTTCGGGCGATGATGATGGCCACACCGGCGCTGCGAGCGCTGCCGGTGGTCGTGGTCAGCGGTGATCCAAACATCCGACGCATCGCCGGCTCGATCGGGGCCAGCGACGCGCTCGAGAAGCCGGTCGACGTGAGCCGCCTCCTGGCCACCATCGACCGCCACTGTCAGGCCCGCCCGCCGACAAAAGCGGGAAGTGACTAGCCGGTCTTCTTAACTGGTCTTGCGGCCGCGGCCCAGCGCCATCTCGGCCAGCTTCTCGATCAGGTCCTGATAGGGGTAGCCGGCCTCCTCCGCCGCCCAGGCCAGATCCTCGCCGTCGGCCAGGTAGGGATTGGGGTTCGCCTCGACGACGTAGATCGCCTCGTCGTGGGCCAGCCGCACGTCGATGCGGCCGTAGTCGCGCAGCCCCGCCGCCTTGTAGGTGCGCACCGCCACGTCGGACAGCCGCTGGATCAGGCTCTTCGACAGATCGGTCGCCACCATGTTCTCGATGCCGCGGCTCTCCCGGTACTTGACGCTCCACTTCGCCTTGAACGTGGCGATGCGCCCCTCGACGTTGGGCTCGTTCTTGAACACCATCTCGATGGGGGGCAGCGCCTTGGGGCGCTCGTTGCCGATGACGCCGACGTACAGCTCGCGGCCGTCGATGAACTCCTCGACGATGGCGTCGGTGCCGATCTTCTCGTGGATGAACAGGATGCGGTTGTTCAGCGCCTCGTCATCGCGCACCACGGAGGACTGGGCGATGCCCACCGACGCGTCCTCGTCGAGCGGCTTCACGATGAGGGGGAAGCGCAGGTCGCTCGGCCGCTGGATGGGCTGGCCCAGCGCACAGACCATGAAGTGCGGGATGAGGATGCCGTGATAGGCGAGCACCTTCTTGGTGAGCGCCTTGTCACGGGCCAGCATCAACCCCTCGGTCGTGGCCCCCGTGAAGGGGAGCCCCAGCATGTCGAGGATGGCCACCACCGTGTAATCCAGCGCCGATTCGCCCCGGAACCGCTCGGACAGGTTGAACACCACGTCGCACGGCTGCGCCCGCAGGCCCGCCACCAGCTGATCGATGTCGTCGCGAAATCCCAGACAGCGCACCTCGTGCCCGCGTGCGATGAGGGCGCGCGCCACGTCGAACTCGGCCTCGTCGACCGATTCGATGTGCTTGCTGAAATCCTGGTTCGCGGGGGGCGCGTCGTCCGTGTCGAACAGAACCAACACCCGCGCCTTCTTCATGACCACACGCGCATCGACGATATCGCCCTCGTTCGCTCGAAACCGCGGCTCATCGTTCCTATTTACGTCGATTCGAGGGGTCCTGTCGACATCCGACGTTCCGTTCTCGCGAAGATGCTAACGTACGCCCCCTTCATGGATCCGGATCTGCATCGCCTGCGCGCCGCGGTGGACATACGCCGCACCTTCGCCATCATCTCGCACCCCGACGCCGGCAAGACCACGCTGACCGAGAAGCTGCTGCTGTACGGAGGGGCCGTGCATCTGGCCGGCTCGGTGAAGCAGAAGGCCAGCGGCCGCCAGACCACCAGCGACTGGATGGAGATCGAACGGCAGCGCGGCATCTCCATCTCGACCAGCGTGCTGCAGTTCACCTACGCGGGACGCCACGTCAACCTGCTCGATACCCCCGGCCACAACGACTTCTCCGAGGACACCTACCGCACCTTGGCCGCCGCCGACGCGGCCGTCATGTTGATCGACAGCGTCAAGGGCGTCGAGCCGCAGACCATCAAGCTGTTCCAGGTGTGCCGCATGCGCGGCATCCCCATCGTCACCTTCATCAACAAGATGGACCGCAGCGGCCGCGACGCCTTCGACCTGCTGGACGAGATCGAACGGGTGATGGGCATCCCCTGCAGCCCCGTCACCTGGCCGGCCGGCTCGGGCACGTCGTTCATTGGCGTCTGCGACCGCTGGAGCGGCAAGCTGCTCACCTTCGAACGCGCCGGCGCCGGCTCGCGCCGGGCCCCCATGACCGAGACGTCGTTCGACGACGAGATGGTGGCCGAGGCGCTGGGCGAGACCGGCAAGGCGCGCCTGATGGACGAACTGGCGCTGCTGGAGAGCGCCGGCAACCCCTTCGATCTCGAGGCGTTCCGCCAGGGCCAGGTCACGCCGGTCTTCTTCGGCAGCGCCATGAGCAACTTCGGCGTCGAGCCGTTCCTCGACCGCTTCGTCGAGCTGGCCCCCCCGCCCCGCCCGCGCAAGACCTCCACCGGAATCCTGGAGCCCGACGAGCCGCGCTTCACCGGCTTCGTGTTCAAGATCCAGGCGAACATGGACCCCCAGCACCGCGATCGCATCGCCTTCGTGCGCGTCTGCTCGGGGCGTTTCCATCGCGGGATGCAGGTGCACCACGTCCGCACGGCCAAGGAGCTGACCCTGG